>CAYVNX010000095.1:0-4422 GCA_964453165.1 uncultured Candidatus Kuenenia sp. | reverse complement strand
GGTCGCTGCAATCACCGCCGAGAAGCCGGTCGCCTTCGAGGCGGGCGAGGCGAAGGTGATCGTGGTCCGATCCAAGGAGGGTCTGCGGGCCTTTCGCAACGCCTGCGGCCACGTCGGCCTGCCGCTCGACCGGGCGGCCTGCGACCTCGAGGCCGGCACGCTCACCTGCCCCTGGCACGGGTTCACGTTCGACACCGACACCGGGGGCTGCTTCTCCTCGCCCGCCTGCCGGCTCGAGCCCTTCCCGCTCCGCGAGCAGGACGGCATCGTCTGGGTGCGGCCGCAGTGACCCTGGGGGGCGACCATGCCCGCTCTGCCGGATCTCGCCCGGCCGCCCCCACCGAGCGGTGACCGCCCGCACCTTTTGACATCAAGATGCAACGCAAATACATTTTGATGCATGAGAACGACGATCTCGCTCCCCGATGATCTCCTGCGAAAGGCCAAACAGGTTGCCGCTGAGCGTTCCTGCACCCTCAGCGAAGTCGTGCAAGACTCGCTGCAAAAGGCATTTGCCCGGCCGCGATCAGCCCACCGGTCTGGGCCAACCCGGCTGACCACGTTCCGCGGCCGAGGCGTTCTCCCGGGGATCGATCTGGACAGTTCCGTCAATCTGCTCGATGCAATGGAGCAGCGGTGATCCTTCTCGACGTCAATGTGCTCGTCTATGCACATCGAGAGGAGACGGAGCGTCACCGGGAGTACCGCAACTGGCTGGAGAAGACGCTCGACGCTCCAACTGGGTGTGCGGCGTCAGACCTGGCCCTCAGCGGCTGCCTGCGAATCATCACCCACCCCCGGATCTTTGACCCTCCCACTCCCTTGAAGCAGGCCATCGCCTACATCGACGAGCTTCGAGAGCACGATCGGCTGGTCGTCCTTGCACCGGGCCCGCGTCACTGGCCGATTTTTCTGGATCTCTGCCGGCGCAGCCAGGCTCGTGGCAACCTCGTCGTGGACGCCTATCACGCGGCTCTGGCTCTAGAGACAGGATCGGAGTGGGTCACCACCGATCGAGACTACGCGCGGTTTCCGGGGCTCCGTTGGCGGCACCCCTTGGACGGTTGAAGTGGTCTGCCGGATCGCCGTTCGCCGCATCGTGCGGCGGCATCGTTGTTTCACAGTCGGCAAGGATCGCTGCGTGGCGGATCTCATCGACATCACCGCCGATTGGCAGCCGCTTCGCTGGCTCGGGGCCCCGGCCCCGGGCGGTCTCGCCCTGCCGGCGGCCCAGCCGACGGCGAGCCAACTCTACGGCCCGCGGGGCGTGTGGCTCGACGACCGCCGGCTCGTCGTCTGTGACTCGGGCAACCACCGCGTCGTGATCTGGGATGGGCTGCCGCACACCGATCACGCACCCGCGCAGGTGGTGCTGGGCCAGGCCTCCTTCGAGGCTGAAGGCCCGGCCGCCCGCGGTCGCGGCCCGGAGAACGGGCTCCACCTTCCCACTGCAGCGATCGTCGTGCCAGTGGCCGGCGGTGAGCGGCTCCTCGTCGCCGACGCCTGGCATCATCGCATCCTCGTCTGGAATCAGATACCGACGGCCAGCGATACGCCGCCCGACTGGTGCCTGGGGCAACGATCCCTGAGCGAGACAGCCGTCAACCGCGGCGGCGGCCCCGCCGCCGACTCGCTCTATTGGCCCTATGGCCTGGCCTGGCTCGACGGACGGCTCTGTGTCGCCGACACCGGGAACCGCCGGGTGCTCGCCTGGGACGGCCTGCCCGAGTGCGACCGCCCGGCCGATCTCGTGCTCGGTCAGCCCGACTTCACGAGCAACGCCGAGAACCGCGGCGGGCCGCCTCACGCCGCGTCGTTTCGCTGGCCGCACGCGATCGCCGCAAGCCGCGGCACGCTCTTCGTGGCCGACGCGGGCAACCACCGCGTGCTCGGCTGGCACGGTCGCCTCGAAGCAGACCGGCCTGCCGATCTGGTGCTCGGCCAGCCCGACTTCGTCTCGGCCGCCGAACTGCCACATCGACCTCAGGGGCCGGCCCGGCTGCGGTTTCCCTACGGGCTCTCGGCCACCGACGAGTTCCTCGCCGTGGCCGACACGGCCAACAATCGGGTGCTGTTCTGGCCGACGGCCGGAGGGGTCGGAACCTCGGCGACTGCCGTGCTCGGCCAAGAAACCTTTGACGCGAGCGGCGAAAACCGCTGGCGTGCGGTCACGCCCGACTCGCTCTGCTGGCCCTACGGTATCGATCTGCACGCCGCGGGCGACCGCATGCTTTTGGCGGTGGCCGACAGCGGCAATAACCGAGTGATGATCTGGCAACGCCGAGTGGGGCCCGGCTCGGTCGAGATCGGCCAATGAGCGTCTCCGGTTGAGTCACACTCCCCTTCCGCTACTGCCTCTTGAGTGACGCCATGTCGATTGAAAACCGATACTTGACGTCTCCTTTCAGCAACCGCTCGTACGCTTCATTGACCTGCTGTATCGGGATCACCTCGACATCAGACGTGATGGTGTGCTGCCCGCAGAAGTCAAGCATTTCCTGCGTCTCGGCGATGCCGCCGATCATGGAGCCCGAAAGCCGCTTGCTCCCGGAGATCAGGCTGAACGCCGAGACTTCGAGCGGTTTCTCCGGTGCCCCGACGAGCGTGAGCTCGCCGTTGCTCGCCAGCATGCCCAGGTACATGTTGATGTCGTGCTGAGCCGACACGCAATCAAGAATAAAGTCGAAACTGCCCATATGGGGCTGCATCTCGTCCTTGTTGGTCGAAAGAATCACATCGTCCGCACCCAGGCGTTTGGCGTCCTCGATCTTGCCCGGCGACGTCGTAAACACAACGACTTCTGCACCCATCGCCTTGGCGATCTTCACACCCATATGCCCAAGCCCGCCCAGACCGACGATGCCGACCTTTTTGCCGGGGCCCACTCCGGCCCGTTTCAACGGCGAGTAGGTCGTGATGCCCGCGCACAGCAGGGGCGCGGTCGCGGCCAACTCCAAATGGTCTGGGATCGTGAGCACGAATCGCTCATCGACAACGACACTCTCTGAATAGCCGCCATACGTGACTGGGGCCGTCCCGTGCTGATCGGGTGAGTTGTACGTGAACACGGCATGCGGGCAATACTGCTCAACATCCGCTTGGCACTGAGCGCAGGTGTGATCCGAACCGACGAGGCACCCAACACCGACCGTATCGCCCACTTGAAACTTGGCAACCTCCGAGCCAACCGCCGTCACCCGGCCGACGATCTCGTGGCCCGGCACGCAGGGGTATACCGTGGGCATGACCTCGTTCCACTCATCTCTCGCGGTATGGAGATCGGAGTGGCATATGCCACAGAACAGAATCTCGATCTGCACGTCCCGTTCGGTAGGCTCGCGGCGAGCGATCGAAGTCGGTTCGAATGGCGAAGATTTGCTATCGACTGCATAGGCCTTTGCGTGGTTCACCTGTCCCTCCACTTGTGGATGCTTCGGGTCCAGGAGAAATAGACCAGTCAATGTCACTTCCGCAAGCTTGTTCGCAGCCATTTTGTGGTTGGGGCCGTCGAGATAGCCGCGGAACTCCTCGTCGACGTAGCCCGGCATGGGCCGCCCCGCCTGATCACGCCACTCGAGCCCCTCGTGGACCCAATCGCCACGCCGATGCACAGGTGCAAGCACAGCGCGGCCGAGGTCTCACGCCAGCGGTTCAACCTAGGGCCCGAGGTGGTGCGATGCCGATGGCGACCCTCCCAGGAGAGCGAAACGTACTTCCGCAACCTGCCGTCATGCGCTGAGGGGTTTCCCGACATTTTGGACAACGACCGTGCACGAAACGGCGATTTCATGAACGAGAAGCGCCCCTCGGCACATTCCGGTTCGTGTATAACCGGGCCGGGTCTTCATTCTTTGCAGAAAAAATCCCTCATAGGGCTCGTCACCATGCCATCGCTCCGCCGGTTCGTATTCGCCATCCTCATCGCCTCGTTGGGCTTCGCCTCAATGGCCGGCCGCGTGACTGCGGAGGAAGCGAAAGGCTCTGGCCAGCCCTCGAATCAGATCGGCCTGGTGCACGACCACAATCCGGTGAAGTATGCCGGGTATGTGCTCTATTTCGTCGACGACAAGTTCGTGGGGCACGACAGGCTCACGCAGACCTGGTCGATCGTCCCCCGCAAGGAAGGGGAGTTCGAGCATGCCTTCAAGATCGAGACCCATGCGGTCCATTCCGACGCCGAAGAAGGGAAGCCGAGTTTCGTGGGCCGCGACAAGTTCAAGAAGGATTACGAGGATTCCGTGCGGTATGAGCTGTTTCATCAAGACGAAGACCGCGGGCTCGTGCTCGATGCGATCCAGGTTGACGACAAGCCTCAGGAAATCAACCACGAAACCGAGCACTACATCTTCCCGGGAACCCTGGAGATCGGCACGAAGTGGCTCTCCGAACCGGTCACGAGCACGTTGCCGGGCCCATGTCACC
>CAYVNX010000094.1:0-10461 GCA_964453165.1 uncultured Candidatus Kuenenia sp. | reverse complement strand
CACCGAGCACTTCACCGAGCACTTCGAACAGAGCTGCGAGGTCGGGGTTGCCCGTGCCCAGAGAGCCGGCGTAGGCAGACAAGCGCAGCAGGATTGCGGCGCGAAGTCTGCATCCGAGTGAGCGCAGGGCAGGATGCCCGGAGCGAACGTCCGGCGACGGAGCACGGACAACCCCGACCCACCACAAGACGACGCCTCCGCCCCTTCATGCGCTCCCGCAGCGAACGTCCGGCGACGGAGCACGGGCAACCCCGACCCACCAGGTGACGTCACCTCGGTTCCTCGCCGTCGGGCTTTGCGGTAGAGTGACCGCCGTTCGAGAGTCCCCAGGGGAGCGTTTCCATGTCGCCGCGGCTGTTTTCTGTGTTCGCATCGCTGGCCATGCTTCTCCCTGGTGCCGGCCCCTCGTTTGGCCAGCGGCCGGAGCGGCCGAATCCCACGGTCGGCTCGGTCGAGCGTCTCGATCCCAGACTCGATGCGATCATCCCGCCCGGGGCGGAGATCGAGGTGCTGGCGATGGGCTTCCTTTGGAGCGAGGGGCCGGTCTGGGTGGCCACCGACGCAGGCGGACTCCCCAAGGGCTGCCTGCTGTTCTCCGATCTGCCGCGAAACCGGGTCAATCGCTGGCAGCCCGGCACGGGGATCGACGTGTTCCTGGAGCCGGCCGGGTTCACCGGGCCGGCCGGCTATGGTCGAGAGCCAGGATCCAATGGACTCGCCATCGACCATCAGGGCCGGCTGCTGCTCTGCGAACATGGCGACCGACGCCTCTCGCGGCTCGAGCCCGGCGGCGGCAAGCGGACGCTGGCCGACTCCTATCAGGGCAAGCGGCTCAACAGCCCCAATGACCTGGTGGTGCATTCTTCGGGTGCGATCTACTTCACCGACCCGCCCTACGGGCTGCCGAAGAACTGGGACGATCCGCTCCGCGAGCTCGACTTCTGCGGCGTGTACCGCGTGGCCGCCGATGGCGGGCTGTCGCTCGCGTGCCGCACGATGACCCGCCCGAACGGGATCGGCCTGTCGCCCGATGAGAAGACGCTCTACGTCGCCCAGTCGGATCCGGCCGCCCCGATCTGGCGGGCCTTCTCGATTCGCGATGACGGCAGCCTCGACGAGGGGCGGGTGTTCTTCGACGGGGCGACCCTGCCCAAGGGGCGGCCCGGGCTGCCCGACGGCCTGACGGTGGACGCAGCCGGTCACGTGTTCGCCACCGGCCCAGGCGGCGTGCTCGTCTTCACGCCCGACGGCACCCACCTCGGCACGCTGCTGACGGGCCGGCCCACGGCCAACTGCACGCTCGGTGAGGATGGCACGACCCTGTTCATCACGGCCGATTCGCTCCTCTGCCGCGTCAGGCTGGCCCGCTAAATCGCACACCGGGAGACTCGTGCCCATGCAACTCGGATTCGTGTCGGCGATCCTGCCGGAGTACTCGCTCGACGAGGTGCTGGCGTTTGCCGCGGCGGAAGGCTTCGCCTGCGTCGAGGCGATGTGCTGGCCGGTGGGGAAGGCGGAGCGGAAGTATGCCGGGGTCACGCATGTCGACGTGACCGACTTCACGCAGGCCAAGGCCGACGACGTGCTCGCTTGCTGCGACCGCCACGGTGTCTCACTGAGCGGGCTCGGCTATTACCCCAATCCGCTCGATCCCGACCCTGCCGCGGCCGAGCCGGCGATCGCCCATCTCCGGAAATTGATCGCCGCGGCGCCGCGGCTCGGCCTGCAGACGGTCACCACCTTCGCCGGCCGCGACTGGCGAAAGACCGTGGATGACAACTGGCCGCGGTTCCTCGAGGTCTGGCGGCCGCTCGTCGGCCTGGCCGAGGACCACGGCGTGCGGATCGCGATCGAGAACTGCCCGATGCTGTTCACCGCCGACGAGTGGCCGGGCGGCAAGAACCTGTTCACCACGCCTGCGATCTGGCGGCGGGCCTTCGCCGAGATCGGCTCGCTAGCCCTGGGGCTCAACTACGATCCCTCCCACTTCGTGCTCCAGGGGATGGACCCGCTCTCCCCGTTGGAACCGTTCCGCGATCGGCTCTTCCACCTCCACATGAAGGACGTGCGGCTCGATCCGCGGGCGGTCGACGAGGTGGGGCGGTTCGACTTCCCTTCCCGCTGGCACCAGCCGCGGATTCCTGGCTTCGGCGACATCGACTGCGGTCGCTTCCTGGCGGAGGTTCGCCGGGTGGGCTACGAGGGCCCAGTCTGCATCGAGGTGGAAGATGAGACCTTCGGCAAGAGTCTCGCTGGACGGATCTCCGCCGTCCGCACGGCCCGCAACGTGCTGGCGCCGTTCTTCGGCTAGAGCGAATCTGACATAGCTGGAGCGACCCTTGGGCACACTGCGAGAGGAGGCGAGGGGGTCGGCGAACGCTCGCGGAGCATGGGGGCGTATCCTCGCCCGCGACGCGACTTTTGCCGCCCCCGAGCCGGTGCCACACATGCCCCGAAGCCGCTCCGACGCTCAATCGGGCAGGCTAATCTCCCAGCCGCCTGGCTTGACCTCGGGGGTCTGGCCGTCCGCCGGAAAGGTCGCCGCCACGGCCTGCCGAAGCGTCGCCGAGAGTTCGGCGATCGTGGCGGCCTGGGCGGCCACGTCGGCCAGGTTCGTGAGTTCCCCGGGGTCCGCGTCGTGGTCGTAGAGTTCCCGGCCAGCTCGCCCCTCGTCCCACTCCGTGTATCGCCAGCGCGGCGTTCGGAGCGAATAGCCGAAGAACCGTTCCTTGTTTCGACTGCGGTTGACCTGGGTGAGCGCCCAGCCGCGGCCCTGCTCCGCAGGATCCTCGAGCATGGGAACGAGGCTTTGCCCCTGCAGGTTCTCCGGGGCCGCTACGTCGCAGAGTTCGGCCAGGGTGGGAAAGAAATCGACTTGTGAGACCGGCGCCTCGGCCACGCTCCCGGCCTGCTTCACCCCAGGCCCCGCGATCACGAGCGGCACCCGGGCGCTCTGCTCGAACAGGCTCCGCTTCTGCCACAGACCGTGCTCGCCCATGTGGTAGCCGTGATCGCTTGTGAACACGACGATCGTCTCGTCCGTGAGGCCGAGCCGGTCCAAGGCCGTCAGCACCCGGCCCACCTGGGCATCCATGAAGCTGATGCTGGCGTTGTAGGCCTGGCGGCACTGCCGCCGCTGTTTGTCGGTGAGGGCTCGCTCCTCTTTGTGAAGGCTCTCGATCGCTGGTGGAGGCAGATCGGCCTGGTCGGCCTCGATCCCCGTCACGACCGGCATCGTCTCCTCAGGATGCCAGCGGAAATAGGGATCCTCCGGAGCAACGTAGGGTGTATGCGGCCTGAAGAATCCGACGGCCAGAAAGAACGGCCGACTCCGGTCACGGCCGCACCGCTCGAGCACCCACTCGGCGTCGGCGGCGAGCATGCCGTCGGTGTGGCGGGCGTCGGGCTGCGGCGACGCATACCAGCTCAGGGTGCCCCCGAACTGCCCCGGCCGGAGCGAGACGATCTCTGTTTCCTCCTCCAGCCGGTCCACCCCAGCCGGATTGAGTTCCAGCTCCCACGAGGCGGGATCGTCGTGGCCGTTCGTGCCGATCGATCGGGGCACGTTGTAGTGGTAGAGCTTGCCGATCCGGGCCACGAAGTAGCCCGCGCGGCGAAAGGCCTGGGGCATGCTCACCTGACTGGGAATCGACTGGCGGAAGATCTGGGAGTTGGCCATGATCCCGGTGGCGTTGGGATAGAGCCCGGTCAGAAATGAGTTTCGACTCGGACCGCAGAGCGGAAAACTGCAGTAGGCCCGCTCGAACCGCACGCCTCGGGAGGCGAGCCGGTCGATGGCCGGCGTCTTGGCGAGAGAATCGCCGTAGCAGCCGAGCATCGTGTTCAAGTCGTCCGACACGATGAACAACACGTTCGGTCGACGGGCCGCATCCGCCGCCGCTACCGGCTCATGCGCCAGACCAGCGACGGCGGCGGCGAGGCCCGCCAACCAAACGGAACGCATGCAAACAGATCTCATCGGCCTGCCCTCAGCCATCCTGATAGATCCGATACTTCTTGGTCACCAGCGCCCCGCCCCGCTCGAGCGTCCGCTTCGAAAGGTGGTTGCTCTCGAGTACCCAGGAGAACTCGGCCTCCTCCATTCCCCAGTCGATCACCGGCTGCACGAGCGCGGCGGTGAGCACGAGCCCCACGCCCCAGGCCTGGTACTCAGGCACGACATTCGTGCTGATCGCCCGCATCCGCTTGATCCCCCGCTTGTTCCAGAGCAGCCGGATGAAGCCGAAGGGAAACAACCGGCCCCCGATCGCCTTGATCCGAGGATTGTAGTCGAGCAGGCAGAAGACCGTGCCGACGGGCTTGCCGTTTACCTCGGCCACGAGGGCGAGTTCCGGCACGATCAGGTGCTTGAGGCTCGCCGCCATGTGCGTGACCTCGCCCGCCGTCAGAGGCACGAAGCCCCAGGTGCCGCCGAGGCTCGAGTTGTAGACCTCGAGAAACATCCGCACCTCGTCGTCGAACCGGCTGCGATCGAGCGGCCGAACGGTGACCCCGAAGCGTTCCTTGACGCCCGCAACCATCACGCCCAGCTTGCTGTCGAGCGAGGAGAGCATCGAGGTCTTGCCCCAGAAGGCGTAGAGGTCTTCGATTTTCGTCAGGCCATTGGCCTCGACCAGGGCGGCGTAATAGGCCCGATTGTGGGTCATCATGAAGAACGGCGGCGTCTCAAAGCCCTCGATCAACAGGCCGCATTCGTAATTGAGCGAGGGGTTCACCGGCCCGCGGACGGTCTCCATCCCCTGGGCGTGAAGCCAGTCGGTGGCCGCGCCGAACAGGGCCCGGGCCGCCGCAGGATCGTCGTCGCATTCAAAGAAGCCGAAGAAGCCCCGCTGCTCCCCATACCGCTCGATGTGACCGGCATTCACGATTCCCGTGATCCGGCCCACGTCCCGACCACCCCGCCGGGCCAGGAACGAGCGGCTCTTCGACTTCTCATAGAAGGGATGCCGGCGAAAGCCAAGCAGCTCTTCCTGGGAGTGCAGCAGCGGCGGCATCCAGCAGGGATCGTCGGCATAGATCCGCCACGGCAGCCGCAGAAACCGCTTCTGCTGGCTCCGGCTTTCGACCGGTTCAACGACGACCTCAGCCACGTGTCCTCCCTCCGGCCGCCAATGCCATGGAGACGGTCCGCGACTCGTAACTCCTTGGCTCCACACGACTTTCGGAAGCGGCAGGGCCATCTTGGAGGGATTGCAGCGGGTCCGTCAACCGCGCCGTCGCCGGGATGCGGTGTCAAAGTCGCCCCTCCCCCCCGGCCGACATAGAATCGACGCTGGGTTCGTGCGATGGATCGATCGACCCGGCGTGGCGGCGAAAGGCACCCCGGAGAGAGGCTGATTCGATGATCGCACCGCGGCGATTCGATCTTTCCGGAACATGCCTCGTAACCGGGGCGACCGGCCTGGTCGGCAACAACGTCGTTCGCCAACTGCTCGGCCGAAACCTGGCCGTCCGGGTGCTCGTTCGTTCGGAGAGTTCCGTGGGCGACACCGCCCTGGCCGGGCTGGCCGTGGAGCGGATCACCGGCGGGCTCGGAGACGAACAGACCCTGGACCGCGCGCTCGACGGCGTCGGCTACGTGATCCATGCGGCGGCCTTCGTCCACTGCGGCTGGCGTCACGGCGCCGAGATGCGGATGGTTAACGTCGAGGGCACCCGCCGGCTCGCCCAGGCTGCTCGCCGGGCGGGAGCCCGGCTCGTGCACGTCTCGAGCGTGGATGCGATCGGTTTGCGGGCCGATGGCCGGCCAGCCGACGAGGAAACGCCTCCCGGCGGGATGCCCGAGTGCCCCTACGTCGTCACCAAGCGGGAGGCCGAGGCGGCCCTCCACCTGGAAATCGATCGGGGACTCGATGCCACGATCGTCAATCCCGTCTACATGCTCGGCCCCTGGGACTGGCAGCCGTCGAGCGGCCGAATGCTCCTGGAAGTCGGTGCCGGCAAGGGACTGTTCGCGCCCCCCGGTGGCAACGATTTCGTCGATGTCCGCGACGTGGCCGCCGGAATTCTTTCAGCAGCCGAACGCGGCGCAACCGGCCGGCGGTACATCCTCGGGGGCCACGGGCTCTCCTACCTCGATGCCTGGCGGATCATGGCGCGGGTAACGGGGCGGATGCAGCCGCTCGGAATCGCCCCGCGGCCGTTCGTCCGCCTCGCCGGCTGGTTCGGCGACCTGGCGGCCCTCGTCCGCCGCCGGGAGCCCGACGTCAACTCGGCGGCGACGACGATGTCGATGCTCGACCACAATTTCTCCTGCCAGCGGGCCCGCGCCGAACTCGGCTACGACTTCCGGCCGCTGGCAGATACCGTGCAAGACGCCTGGGACTGGTTCGTCGCCCGGGGCTATGCCGGCAGCCTCAAGGAACGGCCGGCCCTGGCGCGGTAGGCTCTCGGCTTTCGCCTTTCCGCGTCGTGACCCGGCCCATGTCGCACATTCTCGTCGTCGAGGACGAGCAGCACCTGGCCTTCGGCATCAAGTTCAACCTCGAGGCCGAGGGGCACGTCGTCACCCTGGTCGGCGATGGCCAGGCCGCCCTCACTCGGATCGATGCGGGCGAGCCTCCGGTCGACCTCGTGCTGCTCGATCTGATGCTGCCGGGCATGAGCGGCTACGCTGTCTGTGAGTCGATTCGGGCTGCCGGCAACAACCTGCCGGTCGTGATGCTGACCGCCCGCACGCTCGTGGAAGACCGGATCCGTGGCTTCGATGCCGGTACCGATGTCTACCTGCAGAAGCCGTTCGATCTGGAGGAACTCCTCTCGGTGGTCCGGAATCTCCTGGCCCGCCGAGGCCGCGACGACCGAGCCACGCCCGCTGGCGATCGGACGAACGATGCCGTCTTCCGGTTCGGTTCCGCCGAGATCAACTTCGACACCTGGGAGGTCACCGCCCACGGTCAACCGGTGCGGCTGACCAACCTGGAAATGAAGCTCCTGCGGTATCTCGTCGAGCACGAGGGCAAGGTGGTCTCCCGCGACGAACTGCTGAAGAACGTCTGGGGCCTCACGCGGGCCCCCGCCACTCGGACGGTCGACACCTTCATGCTCGGCCTGCGGAAACACTTCGAACCCGACCCGTCGAAGCCCGTGCACCTGCTCTCCGTCCGCGGCACCGGCTACCGGTTCGTGGCCAACCCGTCGGACTAACGGGAGATCGCCGGCGAGCGTTCGCCGACCCCCGAGCCTCACGTCGACTCTGTTCATCCGGCTCGGGGGCGGCAAAAGTCGCGTCGCGGGCGAGGATACGCCCCGATTGCTCCGCGAGCGTTCGCCGACCCCCGAGCCTCACGTCACCTGGCGCAAACACGGTCCCATGCCTTCTGCCTCCCGAAATCCGGGAGGGGCTGCCGGTGTCCTCGAGCGGGCTGTGGGAGCAAGCGCAGCCAGGGATGGCGAAGCGCAGCGGACACGCAGTGAGCGGAGGCCTGGAGGGCCGACGTGAACGTCAAGCGAGAGGATGCCGGCAGCCCCGACGCTCCCACTGCGGGTCAACGCTGGAACGCGGCCCACCGCTACGCGAGCAAGGCGGCCGCGGCGGCTCCGGGATCGGGCTGCGCGAGGAGTGACTCGCCCACGAGCATCCCGCCGATCCCGGCCGCTTCGAGCCGCTCCACATCGACGCGTGAACGGATCCCGCTCTCGGCCACGAGCACCACGTCGGGCGGCACCTGTTCCCGCAGCCGGAGCACGTGGCCGATGTCGGTGGTCATCGTCGCGAGGTTCCGGTTGTTGATCCCCACGAGCGTGGCCCCGAGGTCGAGCACCCGGGCGAGGTTGGCCTCGTCGTGAAGTTCCACCAGCGGCGTCATGCCCAGATCGAGAATCAGCCGGTAGAGACTCCGCAGGTGGCAGTCGTCGAGGCACTCAGCGATCAAGAGCACGGCATCGGCACCGTGCACCCTGGCCTCGACCACCTGGTAGGAATCGATCACAAACTCCTTCCGCAGAACGGGCAGCGACACGGCGGCCCGCGCGCCCTCGAGATCGGCCAGCGACCCACCGAATCCTGCATGATCCGTCAGCACCGAGAGAGCCGCGGCTCCCGCAGCCTCATAGGCCTTCACCACCTCCGCCACGGTCGCTCCCGGACGAATTTCGCCCGCCGACGGACTCCGCCGCTTGAACTCGGCGATCAGCCGAATTGGCGGCCCGCTCGCTACGGCGGCGAAGAAGTCGCGAACCGGAGGGGCCGAAGCCAACTCCGCCTCGAGTACGGCGAGCGGCACGACCTCGCGGATCACCTTCACCTCGCGTCGCTTGCGGGCCACGATCTCGTCGAGGATGCTCTTGCTCACCGTCGTCGTCGGTCCTTGCTGCGTGGGGATGCTAAACCGGAGCCGCACGGCTTCACCGAGTCGTGCAGTGTACTCGCGGCCGCGGGCCCTGGCCCGCACCGCGGCGGACGGGAGTTTTTAGCTCGGCCGGCAGGGGCCGGGCGACACGAGCGGTGCGGCGGCCGGGAAGGACATCGTGCGGGTCATGTCCGACAATGACGGCGGCGAGGGATTCCGGATCCCGCCGGAATCCAATGGGCGTTTGTCCCTCGAGTTCGACCTGTTGCCGGGGCGGGCGAACGTGTTCTAGATCGACCTGACCACTCCGCCAACTTCGGGGCCAAACTCGCCGAGCGACTGACGGGAGCCGGCGTCGATCACGAACTCGTCTACCCCGGCGCGCCGAATGTCGAGCACCCGACCGTCACCGACTACCTGGTGGCGGTGCTCACGAGTGGGCCACAAGGGCAGCACGGCGACCCGATCACAGGCCCGCCCTGACCGAGGAAGTCAGTGCTTGAAGTGCCGGCGGGAGGTGAACACCATCGGGATGCCGGCCGCGTCGGCGGCGCCGATCACCTCCGGATCCCGCTTCGAGCCGCCAGGCTGGACAATGGCGGCGATGCCGGCTGCCGCGATCAGGGCGATCGAGTCCGGGAAGGGAAAGAATGCGTCGGAGGCGAGCACGCCACCGTGGGCCCGCGGCCCGGCCTTTTCCAGCGCGATCCGCACGGCATCCACGCGGCTCGTCTGGCCCGTACCGGCGCCAACCAGGCTCGTACCCTGGCAGACGGCGATCGCATTGCTCGTCAGCCGACGGACCACCGTGAAGGCGAAGTCGAGGGCGGGCGTGAGCGCTGCGGGGGGCGGGATCTTCGTCACCACCCGCCAGCTGGCCGGATCGTCGCAGGTCTCGTCGGGCCGCTGGGCGAGAAACGCCCCGGCCACACTCCGCAGTTCGAGCCCCGCCGTGGGCTCCCAGGGGTCACCGGCAGGAATCTCGACCAGCCGTACGCTCGCCTTCCAGGTGGGGCGGGTCGTCAGCAGTTCAACGGCATCAGTCGCGAAGGCGGGGGCGGCGATCACCTCGACGAATAGCCCGGGCGTGAGCAACACCTCGGCACAGGCTCGATCGAACGTGCGATTGACTGCCACGATCGAGCCGAACGCACTGGTAGGATCGGCCGCCATCGCGGCAGCGAGCGCCTCGCCAACGGTCGCCGCCGAGGCAGCCCCGCAGGGATTCGTGTGCTTGATCACGACGGCGCCGGGATCCTGGAAAAGCCCGGCCAGCCTGGTGGCCGCGTCGAGGTCGAGCAGGTTGTTGTAGGAGAGCTCCTTGCCGGCGAGTTGCTTCAGTCCGGCGAGGCCCCGGCGGGTGCCGACAGGGGCGAACAGGGCCGCCGCCTGATGCGGGTTCTCGCCGTAGCGCAGGGCCAGCCGCCGATCGAGCTCGAGCGTCATCCTGGCCGGCAGCGGAGGCTCGTCGGTGGAAGCATCGCCCGCCGGCCCATCCGACCCACCCGACGCCGCCACGAGGCCGGCGTGGCGGGCCATCCAGCGGGCGATCACGGCATCGTAGGCGGCGGTATGTTCGAAGGCGCGAGCCGCAAACAGCTTTCGTTGCGCGAGCGTGGTGCCCCCCTGCTCGACCGCCGCGATCAGGTCGTCGTATTGCTCGGGTCCGGTGACGATCGCAGTGAAGGCATGGTTCTTGGCGGCGGCCCGCACGAGGCTCGGACCGCCGATGTCGATCAACTCGATCGCCTCATGGGGTAGGCAGCCGGACCGTGCGACCGCCTCCTCGAAGGCGTAGAGATTGACGATCACGGCGTCGAACCGGTCGATCCCATGCTCGGCAAGCACAGCCAGGTCATCAGGCCGATCGGCCCGGGCCAGAATGCCGGCAAACACGTGCGGATGCAGCGTCTTGACCCGGCCGTCAAGGACTTCGGGAAACCCGGTCACTGCGGAGACGTCGGTGACAGCCAGGCCGTGGCTCGCCAGCGCCGTCGCGGTGCCTCCGGTGCTCACCACCTCCACGCCCGCTCGCTTCAGGGCCCGTGCCAGCCGGTCGAGACCAGTCTTATCGAAGACGCTCACAAGAACCCGGCGAATCGGAACGAGATCGGGTGGCGCGAGCGGCGGAGTCGTTGAAGTCTTCATG
>CAYVNX010000093.1:0-11100 GCA_964453165.1 uncultured Candidatus Kuenenia sp. | reverse complement strand
GCACCCCCACCCGAACCTGACGCTCCGCCGCCGCCATTGCAGGTCGAGCAGCCGGGCTTTCCGCAAGGCTGGCCGTCTTTGTTGCACGTGCTCTGGTCGTGCTCGTGCTCGTCGCCGTCGTCTTCTTCCCCCTGGGCGGGGTCGCGGCCCTGGCCTTTCGGCTGCGATTGATCCTGGGCACCCTCCCGCTGCCTGTTCTCCAGGATTCGCTCCATAGCCTCACCGTCGTTCGTGCCGTCCGCCGCGACCGCCGGCTTGGCGGGCGGTTCACTTGCTGCCTCGCCAGGCTTGTTCCTTCTCGCTTCGTCGCGGCCTTGCTGGTCAGAATCGGAGGTCGGGCCGTCTCGACCGGGCTCCCGCGGCTCGCCCCCCTCAGGCTTTCCGTCGCTGCGAGCATCGCCAGACTGCCGCTCGCCAGCGTCTTGGCCCTGTTGTCCATCACGGGCCGCGTTCCGGTCCTCTCCCGACTCGCCGCCGGCCTGGGTGCCTTGTTGTCCGCCCTCTTGTGCACCCTCGCGCCCGTCTTGCTGACCCCCGCGCTCGCTCCCCTCTTGCTCACCCTGCTGGCCGCCGGCCTGGCCGCCTTGCTGCTCTCCTTGTTGTGTCCCTTGTTGGCTTCCGCCGCCCTGATTGCCCTGCTGGTCTCCGGGTTCCTGTGAACCGGGCTTCTCCTGGCCCGACTGGTCGGGCTGCCGCTCACCGGGCCGTCCGCCCTGCTTTCCGCCCTCGGCGCCCTGTTGGCTCTCCTGTTCTCCCTGCTGATCGCCCTCTTGCTTTCCCCCCTGGTTGCCCTCGGGCTTGGGCTCATCCTGACGGCGGTCCTTGCGAGCCGATTCACCCTGATCGCTCGGGTTCGATTCGGACGACTGCTGCGGGTCGTTCTCGCGGCCCTCGTCCTGCTGGCCACCTCCCTGCGACTGATCCTGCGGCCCCTGCTGATCGGGCTGCTTCTGCTCCGGCGCGTCGTTCTCGGGCGGCGGAGTCGGCTGGGGCGGCGCAGCCGCGTCGATCTCGAGCGCCCGCCACTCCGTCGCCGACTCGTTCGGCGGATCGGGACGGTTGTCGGTCGCAACCGCCCGATACTCGAGCACGCTCCCTGCCGCGGCTCCCAGGTCCCGCGGAATCAACGTGGCCGCTCCCCGAAACCGCTGCCGGGGCTGCCCGACCAGGAGCGACTCGCCCCGCCGAACGTCCTCCCGGCCGCGCAGGCGGGTGTCGACCCGAACACTCGCCACGGCGAAGTCGGGATCGGTGGCCCGCACGCGGACCGTGACCGGCGCATCGGGAGGCACCCGCTCCACGTTCCGTTCAGGATTCTCGATCGTCACTTCCGGCGCGAGATCCGGAATCACCTCGATGCGGTGTTCCAACTGACCGACGATGTCAGCCTCCGAAGCCACACCCGCCGGAACCTGGGGCCGGTAGATGAACCGGTAGGCGGAGAACTCGGGCCCGCTGCGATCGGGCAGTAGCCGGAGCGTGAACGAGCCGGAACCCCGGACCGCCTCCGGCCGTGTCAGCGGCAGCGCCACATCCCGGCGGCCATCGCAGCCGAGGTCGATGGCGGCGGCCTCGAGGCCGCGATTGGCCTCGGCAAGCACCGACACCTTCGTTCCCTCGAGCGCGCGGATGTCTCCCTGCCAGGGAATCGTTTCAGGCTCCCGGCCCGTGTAGGCCGGATACTGGTAGCGGAGCTCACGCACGAGCAGCATCGGCGCATCGACGACCCGCACCCGGATCGGTTCGCTGCGGGCATCGCCGGCGGCGATGACGAGCGAGACGCTCTGGTCGAGACCCCGGGATTCGTCTGGCACCACCACGAAGCGGCGGCCCGACCCGGCCGGGGCGAGCGGCATCTTCCAGGCGGCCGCGGCCGGATCGGGGCGGCCATCTTCAAGGAGCGGCGTCACGACGAGCACCGGCTTCTCGCCCCCGTTCAGCCCCTCGATCGCCGAGGCGACCACCAGCTGCCGGCCCCGCACAAACTCCACCTCTCCGCCGACCATGGTGAGCCTGCGGTCATCTCGATCAATCCCTGCTTGGCCCTCCTCGGGCATTCGCCATGAGAGCCGCGGGGCTTCGATCTGCACCCGAGACGGTGCCGCGATCTGCGTCCAAGGGGCGATCAGCCGCGCGGCCGAGGTGATCAGGCTTTTGGGGGCGAAGATCTGGTAGAGGCAGGCGAAGCCAACGAGCCCGGCCATCACCCAGGCCAGGAGCGAGGCCAGCCCGTGGATGGCGAGCCCATCTGGCACCCGCGACAATTGCCGCGCCGCCCGCCGCCGGATCGTCTTCACGACCGGCTCGGGCAGATCCTGGCCGTGGTCCTTGACGAGCACGGCGTTGACGAGGTCGTTGTGGAGTTCCGGGTGCTCGCGTTCGAAGGCCCGGGCTGCATACACGACGTTCACCTTATAGAGCAGCGGCGGCACGCCCCAGCGGATGGCAGCGAGGGCCGCGGCGAATCCACCGGCACCGAACCAGGCCCAGCGGCCCCACGTGGGCCACCCCCCTGGCACGATCCAATGCTCGAGGAGAACTCCGATCAGCAGCCAGGCCAGGATGCCGAGCCCGAGTCCCATGAAAAACGTGACCAGAGCCTCCGACCGATATTCGGAGCTGGCCGCAGCGAATCGGCGAGCCAGATACTGCTCCGACTTCGACTCGGCCGTATCGGCCTCCCGCCAGGGGGCGACGGCCAGTGGATCGCTGGTGGGATGGGTTCCCGTGGCCATGGCACCTCTCCTCGACCGGCAGTCGGCCGTTCTCAGCGCTCGAACGACGAGCACCGAAACGCCGCCTGACCGGGCCGCACGCGCTGCTCCAATCAAGTATATCGGCCAGGATCGCGGCCCGGCTGTCCGCGTTGACGGAAGCCTCACAAGCCTCCTATCGTGCCGAGGCGGCCGCTAAACGAGTCGCGGGAAGGACGTGGTCATGTCGATCCTGCCGGACGCGGAAACCTTCAGGCGGCTGGCCGACGGCTCGCTTTCCGGCCCGGGTCCCGCCGTCGTTCGAAGCGTTCTGGCGGCCTTGGCCGTTCCCTACGCGGCTGCGGTCGTGGTGCGCAACGGCCTCTACGATCGCGGCCTGTTGCCGCAGCGACACGCGACGATCCCCGTGGTGTCGATCGGAAATCTCACGCTCGGCGGAACGGGCAAGACGCCGCTGGTCGCCTGGCTGGCGAGGGAGTTGGTCGACCTCGGCCGGCGGCCTGCCGTGGTCAGCCGCGGCTATGCCGCCCGCCCGGAAGAGACCAGCGACGAGGCGGCGGAGCTGGCGATCCTCCTGCCCGGAGTCCCCCACGTGGCCGATCGGAATCGCGCGGCTGCGGCGGAGCGGGCCGCCGGCCTCGGGGCCGACGTCGTCGTGCTCGACGACGGCTTTCAGCACCGGCGGCTGCGGCGGAATCTCGACATCCTCACGATCGACGCCACCGACCCGTTTGGCTGCAACCGGCTCTTCCCCCGCGGACTCCTCCGCGAACCGCTCGCCGGGCTGGCCCGCTGCGATGCGATCGTGCTCTCCCGCGCGGATCGGATCGACGCGGGCCGTCGGGCGGCAATTCGTACCGTGGTCGAGCGGGCGCGACGGGGGCGGCCGGCGGCCGCCTGGGTTGAAGCGACGCATGCGCCGGTCGGCCTCCGCACCTTCGACGGAACCGTGGCCCCACTCGCATCCTTGGCAGGCCGACGGGTGCTCGCCTTCTGCGGCATCGGCAACCCCGCGGCCTTTCGTCACACGCTCTCCAGCCTCGGCGCTGAACTCGCGGGCTTCCGCAGCTTCGCCGACCACCATCATTACTCGACCGCCGACCTCGACTCGCTGGCGGCAGAGGCAGCGAAGGTATCTGCCGATCTGCTAGTCACCACCCTCAAGGATCTCGTCCGACTGGCGGCTGATGGCGAACGTCTTGCGCCCCTGGTCGCGGTGGAGGTCGCGCTCGAACCGCTGACCGATCCCGAGCCCCTCCAGAACCTGGTCGCCCTGACTCTTCGCGGTGGAGCGAAGCCCGTATGAGCCCCGCCGATATCGACACCTCGGTGCTGGTGACGACGTTTCGTCGACCGCGGCATCTGGAACTCGTGCTCGAATCGATCGCCGCGCAGAAGGGTGTGCCGCGAACCTTCGAGGTCATCGTCAGCGACGACGGCTCGGAGGACCAGACGGCCGACGTCGTGGCGGCCTTCGCCGCCCGAGCCGACGTGCCGGTGCGATTCACGAGCCAGCCCCATGCGGGGTTTCGGCTGGCCCGCGTGCGGAACAATGCCGCCCGGCTCGCGCAGGGCCGCTATCTGCTCTTTCTCGACGGCGACTGCGTGCTGCCCAGCCATCACCTGGCAACCCACTGGCAGCGACGGCGGGCAGGAGCGGCACTTCTCGGGTACTGCGCCCGACTCGGCGAGCAGGAGAGCCGGCCGCTCATCGAGCGGGGTCTCCGGGGCGTGAACCTGGCCGGCCTGGTGACCGGCGGCGAGGCGCGGCTGCTGGCCCGGCGGCATCGGCGGGCCGTCTGGCATGGAATGATCCGGCATCCGACGAAACCCCGGCTGGCAGGTGGTGACTTCGGCGTCTGGCGATCCGACTTCGCCCGGGTCAACGGCTTCGACGAGCGGTTCGAAGGCTGGGGCCAGGAAGACGACGACCTCGGCCTGCGGCTCCGGGCCGCCGGCGTGCGGTTGGCGTCGATCCTCGATGCCACCTGCTCGCTGCACGTCTGGCACCCGACGGATCCGACCGCCACCACCCGCTGGCGGGACGGCGTCAACGTCGGCTACTTCGAGCGGCGGGGCAGGCTCACGACCTGCCGCCGTGGGCTCGTGGACCGTGACCGCACCGACATTCTCTGGGGACTCCCGCGGGACATCGCAGCCTCGCCCCTCGGCCGGCAGGTGCTCGCCTGCCTCGCAGGCTGCCGCGTGGCGGTACCGGGCGGCGACTGCGAGATCGAGATCGCATTCAGCGGGCTGAACTCACAGTTTTCACACCGCGGGGAGTGCCGCCTCCTGCTGGTCGCGGCGGGTGAGAAGCCCAGCCCATGGCTCGCGTCCCAGGCGGATCGCACGGTTGATATCCCGCCCGCTGCCGCCGCCCCGACCATCGCGCAGATGCTCGATGAGGTCGGCTAGCGAAAACGGCCGCGGGCGCGTGCGGAAGCGTGGTGCGACCTGCTGAAGACGAGTCAGGGCCGCATTCCGCAGGCTCCAAGCCCGCGGACACAGATCAACTGGTACACGGGCCCTGCGAGCACTTCACCGACTCACCACCCGACGTTGCACACGATCGGGCAGGAGGTCGCTGCTATTTCTTCTTCTCGTTGTGGACCGTGTGCTTCCGCAGCCGAGGCGAATACTTCTTGACTTTCAACTTCTCGCCTCCGGACTTCCTCCGAAGCGTGTAGTTGTAGTCGCCAGTTTCCTCGCAAACGAGGTGGATCACTTCGAGCTTCTTCTTACCCTTGGCCATTGTGTCGTCGCCCGGTTGAGGGGTGAGGTGGGTGGAGGCAGTCGAGCAACGCTCTGAACTGCCACCACGCCAACAGGAGCCCCACACGGTACATCGAAACACCCCGGAAAGCCAGCGGTGTCGATCTCGGGCCGATTTCGGCCAGGACGGCCGGGAGTCGGATCGCCCAATCAGGTCGAGGGATATACTTTCTCGTGAGGAGCAAATGGGTCGCGACCGCGCTGCCGCCCGGGTGGGCGGCGGGAGCGGGCCAGTTCCCAGGGGCGCGTCGCACGGTGAGCGAGATTCTTTCGGAACCCAAGCCGACCTCGAGTCCAGCACCGCCTGAGAAACAGCCAGTGCAGCAGGGGACGGTAACCGGCCTGGGCAAGGGCATTCTGGCGACGGTGCCTGCCTGGGTGGTGAGCCTGCTCGTCCATGTGATCGCCTTCATTGCCCTGGCCCTGATCGTGACCGGCAGTCCGAGCGTGCCGCCGCCGCTGCCGATCCGCTCGAGCGTCTCGGAGCGGCTCGAGGAGCTGACCGAGTTCGAAGTGCAGGAGATGACGGCGGACGATCTCGCTGCCGATGCGGTCGACCCGGCGGCCGACCTGCTGGTCACGACGGCGGTGACGGTGGAGCCGGTCGAAGTCGCATCGCTCGCGGATGACGTCGATGCAGCGCCGCTCAGTGTGGATCTCGCCGACTTCGGTCCGGACTCAGCCGCCCCGTCCGACATGCTGGCGAGCATCGGCGCGATCGGCGGAGAAGGCGGAGGCCTCGGGGGCCGAGGCAAGGCCGGCGCGCTGGCCCGCTCATCCGGCGGCGGGGCCGACACCGAGGCGGCCGTCGAGCGGTCACTCAAATGGTTCCTGCGACATCAATTGCCCGACGGCAGTTGGTCGTTCAACTTCAACGACTGCCCGAGTTGCCTGGGCAAGTGTTCCCATGGCAGCGCCGACTCGAAGGCCGAGCGGGCAGCCGCTACCGCCCTGGCGCTCTTGCCCTACCTGGGCCGTGGCGAGACCCACCTCAAGGGTCCCTACCGCCAGCAGGTGCAGGCCGGAATCGGGTTTCTGATCCGCCTGGCCCGGGAGGGCAACGGCCGCGTGTACAACCCCGAAGGTGGCACTCTCTACACCCAAGGGCTCGTGGGCATCGCCCTCGCCGAATGCCTGGCGATGTCCCGCGACCCCAGCCTGCAGGCCCCGACCCAGGCCGTGCTCAACTACATCATGCAGGCCCAAGACTCTGCGGGCGGGGGCTGGCGGTATCACCCGGGCGAAGCCGGTGACACCTCCGTCGTGGGCTGGCAGGTCATGGCGCTCAAGAGCGGATTCATGGCAGGCATCCCGGTCAATCCGCTGACGGTGTCGAAGGCCGGGGGATTCCTCGATTTCGTTCAGTCCGACGACGGCGCTCGCTACGGCTACCTCGACAAGTCGTCCGCTACTGACGCCCGGTCGGCGGTCGGCCTACTCTGCCGCATGTACATGGGCTGGAAGAAGGATCACCCGGCAATGCAAAAGGGCGTGGGGCATCTGGCCAAACGCGGGCCCACGAACGATCTCTACTACGACTACTACGCAACCCAGATCATGCACCACATGGGCGGCGACCTCTGGACGGCCTGGAACGCCAAGATGAAGCCGGCGCTGCTCGCGGCTCAAGCGACGGAAGGCGACGAAGCGGGCAGTTGGTTCGACGGGTTCGGCACCGGCCATGCCTCGGAGGTGGGTGGTCGGCTCTATTGCACCTCGATGGCGACGATGATCCTGGAGGTCTACTACCGACATCTGCCGATGTACCGGACCGAGACCGTGGAGCAGGAGTTCCGCGAGTAGGCAAGCCGCGCCCGCCCGGGACGCCCGGCCTGGAGATGGCGATCCGGGAGAGACGAGGAGATGAGCGGGGGGTGCCCTGTCTGGCCGTCACCGCCCGGAGACTCGACGTGACCGGCAGGCTTTCTCCCGATTCGCCTCAGGCTGAAGCGACCGACCGGCAGGCCGGTCGCCGCTCGGCGGCCCTCCGGTTTGAGCACATGCTGTTCGGTCGCCGAGTAGGCGCCGGGTATGCGAGCCTCGTCGTGCACCTGCTGATCGGGCTCGCGCTCGTCGCCTGGTCGAACGCCCTGCCGGCGAGGCACCGGCCTGCGGCCATCGACCTCCGCTTCGCTGAGACTGACGACCAAACCGACGCAGGCATTCGGATTGAGGCGGCGGAGAGTCTCGCTTCAGCCGGGGCAGCCGCTGCCACTCAGGACGCGGTCGCGGAACCAGCGGGCCGTGGCGAACCGTCGGTCGATCCCCCGATCGAAGTCACGCCACCGGCGTTCGAGCCGCGTTCGGACGCCAGTTCGATTCCCATGCGGCTGGCATCAAGCCAACTCGCCGTGAGCCTGCCGGTAGCGGCCATGTCAGCCGCCGCGCAGACGGCTGCGTCGGGCTCCCCCCATCCCGCGTTCGCCTCCCGGCAGGCCGCGGCCCGCGCCGAGGGCGTGGCTCGCCATGGCGGATCGGGGGAGAGTGAGGCCGCGGTCGAGCGGGGACTCGACTGGCTGGCCCGACATCAGGCGACCGACGGCTCCTGGCGATTCGATCTCTCTGGCTGCCAGTGCGACGGCGGCTGCACCTGTCCCGGCACGGTCACGAGCACGACGGCGGCCACGGGCATCGCCCTGCTCCCATTTCTGGGAGCAGGCCACACCCAGGAGCAGGGCCGTCACCGGGAGACCGTCACCCGCGGCCTCTATTACCTGATGAGCCGGATGCAGCCCACGCCCCGGGGCGGCGATCTGAGCGAGGGCACGATGTATGGCCACGGCGTGGCCGCGCTCGCCCTGGCGGAAGCGCTCGGCATGACGGGAGACCGGATGCTGCTGCCCTATGTCCGCGACGCAACCCGGTTCATCGAAACCGCCCAGGATCTGCATGGCGGCGGTTGGCGGTACCTGCCCGGCCAAGCGGGCGACACGACGGTCACCGCCTGGCAGTTGGCCGCACTCAAGAGCAGCACGCTCGCGGGCGTCCCGGCCCCTTCGCCGACGATCGACGGCGTCTGCCGGTTTCTCGACCGGGTGCAGGTGCGTGACGGGGAAGGCTACGGCTACCTCGCGGCCCAGGACCGGCCCTGCACGTCGGCAATCGGCCTCCTCTGCCGCATCTACACGGCCTGGCCGCAGGAAGCCGCGCTCGATCGGGGACTCACCCGTCTGGCCAAGAGTGGCCCGGAGCCGGAGGCCGTGTATCAAAATTTCTACCTCTCCCAGGCGCTCCTCCTCCGGGGGCATCCGCTCTGGAAACGCTGGAACGCCCGCAACCGCGAGCAGCTCATCGCCCGACAAGCCCGGGTGGGGCACGAGAAGGGAAGCTGGAGCTTCGCCGACATTGACACTCGGCCCGGCGGCCGACTCGGCCACACGTCCCTGGCCCTGCTGACGCTCGAGGTCTACTACCGCCTGCTGCCGATCTACGGCGAGGAAGCTGCGACCACGGGCTGGTGAGGCCGTCGGCGATCGGCCGGCCCGCGGCTGCCGTCTATACTGACATGGCGAGACGCTTTTCCTGGAGGAAGTTCGGATGCGGCTGGCGACCTATGCCTGGCTGACGGTCGTGCTGGGACTCGCCTGCGCGGCGGTCGGCTGGCTGGGACTGGCCGGCTGGCTTGCCGTGGCCGTGATTGCGGCAAGCGTGGCCATGCACGTGGCCGGCAACGCGATTGGCACGAACCTCCGAGAGGCGACCGATCGGAGCCTCGAGCGACTCCCGAACCGGGAAGGGAGTCACCCGCTGCCGGCCCGGCCACCGGCCCACCTCGAGCGGCGTACCAGCCTCGGCCGGCTCGTGCCCGTCTCGGTCTGCATCGGCGGAACCTGCGGGGGTTTGGCAGGTACGGCTGCCTTGCTTCGGCTGGCCTCCGCCTCCGCGGCGGGTGCCGTTCTGGGCGGCATTTCCTCGGCGATCCTCGGTGGCCTCTTCGGCTTTCTGGCCGCGAGCTTCGTCGAGATCGTCCGCACGAGTATCGGGGAAGCCATCGCGGCCGAGCGGCACCACTGACCCTGCGGCGGTGCCGTGGCGTCGGCATCCCTGAGACGGTATAACCGCCGGGCTGGTCGGCGGCGTTTCGCCGGCTTTCCCCCGATTTTTTTCTGGAGTTTTTCCCCGATGGCGAAACCGCATCGCGGCCTGAAGAAGGCGAACCACGGCGCCCGGCCCGCCAACAGCAAGGCTCGGAAGATGAAGCGGAAGCACATCCGCACCTGACCGCCCTTCGCCCCCGGGAGCGCGTTGCCGTGGCCCCTCGCGACTACATCATCGCACCGTCCGAATACGACCTCGGCCGGGTGATCGCCGACATCCACGAGATTCGCCGCTGGAACCGCCAGCGATTCGAGATGGAGCAACTCACGGCGATCGTCCACGAGGACCAGACCCGCGGGCTCTGCGTCGGCTACAAGGATGTCACTGCGGGTGAATTCTGGGTGCGGGGCCACTTTCCCCATGTGCCGCTGATGCCGGGCGTGCTCATGTGCGAGGCGGCGGCGCAACTCTCGAGCTACTACACCCAAAAGCACAACCTGCTCGACGCCAAAGTGATCGGCTTCGGCGGCCTGGAGGACGTGCGGTTTCGAGAACCCGTGGTACCCGGCGACCGGCTTGTGATCGCCGTCGAACGGGTCAGGGTTCGCCCACGGGCCATGATCGTCTGCCGCTTCCAGGGCCTCGTCCGCGAGAGCATCGTGGTGGACGGGATCATCAAGGGTGTTCCGTTGCCGGAAGACCTGTTCTCGCCTGCGGGCCAGGCCACGGCCGACGGCGTCGCCTCATCCTGATCGCCCATGCCCCGACGCCCGCCTCGGAAGCCCGACCCAGGTCTCGATCTCTCGACGCACCTGCTCGACCTGGCGAGCCTGCCCCAGCCCTTCGATCCGAAGTCGGTGTTTCCGGTCGCCAGGCCGGTCGAACTCGAAGTGGGCAGCGGCAAGGGGCTCTTTCTCGCCTCGGCCTCCGCCGCTGCGACCGACCGGAACTTTCTCGGCTGTGAAATCGCCCACGGCTACGCTCGAATGGCGGCCGGCAAGCTGGCGGCCGCCGGCCGCGACAATGCCCGCATGATCCACGGCGACGCCGGCTTTCTGGTGCGGTCGCTGCTCCCCGACGCGAGCCTCGCCGGAATGCACGTCTACTTTCCCGACCCCTGGTGGAAGGCCCGCCACCGCAAGCGGCGCGTGCTCTCGGAGCCGTTTCTGCTTCAGGCCGGCCGCACGCTCGCACCAGAGGCCCTGCTCCATGTCTGGACCGACGTGGAGGAATACTTCCTCGAAGCGATGGCCGCGGCCCGCAGCACGGGCCTCTTCTCCGAGCCCCGCGAGGAGCACGCTCCGGAGGCCGCCCACGACCTCGACTACCGCACCCACTTCGAACGGCGAACGCGACTGGCAGGTATGCCCGTCTGGCGCGCCGCCCTCACCCGCCGCGGCTAAAGGCATTGCACGGTCGGGGTTGCCCGTGCCCCGAGAGCCGGCGTAGAGAACCAGCGGAGCCATGGATGGCGGAGTGCAGTTCTCTCCGAGTGAGCGGAGCCCAGGATGGGCGGAGTGAACGTCCGGCGACGGGGCACGGGCAATCCCGACACACTAGAAGACGCCGCATCGAT
>CAYVNX010000092.1:0-11407 GCA_964453165.1 uncultured Candidatus Kuenenia sp. | reverse complement strand
GTCAGCCGGTGGTTCGCATTCCGGCGGCGATGCCCTGCACGCAGAGCCGGAGGATGTCGCGGTGGCGGTCGCCGACCGCGGGGTCTTCGGCGAGTTCCCTGCGGCGCCGGCCCATGAACTCGACCTGAATCAGGTTGAGCGGGTCGATGTAGGGATTGCGCGCCTCGATCGATCGCTGGAACCAGGGTGTGGTGGCGAGCAGCGCGCCGCCCCCGACGACGTCGATGATCGCCTGACGGGCCCGGTCGTATTCCGCCGCGATCCGCTGCCAGATCCGCCGGCGGGCGTCGTCGTCGGTGTCGAGTTCCGAATAATGCTGGGCCACCACCAGGTCGGCCTTGGCGAGCGCGAGCGTCGCGTTGTCGATCGTCGCCTGGAAGAAGGGCCACTGCCGATACATCTCGCAGATCTGCTGCCAGGCCCTGCGGTCCTCATACTTCACCTCGGCCAGGGCCGTGCCCAGGCCATACCAGGCCGGGATCATGCAGCGGCTCTGGGTCCAGGCGAACACCCAGGGGATCGCCCGCAGGTCGTCGAGCGTTCGCTCACCCCGGCGGCGGGCCGGACGAGAGGCGATCGGCAGGTTTTCGATGTCGTCGATCGGCGTGCAGCAGGAGAAGTAGCCGATGAAGCCGGGCTGATCGACGAGCTCGCGATAGGCGGCGAGCGATCGGGCGGCCATCTGTTCGGTCAGCGCGGGCCATTCGGGCGGCACCGGAGCCGGCCGGACGGTCGAGGCCATCAGCGTGGCCCAGGTCACTTGGTCGAGATGCCGCCGGGCGATCTCGGCGTCGTCATACCGCTCGGCCAGCACCTCGCCCTGCTCGGTGAGCCGGAGCGACCCGTCGAGCGTCTCCGGTGGAAGCGAGAGAATGCCCCGGGCCGCGGGACCGCCGCCGCGGCCCAGCGATCCGCCGCGGCCGTGAAAGAAGGTGAGCCGCACGCCTGCGGCCGTCGCCGTGGCATGGAGCCGTTCCTGGGCCGCTTGCAGGCCGCAGCAGGCCGCCAGATAGCCGCCGTCTTTCGTGCTGTCGGAGTAGCCCACCATCACCATCTGCCGGTCGCCCCGCCCGGCGAGGTGCTCGCGGTAGCAGGGCTCGGCCAGCATGGCGGCGAGCGTCTCGTGGGCATGGGCGAGGTCGTGGATCTTTTCGAAGAGCGGCACGATCGCGATATCGTGCGCGGCAACTGGCTCGCCCGCGGCCGCCGCGCGGGCCTGCGCGTGCCGCCACAGCCAGAGCACGCAGAGCACGTCGGCGGGACAGCGGGTGAGGCTCACGATCGCCCCGCCGAGACACTCCGGGCCAAACCGCACCGAAGCGGTGTGCAAGAGGTCGAAGAGCGCGAGGGAGTCGGCGGCAAGCGGCGGTAGCCGGTCGCGGGGGATGTCACCCACCGTGCCGAGCGACTCGACGAGCAGGCGGGCTCGGCTCGGCTCGTCGAGGCTTGCATAGGCGGCGGCATCCGCGACGAGGCCTGCCGCGGCCAGGATCGCCCCCATGATGTCCATGTAGGCACGGGCGTCTTGCCGCACGTCGAGGGCGGTCATGTGGAGCCCGAACGTCTTCACCAGATCGAGCCAGGCCTGGGGGAGCGAATCGGGGGCGAGGCCGTGATCCTCCCGCAGGCAATCCACCAGGCTCTCCACGTCGACAGCCAGGTCGGCTCCCCCGCGGTAGGCCGGCGACGGCTCGGCCGGACCCTCGAGAGGCAGAGCCCGAGTCGCCTCCAGCCGCATCCGGATCAGGGCCAGCCAGCGGCGGTAGATCGCGTTCGGGTCGAGCGTCGCGATGCGCGCCGCCACATCTGGCCACTCGGCCGCTTGGGCGTCGAGCCGCTCCGCCAAGGGCCGGCCGCCCTGGGCCGCCTTCAACGAGATCGTCAGCATCTCGTCGAGCCGGCGGCACCATTCCAGATGCCGCTCGATCGCCGCCTGCCGGAGGCGAAGCAGCGTGGCGGCGGTCACCTCGGTGGTCACGAACGGGTTGCCGTCGCGGTCGCCCCCCATCCAAGATCCGAAGCGGAGGAAGGTCGGCAGCGTGAAGTGACGGTCGGGAAAGGTGTGGGTCAGGCCGCGACGGACGGAGGCATACACCTCGGGCACCGCCTCCCAGATTCGCGGCATCACCGACAGGCCTCGCTCGACCTCGTCGAGCACCGTCGGCCTTTCGGGACGGAGGAATTCGCTCTGCCAGAGCACCGAGAGTTCGGCCCGCATGTCGGCCTCGTGCCGCCGTCGCTCACGCGGCAGGAGATCGGGGCGGTCGAGGGCCTCGAGGCTCTGTCGCATCCGCCGCAGCTTGGCCCTGATGTTTCGCCGCTTGGCCTCGCTGGGATGGGCCGTGAACACCAGTTCCACCGCCAGGCGGTCGAGGGCCTGCTGGAGATCGTCGGCCGAGAGGCCTCGGTCGCGGAGGTCGGCGATGCCCCCGGCCAAGGATTCCTTCAATGGCTGCGGATCCCGCTCCCGCTCCCGTTCTCGCAGTACCCGCACCCGCTGGCGATCCTCGGCGATGTTGACGAGGTCGAAGAAGACGCTGAACGCCCGGGCTACGATCGAGGCCTGGCGATCGTCGAGCGCTGCGATCCGCGCGTCGAGTTCCGCTTCGGCCGCCTGGCGGCCGGTCCGCCGCTCCCGCGCCAGGCGGCGAATCTCCTCGACCAGGTCGAAGGCCCCGTGGCCCTCGAGCTCGAGGATCACGCTGCCGAGCATGTCGCCGAGCAGCCGGACATCGCGGCGGAGCAGGTCGTCGGCGACCACGGGAATCCTTCCAGACAGGGGAGGGGATCGAGGCGGGGAGGGCAGGCAGCACCAGCATAGAAGCAGCAAATGCCGCGCCAACCGCGTGCGGCGTCGGGCGTGGATCAGGGAATCGGGCGTTTTCTCCGTTTTCTGACGCACCGGACAGCAGGGCCAGCCCGGTTCCGGGCAGTGCCGTGCCCCGTTCGTGGGCATGGGGTGCGAACGGCCCGCCGTTCACAGACCCCGAAAGGCGGCGTCGAGGACGTCCAGCATGAAGTCGGCGTCGTCGGCCGAAAGGCACATCGGCGGCTTGATCCGCAGCACGTTGCCGGAGAGGCCTCCCTTGCCGATCAACAGCCCCAGTTCGCGGCAGCGTTCGAAGACGGCCAGGCATTCTTCCTTGGCGGGAGCCTTGGTGATGCGGTCTTTCACCAGTTCGATCCCCAGCATCAGCCCCAGGCCGCGGACGTCGCCGATGACATCGTGTCGCCGCGCCAGATCCTCGAAGCCAGCCTTGAGCCGGGCCCCGATCGCCGCGGCGTTGGCCTGGATGCCGTCTTCGTCGATCACCTGGAGCACCGCCCGGCCCTGCGTGCAGGTCACGGGATTCCCCCCGAACGTGTTGAAGTGGATCCGGCTGGTGAGCGCCTGGGCGATCTCGGGCGTCGTGACCACCGCGGCCAGCGCCGCGCCGTTGCCGATGCCCTTGGCCATCGTGACGATGTCGGGGATCACGCCCTGCGTCTCGAAGCCCCAGTAATGAGAGCCGGTGCGGGCGAACCCGGCCTGCACCTCGTCGGCGATGCAGATGCCGCCGGCGGCGCGGACGTGTTCGTAGGCGGTCTTCAGATAGCCATCGGGAAACACGACCGCTCCCCCGACTCCCTGGATCGACTCCGCGATGAACGCGGCGACGGTGCCGGGGGTGCCAAACTCGATCAGGTTCTGCACGTCGGCGGCATACTTCGGACCGGCGTCGGGGTCGTCGTAGCCGTAGGGACCGCGGAATCGATCGGGGAAGATCGCGTGCTGCACCCCGAACGAGTGCGGCACGTTGAACTTCCAGGTGTGGTGGCTCGTCAGCCCCATCGTCTGCATGCTGCCTCCGTGGTAGCAGTTTCGCAGCGCGAGGACGTCGTAGTTGCCGGTGAAGGCCCGGGCCATGAGGATCGCGAGATCGTTGGCTTCGGAACCCGAGTTGACGAAGTAGCAGACCTTCAGGTTTCCCGGCATGCGGGCCGCAAGATCCCGGGCATACTCGGCGATGCAGGGATTCAGGTAGATCGTGGTGGTGTGCTGCAGGAGTTCGTTCTGCCGGTTCACCGCCGCCACGATCCGGGGATGGCAGTGCCCCACGCTGACCGTGACGATGCCGCCGAAGCCGTCGAGATAGCGGCGGCCCGTCTCGTCGTAGAGGTATTGCATGTGCCCCTCGACGATCATCAGCGGGTCGCGGTAGTAGGTGAAGATCGCCGGATTGACGAACTGCCGCCGCAGCGCGATCACCTCCTGCCGGGTCGGGCCGGCATAGCTCCGGGGCCGGTGGCTGCACGGAGGCAGCACGGGGGCGGACGACGCGGTGGCCATGGCGAATCTCCCTGGAGAGGACGGATCGATCAGCGGCGATGCGATGGCGTGGCCCTGACGGCGTGCCGGCAACCCGGGCGGCGGGCTCCTCCCGAGCCGACGGCCCCAGTTCCGGCTTATCGACGCGGAAACATGGGGCGAAGCAACGAGTAGAGCAGGAATCCGAGGGCGAAGCCCGTAAACCAGGCATAGTGGTACCCGGCGACGAGCCAGCCTGGAAAGGCGGTTTCGGGGAAGGCTTCGATGCGGACGAGGAACCCGGGCAGGTTCGGTGCCACGGCGAGGGCCAGACAGGCGAAAGCCACGAGGCTGAAGCCGCCGCAGTAGCGGTAGTCTCCCGACGCGCGGTAGAGGTCGGCGACGACCAGCCGCCGCCGTCGCCAGACAAAGTAGTCGGCGATCATGATGCCGGCGATCGGCCCCAGGAGGCCGCTGTAGCCGATCAGCCAGGTGAAGATGTAGCCGCTGGGATCCTGGTAGAGCTTCCAGGGCCGCATCACGACTCCGATCGCCGCCGTGATCAGCCCTCCGGTGCGAAAGCTCACGAACCGCGGGGCCAGGGCGGCGAAGTCGTTGGCCGGCGAGACGACGTTGGCGGCGATGTTGGTCGAGAGCGTGGCCACCGCGAGCGTGACGAGTGCCAGGGCCGAAACCCACGGATTGCCGAAACGGGCGATCACCTGCACGGGATCCCAGATGGCCGTGCCGAAGACCACGACGGTGGCGCTCGTCACCACGATGCCGATGAATGAGTAGAAGGTCATCGTGGCTGGCAGGCCGACCACCTGGCCGATCACCTGATCCCGCTGGGAGCGGGCGAACCGGGAAAAGTCGGGAATGTTGAGCGAGAGGGTGGCCCAGTAGCCGATCATGGCCGTGAGGCCGGCGCCGAACACCGGCCAGAACTCGGCGGCCGACGCGAACCGGGCGGGCTGTGCCAGGATCGGGCCGAAGCCATCGGCCGCCTGCCATGCCCAGGCCACGAGCCCCAGGCCCACGGCCAGCAGGAAGGGAGCGCTGACGGCCTCGAGCACCTTGATCGACTCCATGCCCCGCACGATGAACCAGACGTTCACGCACCAGAACAGCATGAAGCAGAGAAACTCACCGGCTGAGATGCCGAGCCAGGGCAGCGGTTGGCGCGCCGCCGGATCGAAGCCGAGGATCACGGCGGCCGTGGCGTAGATGGCCGCGCCCCCCACCCAGGTCTGGATACCGAACCAGCCGCAGGCCACCAGCCCCCGCATCAGGGCCGGGATGTTGGAGCCGAGCGTGCCGAACGAGGCGCGGAGCAAGACGGGAAACGGGATGCCATAGGCGGTGCCGGGGTGGGCATTGAGCGTCATCGGCACCAGCACGATCAGATTGCCCAGAAAGATCGTGAGCGTGGCCTGCCACCAGTTCATCCCTTGCTCGATGAGGCTGGCGGCCAGCGTGTAGGTGGTGATGCAGACGGCCATCCCGACCCAGAGCGAGGCTACGTTCCACCAGGTCCACGTCCGCCGCTCCGGTGGCACGGGCGCGAGATCCTCGTTCCAGAGCCGAGGATCGGGGGCGGCGTTCAGCGGCATCGCGTCTCCTCACGCCGCGGCCCGCGGCTCGGGGCGGTCAGGAGCCGGCGGGCGGCCGGGCCCCGAAGTGGGTCGGCCGCCGTTCGAGGAATCGTCCCCGGCCCACGACGCCGCAGAACCGCCCGTCGCGAACGGCGACGGCCCCGCGCACCGTCACGACGTGCGGCCGCCCCTCGATCTCCCAGCCCTCGAAGGCGTTGTAGTCAACGGCCTGCGTCTGCGTCCGGGCCGAGATCCTGCCCCGGTAGGCGGGGTCGTAGACCACCAGGTCGGCGTCGGCGCCCGGCTGGATCACGCCCTTCCGCGGCCAGAGGTCGAAGATCTTCGCGGCATTGGTGCTCGCCACGGCCACGAACTGCTCGAGCGAGAGCCGCCCTCGCTTCACGCCGTGGGTCCAGAGCAGGTTGATCCGGTCTTCGATCGCCGGGATGCCGTTGGGAATCTTCGTGAAGTCGTCGCGGCCCATCGGCTTCTGGGTGAGAAAGTCGAACGGGGCATGGTCGGTGCCGACGGTGTTGACGAGGCCGCTGGCCAGCCCGTTCCAGAGGACGTCCTGGTTGGAGCGGTCGCGAAGCGGGGGCGACATCACGTATTTCGCCCCGACAAACTCGGTCTGTTCGGCATAGGTCTTGTCGAGCACGAGATACTGAATCAGCGTCTCCACGAACACGTGCACGCCCCGGCGTCGGGCCGCGATCGCCGCCTCGAGCGCCTCCCGGCACGAGAGGTGCACGATGTAGACGTGGGCGCCCGTCAGTTCGGCGAAGGTGGTCAGGTGCTGCACGCCCTCGGCCTCCACCCGCGGCGGGCGGCTGTCGTGGTGCGCGTCGGGGCCGGTGCGGCCCGCGGCCAGGAGCCGCTTCTGCAGTTCGGCCACGAGCGTCTCGTTCTCGCAGTGGGCCGTCACGATCACGCCCAAGTCCGCGGCAAGCGCGAGCGTCTGCCAGAGTTCGGAGTCGTCGACGCCGAAGGCTCCCTTGTAGGCCAGAAACACCTTGAAGCTGCCCACACCCGCTCGGACGATCTCGCGGAGCTCTGCGGCGGCGTCGCCGTCGAAGCGGGTCACGCCCATGTGAAACGTGTAGTCGCAGCAGGCCTTGCCCTCCGGCTGCCGCCGCCAGAGCGCAAATCCCTCGGCGGGCGACATGTCCCGCGACGGACAGACCATCTCGAAGATCGTGGTCGTGCCGCCGACGAGCGCCGCCTTCGTGCCGGTCTCGTAGTCGTCCTTGGAACACGTGCCCATGAAGGGCAGGTAGATGTGGGTGTGGGGGTCGATGAACCCGGGGAAGACATGCTTGCCCGCAGCGTCGATTACCTCGGCGCCGGGAGGGGCCGAAATGCCGCGGTCGATCCGCGCGATCGTCTCCCCTTCGCAGAGGATGTCGGCCGTGTAGCGGCTGTCGGCGTTGACGATGTCGGCGTTCTTGATGAGCAGGGTCATGGGAATTCTCCCGCGGCGGGTCGGCTACCGGTCGGCCCAGATGGTGCCTTCGCCGTAGCTGAACCAGCGGGTCGTGGTCACCTTCTGCTGCGTGTAGAACGCCACGCTCTCCCGGCCCTGCAGATGGAGGTCGCCGAAGAACGAGGCATGCCAGCCGCTGAAGGGAAAGAAGGCCATCGGCGCGGGCACGCCGATGTTGATCCCCACCATCCCGGCCTGCACGCGGTGGCGGAACTCGCGGGCCGCCTTGCCGCTGCGGGTGAAGATCGCCGCACCGTTTCCGTAGGGCGAGGCGTTGGCCAGTTCGATGGCGGCGTCGAGGTCGTCCATCCGCACCACGTTGAGCACCGGGCCGAAGACCTCCTCCTTCATCGTGATCATCTCGGGCTGGACGTGGTCGAGCACGGTCGGGCCCACGAAGAATCCTCCGGGGGCCGAGGCGACCTTCGTCGTGCGGCCGTCGGTGAGGGGCGTCGCACCCGCGGCGGCCGCCTGGGAGATCAGGCTGCAGACGTGATCGGCGTGTTGGCGGGTGATCACGGCGCCCATCTGGGCCTCGGGATCGCGATCGGTCGGCCCGACCTTGATCTTCGACACGACCTCGACGAGCTGCGGCAGCACGGTCTCCGCCGCCCGGCCGATCGTGATCGCCGTCGAGCCCGCCATGCACCGTTCGCCGGCACAGCCGAACGCCGCCTCGAGAATGCCGGTGGCCGAGGGCTGGACATCGGCGTCGGGCATCACCAAGACGAAGTTCTTGGCCCCGCCGGCGGCCTGCACCCGCTTGCCGTTGGCGGTTCCGACCCGGTGGATCTCCCGGGCGACGGGGGTCGATCCGACGAACGAGACGGCCTTGACCAAGGGGTGCGCGAGAATGGCGTCGACCGCCTCGCGGCCACCGTGCACCACGTTGAGCACCCCGGGGGGCAGGCCCGCCTGGCAGGCGAATTCTGCGATCCGGATCGCGGTGAGGGGCACCTTCTCGCTCGGCTTGAGCACGAACGTGTTGCCACAGGCGATCGCGATCGGCCACATCCAGAGCGGCACCATCGCCGGGAAATTGAAGGGCGTGATGCCGGCCACGACGCCGAGCGGCTGCCGGATCGAGTCGCAGTCGATCCCGCGGGCGATGTTTTCCGCCGACTCGCCCATCAGCAGGCTGGGTACGCCGCAGGCAAACTCGATGTTCTCCAGGCCGCGGCGGACGTCGCCCCTGGCTTCGGCGAGCGTCTTGCCGTGCTCCGTGGTGACGCTCCGGGCGAGTTCGTCGAAGTGGTCCTCGAGCAGCACCTTCAGCCGAAACAGGATCCGCGCCCGTTCGACCGGGGGCGTCTCCATCCAGCCGGGAAAGGCCTGGGCCGCCGCCTGGACCGCCTGGTCGATGACCGCCGGGCCGCAGAGCGGCGTCTCGGCGATGACCTCGCCGATCGACGGATTATGCACGGGCGTGGTCGGCACGCCGGACACGCTGGCCCACTCGCCGCCGATCAGATTCGGGCACGGGATCAGCTTGGGCACGGATCGACCTCCTCGAGAGACTGCGGAACACGTCGGCCGCCGCGGGCTGCGACGACCGTCGACCCGGGAACCCCGCGACGGTTCCCCTGGCCAACCAGGTGAGCCGCCCTTTCAGGCCTTTCCCCGCAGCCGGTCAGAACGCTGGAGTGTAGCCGAACTCCGCCCTCGAGCCGGTGATGACTGTGGCCCGGGGGAGGCGGACGGCTGCTCGGACGGATCTCGAATACGCTGAAGGCCTCCGGACGCCCAAGCCGCTCTCCCAGAGGCACACGAGTTGCCCGTCAGACGGGAAACCGTTGTGGAGTTCCCATTGACCGGGCTGTCCTTCGGCCCCCGCAGTTGGCATCACGAGCGCTGGCGGGCGTCAGGCCCGCCTCCGTCGCAGCCAGACTGAGTAGCCGCCGCAGGCCAGACCGGCCAGGCCCATGCAGAAGCTGGAAGGCTCGGGGACGGGAATCGCCGAGGCAAAACTTCCTGCTTGGCCTGCCGAAGTGCTATCGATGTAAAACGTTCCTCCGCCTGACAAAGACAACGGATTCGTTGCGAAGCTCGACGCTATTTGGAGCCCGGCATTGGCGGAGGACTGATCCGTTGTGAGGACGGCCTGTGCTCCTGGATATGACGAGTCCCAGGCATAAAAGAAACCGGATGGACTCGAGATGCTATTCCCGAGATAAAAAGTCAGCGTGTTGTTGGCGAACTGATTTGGTCCGGCGACGGACATGGGACTTGTGATGTTTGTCACCGGCCCCGCCCCTACTTGCACCGTGATTGTCGAAGCGCCGCCAGGTGTCACCGTGTTTTGGTAGCCGAATGGAGAGAGCGGGGGGCCGAACGGACTCACGCTCGAGGTGTCGGCTCTCATCGTCAGTGTCACCTGCTGATTGGAAAAGCTTGCGGTGTCGAAAAACCCGCTGACGCTATTCATCACGACCGTGTAGTCGATCGGAGATGCCTCGACTCCGTTTCCTCCCGCAACGGTTGCAACCGCGAACAGCACCAGTGACAGGATGCAACGGGGGGACGAACACGGCATTATTGACTCCTCTTCAATAGAAACTTGGCGAATAGAAACTTGGATTTGGTCCGGCGGTGCTCGACTCGAGCACCGGGTGAACGCGGCGTCGAACGAGGTCTTCGCTCGAATCGTGTCGCGGCCGGCGAGACTGTAGCCCGTTTATTGGCCCGTCGGCAAGCCTTCCTCCTCAGGTGCGCGACTGGTGATCCGCGGCGCTCCTCCGGGCTACGGGTGGGCGGGGATCGGCTCGATGCTGCCGGCGGCCAGGCCCGCCTGGTAGTCGTGCCAGGTCATCGGCTGGCGGCCCGTATCGACGGGCGTCATGGTGATGCAGCCATCGACCGGGCAGACGAGCGAGCAGAGGTTGCAGCCGACGCAGTCGTCCTCGCGGACCTTGGGCACCGGCTTGCCCGGCACGCGGCCGGGGCCGAGGCCGTAGGGCGTCGCATCGACGAGGTCGATGCACTGATGGGCCCCGTCCTCACAGGCGATGTGGCAGAGATTGCAGCCGATGCACCGCTCGTAGTCGATCCGTGCCACCCGCTTGTAGTTGAGATCGAGCTGCTGCCAGTCGCCCACCTGGGGCACCGCCCGGCCGCGGAGGTCGGCCAGCGACCGCATGCCCTTGGAATCGAGGTAATTCGACAGGCCGTCCTTCATGTCCTCCACGATCCGGAATCCGTAGTGCATGATCGCCGTGCAGACCTGCAGGCTCGTCGAGCCCAGCGCCACGAATTCCGCGGCGTCGCGCCAGCTGCCGATCCCGCCGATGCCGGAGATCGGCAGGCCCACCTCGGGATCGGCCGCACAGGCATGGACCATGTTGAGCGCGATCGGTTTCACCGCCGGGCCGCAGTAGCCGCCGTGCGAGCTCCGCCCCCCGACGAAGGGCTCCGGCACGAGCGTGTCGAGGTTGACGTTGGTGATGCTGTTGATCGTGTTGATCAGCGAGATCGCGTCGGCGCCCGCCCGCTTCGCCGCCCGGGCGGCGTAGACCACGTTCGTGATGTTGGGCGTGAGCTTCACGATCACGGGGATCGTGGCCGCCTCCATCACCCAGCCCACGATCGTCTCGGCCACCTCGGGATTCTGCCCCACGGCCGAGCCCATGCCCCGCTCGCACATCCCGTGCGGGCAGCCGAAGTTGAGCTCGATGCCGTCGGCCCCGCAGTCGGCCGACCGCTTCACGAACTCGTGCCAGCGTTCGCGGGTGTCCACCATCAGCGAGGCGATCACGGCGTGATGCGGCCACCGCTTCTTGACCTCCGCGATCTCCGCGAAGTTGGTCTCGGGCGCGCGGTCGCTGATCAGTTCGATGTTGTTGAAGCCGGCCATCTTCAGGCCGCCGAGCGTGAGGGCCGAATACCGCGAGGCCACGTTCACGATCGGCTCGCCGATCGTCTTCCAGACCACGCCGCCCCAGCCCGCCTCGAAGGCGCGGTGGGCCTGGTGGGCGGTGTTGGAAGGGGGGCCGCTGGCCACCCAGAAGGGATTCGGGCTCTTGATGCCGGCGAAGTCGATCGCGA
>CAYVNX010000091.1:0-11523 GCA_964453165.1 uncultured Candidatus Kuenenia sp. | reverse complement strand
GGGACACAATGAAGCTAGGGACACAATGAAGCTGGGGACAACGATGAAGCGCGACCGGCATCCTGACCGGCCGCTTGCCGGCACAGACGCCGAGCAGCGGAAAAGAATGAATGTGATCCAGAGACCCGCCTGCCGCTTCAGAGAACCGGCTGACGGGACGTGGATTCCAGAACCGAATCCTGTGGGTCCCGGGGTCGAGCGACCGTGCCACCAAACCCCATGCAAACGGAACCGCCTTCACGACGGCAACGATGAGACGTTCGGCGAGAATCGTTCCGGGGAAGCCAAGCCTCCCGAGCACGAACCTCCAGCCGAAACCCGCCCCAACACCATCCGAGACGGAAACACTGGCGAACGAGCGTTGAAACTCCACCCTCCGAGTCTCAGAAGAAACTCGTGCGAACGAGCGGTTTCAACGCCAGTTCTGGAAGTATCCAGAGCCGCCTCGCGGTTGTCAAGCAGGGGGGGCTGGGCCGCTCCCGAAGCCCGCTCCAAGCCGCCGGCCAGGTAATCCAGGCGGATTCTCCGGTCGGCGGCCGTTTTCTCGGCAAAACCGGAGGATTCCTTGCGATTTTCCCACCCCGTTCGGCCGATACCAAGAGCACGGAGGGGTCCCGGCATCGATGCGCCGGCCCCACAACCTGCAGGAGCGAGGCACGCACCATGTCTCTGACGTCTCGGTCGATCCGACTCTGCCCCCGGAAGAAGCCCGGCGTGGCCCTCCTCGTACTCAACTTCAGCTTGGCACTGCTCGCGCGGCTGGCGGTAGGAGAGGTCGCCTGGCACACCGATCTGCCGGCGGCGACCAAGGCTGCTCAGACCAGCGGCAAGCCGGTTCTCGCGGTCGTCGATGCCACGTGGAGTCGCCCGGACGGCGTCAGTGGGGACGTATTCTCCGATCCCGAGGTTGCCGCCGTGATCGCGGCCTGCTTTGAACCGGTGCGAATCGATGCCGAGGCCGAGCCCCAACTCACCCGCGACCTGGCCGTCGAGCATGTGCCGTCGGCCTGCGTCCTCGACAGCCACGGCACGTGCCTGACGCGCTTTGCGTGTTCGACCGATGCCGCCGAATTCGTGGCGGCCGCGGCCCGGGCCGCCCAAGTGGCGGCAGCCACTGCTGGAAGCCGTGGCACTGACGACGGAACGGCACGGGAGCAGGCCACGACGGCCGACCACGGTGTCCGCAAGGGCTCCGCCACCGCGACGGCGTCGGCCCTCGCCGACAAGGTGCGAAACCTGGCCGGCTTCGCCGAGACGTCGGCCGTGCCGGCCGGCCAGCCCTCGCGCTTCCGCCCGATTCCGGTCTCCAACGGCCTCCATTCCGAATCAACCGACACCGCGGTGATGACGTCGGCCACCAATCTCGAGTCGCTCCCGACGGCAGAGCCCGAACTCGCCCAGGCCCCTCCCCAATGGCAAGCCGAGCCCGTCGGCCCGTCTGCGTTCGCCTCATTCGATCCAGCCGGCGAGCGAACAGCCCCGGCAACGACGCCGGCCCCCCTGACGGCTCCGCCTGCCCCCGGCTATTCGACCTTCCGGAATCCGGCCGGCCAGACTGGCCCAGTTGCCGCCACCATCGAACCGGCCGGCTCCGTACCCGGCGGCTGGCTCGCGGGCCCAGCACTGCCCGCTGAACCCAATACGGCCACTCCTGCCACCGCCGCGACCGCCCTCCATCCGACCACCGTACCGCCGACGGCCCCGACGACGCCCGCTCTCGGCACCGGCGAGACCGCTGCCAACCTGCCCGACGCCACACAGCCGGCCGAACCCGCGAAAGCCAGCCTCTCGAGCACCATGATGGCGTTCTTCAAAAAGCCGTGGAGCGTGTTCTCTCGCCCGACGGTTGAGCCGACGCCGCCGCCACCAACGCTTCCGCCGGCCCGATCCGTCACGCCCGAGGCGGTCGCCGCCTCCGCCCCACCCCAGTCGCCCGATCATCACGGCTCAATGCCGCTCGGTCTCGAGGGCTATTGCCCTGTCACCCTGGTGGAACGAGGAACGTGGGTCGAGGGGCGGGCCCAATGGGGCGCGCGGCACCGCGGCCGCACCTATCTCTTCGCCGGCCCCGAACAGCAGCAGGCCTTTCTGGCGAGCCCCGACCGGTATGCCCCGGCCCTGTCCGGCGACGACCCCGTCCTCGCCTTCGAGTCGGGCCGCAGCGAACCGGGCCGCCGCGCTTACGGCGTCACCTACCAAGCGCGGATGTACCTCTTCGCCACGCCTGAGACCCGCGCCGCCTTCTCCGCCGATCCTGGCCGCTACACCGCCCGGGTGATGATCGCCGAGGGCCTCGTCGCCGCCGACGGGACGCGGCGGTTCTAGTTTCAGCGCTCAGCGGGCCATCCCTGGCCCCGCTGAGCTCGCCGGGCCTCCGCCCGGCCGGCCGCCTTCCGGGCGGCCGATTGCGTGCGGGCTCGGCGATGTGGTGGGCCTGTCTGCGCGGATGGACGTCGAGGCGGGGCGACCCGGATGGCACGCGGCGCGAGGCTGCGCCTCGCTGCGTGCCTGACAAGGAGGGCCGAGAGTCGCGTTGCATACAACGAACGCGGCGCGAGGCTGCGCCTCGCTGCGTGCCTGAGAAGAACGGGCGGAACGAGGTGGCTTCTGACACTCCAACCGCGTCAGCGGTCGGGGTTGCCCGTGCCCCGAGAGCCGGCCTAGGAAACCAGCGGAGCCATGGATGGCGGAGCGCAGTTTCCTCGGAGTGAGCGAAGCCCAGGATGGGCGCAGCGAACGTCCGGCGATGGGGCATGGGCAATCCCGACCCACCAACCGACGTCGCATCCGCCCCACCATACGCGCAGCGAACGTCCGCCCAGCATCGGGCGCGGTATGATCCGAGCCATCCAATCCATTGGGGGCGACCACGATGCCACATGCCGCCGCGACCTGCGTGCTCGCGCTCGATCAGGGCACCACCTCGAGCAGGGCGATTCTGTTCGATGCCGCTGGCCTGCCCGTCGGCGTCGCCCAGCAGGAGTTTCCCCAGCACGCCCGCGAGGCGACCGGCCCCGACGGCGAGGATCTCGGGATCGTCGAACACGACCCGGAAGACATCTGGCGGACGCAGTTGGAATGTGCGCGGAACGTGCTCGCTTCGACGGGCACGGCCCCGGAGGCAGTCGCCGCGATCGGGATCACCAACCAGCGGGAGACCACGATCCTCTGGGACAAGGCCACTGGCCAGCCTGTGGCGCCGGCCGTCGTCTGGCAGAGCCGGGTCTCGGCGCCGATCTGCCGCCGGCTCGCGGCTGCCGGGCTCGGCCCCGAGGTGACGAGCCGCACCGGGCTGGTCCTCGACCCCTACTTTTCCGCAACGAAGATCGTCCACCTGCTCGAAACGATTCCCGGGCTCCGGGGCCGCTGCGAGCGGGGCGAAGTCCTGTTCGGCACGGTCGACACGTTTCTCATCTGGCGGCTCACCGGCGGGAGGGTGCATGCCACCGACGTCACCAACGCCAGCCGGACGCTGCTGTTCGACATCCACGACTTCGCCTGGAGCGACGAGCTCTGCCGAATGTTCGGCGTGCCGATGGCGATCCTGCCCGAGGTGCGGGCTTCGAGCGGCGACTTTGGCACCGTGGATGCCAACGTGCTGGGCACCGCGATTCCGATCGCCGGCTGCGCGGGCGACCAGGAGGCGGCCGCCTTCGGCCAGGGCGTGGAAGAGCCGGGCGATGCCAAGACGACCTATGGCACCGGCGCCTTTCTCGTCTTCGCCACCGGTGACCGGATTGTCGCGAGCCGCAGCGGGCTCCTAGCCACTCCCGTCTGTAGCGTGGCCCCGGCCGGCCGGACCGTCCCCAAGCGATACTGCCTGGAGGGCTCGGTGTTCGTCGCCGGGGCGCTCGTAGGCTGGCTGCGGGATGGGCTTGGCCTGATCGAGCAGGCCGCCGACATCGAGTCGCTCGCCCGGAGTGTCGAGTCGAGCGGCGGCGTGACGATCGTGCCCGCGCTGACGGGGCTCGGCGCGCCGCACTGGGATTCCTCGGCCCGCGGCCTGATGATCGGCCTGTCACGGGCCACCCAACGGGCGCACGTGGCCCGGGCGGCCCTCGAGGCCATCGCGCTCTCGGTGGCCGAAGTCGTGAGCTGCATGCAGGCCGACGCTGGCCTGCCGCTGCGACGGCTGCGGGTGGACGGCGGAGCCACCGGCAATGACCTCCTGATGCAGATTCAGGCCGACGTGCTCGGAATCCCGGTGGAACGGCCGGCCGTCCGCGAGACGACCTCGCTCGGGGCGGCCCTGTTGGCGGGGCTCGCAACCGGGTTCTACGCCGACACCGCCGCGGTGAACGCGGCCCGCCGGGTAGAACGCATCTTCGAGCCAGGCCAGGATCGACAGACAAGCGCCAGGCTCGTCGCGAACTGGAAGGCCGCGGTCGAGCGAAGCAAAGATTGGGCCGTTGCCCGCTAGACCGGCAGGCCGGATGACGACCGCCACGGAGCGGCCCGACGACATTCGAGATGGGATTCGCCCGAGGAGATTCCGTGCTGCGATTGCTCGTCGTCCTATCAGCATGCGTCGTCGCAGGTTCGAGCCCACGAGCCGCCGACCGGGGCGGAGACGCCCTGGCGGCTCCGGTGCAGGCCTCGTGGGTGCGGCTGCCCATTCGAGACTGGGCCGACCGCGTCTCGACCCTCGCCGGCCGGCCGGTCATCGTCGATCGCCGCGTCGATCCAAGCCACCTCGTCACCTGCACGGCACGGGGCGAGTCGGTCCGCGACCTGCTCGACCAGGTCGCCGCGGCGGCGGGAGCACGTGTCGATGAACTCGCCGCCACGATCCGGCTCGTGCCCGAGTCCGTCGCTGGACTGGCTTCCCAGGCCGACCGCGACAACCGAGCCCGACTCACGAGCATGCCGGCCCGGGCGCGGGCCGTGCTCGCCGACCGCCAAGCCTGGCAGTGGCCATCCGGGGCTCGGCCACGTGACCTCGTGGTGGAGGCAGCGAACGAAGCCGGCGTGGTGATCGAAGCACTCGACCAGATTCCACACGATCACTTTCCGTCCCTGAGTCTGCCGCCACTCGCACTGGCAGAGCGGCTCGATCTGGTGCTCGCCCACTTCGACCGCCGCGTCGAATGGTCAGTTGGGGAAGGTGGCCTGAAGGGTCGCATCATCCCGCTGGATCAGGGCACGGCTCCCCCCGCCGCCCGCGGCACCCCGGCCGATCCTGACCACGGGAAGGCCGCCGGCCGCCGCTCACCGGCCCGCCGCGGCGAGCAGCCGGCAGGCCGGGAGGTTTTCTCGCTCCGGCTCGAGGCTCCGCTCGACCAGGCTGTCGCCGCCATCGCCGACCGACTCGGGCTCGCTGCCGTGATCGACCGGGAATCGCTCGCGGCCCGGGGCATCGCCGCCGCTGAGATCGTGCGGGCCACCGTCGCCGATGCCTCCCGGGCCGAACTGCTCGACGCCGTGCTCGGCCCGCTGGAACTCGAGTGGGCGATCGAGGCTGGGCAACTCAGGGTGTTCGCACCGCCCGCGGTGACGGCAGCCGACATCGCCGCCGCCGTCGCCTCCCGCGAGAACCTGCCCTCGGTGCACGGCGCGCGGGCCGCCGTGGAGACCGCGCTGGCCGCTGCCGAGGTGCCACCGGCGAAGACAGCCGAGCTTTTCGCCGCCGCCGACCGGGCCGTCCTGCCCGGCATGGTGCCGAGTCTCGACGGCTTTCTGTTCTTCACCCGCGACCCGGCCTGGCGGCCCTTCCGTCGGCAGTTCGCCGAGTTCCTCGAACTGCCGCAGGTGACCGACATCACGCCCGATCTCATCCCGCCGCTGGCGGGCTATGCCGGTGTGGTCACGTTTCCGGCCATCACGACGCTCACGGCCGAGTCTGCCGCGGCGCTCGCCGGCTTCGGCGCCGACGACTGGGCGGCGGCGGTCGAGTTTCCGGGAGTGACCAGCCTCGACCCCGAGACGGCGGCGGAGATCGCCCGCTGCCCGGCGCTGGTGGTCTTTCCGAGCCTGGAGCGGCTCTCCGCGGAGTCAGCCAAACGACTCGCCGCGCATGAAGGGATCGGCATGATGCTCGGCGGACTCGCCACCCTTCCCGACGACGTGGCCACCGCGCTCGCCGAAGTCCGCTCGCTCCAAGGGCTGCTCGTGCCCGATCTCACCCGGCTCGAGTCCGCCCCGCTCGCCCGGCGTCTGGCTCGGCAGGATCATGCCTTCCTTCCCGCAGTGACGACGCTCGGCGTCGAGATGGCCGAGGCCCTGCGGGGCAGCGACGGCGGCGAGTTGGCCCTGCCCGCGGTCGAGCAGCTCCCGACCGATGTCGCCCGACACCTGGTGGGCGGTGGCTACTTCTGGCTCGTGCTTGGCTGTGCCCCGACCCTCTCGGCGGAGACGGCGGCCATCCTGGCCGAGCATCCAGGCCAGCTGACGTTCACCGGTGCGGCAGCGCCCTCGCCCACCGCGGTCGCCGCCCTGGCGCCGCACACGGGCACGCTCAGGCTCCCGCACCTCGACCGCCTCTCGGCCGAACTCGCGACAGCCGTCAGTCGCCACGCCGGCCCAATCGTGCTCGACGGCATCACCAACCTCGACGATCCCGCCGCTGCAACCGTCGCCCGATCCTTGGCGGCCGCGCCGGGCATTCTGGCACTGCCCTCGCTCCGCCGCGTCTCGGCCTCCGCACTCGCATCGCTGCTGACGAAGCCCGACGTACAGCTCCCGCCCGTCGACACGCTCGAGGTGATCGGCCCGGGCGGTCACCACGAAGACGTGATCGCCCCCCGGCGTTGAGGCCAGCCCGCGGCTCCTTCAAACGCTCGGCGATATGGACAACGGGTTCCGCTGCCACGCGGCGTCCCCCGACTTGCGTCGGGGGCTTGTCTGGCGTGCAGCGAACCGACCCCTTCGTCAAAGCCCCGGACGCGAGTCCGGGGACTCCGGGTCGTTGGGCGATACCAGCCCCGAAAAGCCAGGCGGCGGAAACCGTTCCCTCCCGCTCAGCGGCCGATGCGGCTGCGGGCGGCCTGCAGGTTGCGGCGGGAAGGCTCGTGCTTCGGATTGACCTTCAGCGCTTCCTCATAGGAATGCGCGGCGTCGCGGAACTTCCCCTGCCGAGCCAAAGCCACACCGCGGTTGAACCAGGCCCGTACGTCCTCGGGGTCGTGCCGAATCGCCTGGTCGAAGTCAAACTCCGCCTTCCCGGGCTGATCGGCCACGAGGTAGGCGAGGCCACGATTGAGGTAGGCGAGCATGAAGGTCCGGTCTCGGCGGATCGCCGAGGCGTAGGCGTTGATCGCCTCGAGGGGGCGCTCGAGTTCCATCAGGGTCAAGCCGCGCCAGAGTTCCGGGCGGGGATCGTCGTAGGCGATGCCCGCGGCCTCTTCGAAGTCTTCCATGGCGATGCCATGGAGTCCGAGATGAAACCAGGCGATGCCGCGGCGGAGATACATCTCCGGATCCTGCGGATCGAGACTGATGCCCTTGGAGAGCGCATCGACGGAGCCCTCGAAGTCGCCCAGCCGGCGCGAGACGACACCCAGCGCGAGGTACGAGATCGGCAGGCGGGGATCCTTCTCGATGGCTTCCAGGAGCTTCGCCTTGGCTCCGGCGAGGTCGCCTGCCTTGTCGAGTTTTTCCGCCTCGACCAGCGCTGACTCGGCGGGCGAAGACTCCCAACCACCGCCGGCCCCGAAATCCGTGGCCGAGGGGCGGCCCATTCCCCCCGGGCGTTGGGCCGGGGCGCCCGGCATCGTGGCGTCGGGGAACGGAACGGGCAACTGCGGCGAGGGCCTCGCTGGCGTGGCCGTGGGCGGCGCCATCGGCTGAGCGGGCCGGGCCGGTGCCGGCTGACCTTCGCTTCGGCCGAAGGGATTGAGTTCGTCGGCAAAGGGATCGTCTTCCGGCACACCCGGTCCCTGGGGGTCACCGGGCTGGGCGTGAACTGGCGCGATCGGAGCCACGACGGCCGCGGTGATCGGGGCGGAGATGCTCAGGGCAAGCAGAGAGATCCGGCGAAGCACGGTGGTAACGCTCGGGGTGTGACGGGTCAGAGCCTCGCGGCCGACGATAATCCAAATCTCCTATCGGGCAAATCCGCGGCCAGGCCGAGTCGCACCGCCCGCCTCCGCCCCGCCACCACAACCGGTGCAACCGGGGCTTTCCCCGGGAAAAACCCGGCCGTTTGTATGGGTCGTGCCGCCGGGTCACCGGCAGCCGCGGCCCGTCAGGTTGTGGCGGTCAGAAGCCCGCCGAGTCGCTCCTCGATCCCGGAGCGGATCTTGCCGGCAAACAGGCCGGCCATGCCCGGCACCTGGAGCCTGACCACGAGTTCCTCGGCCAGCACGTCGACCTCGCCGTCGAACTTCATGCCCATCACGACGACGAAGATCTCCAGTTGATCGTCTCCCTTCCAGGAAGCGTCGAACTCGCTGATCTTGTCGCCGAAATCGGTCTGGGCCCGCTGCACCGCGGTATCGAGCCTCCGGCGGGCCTCTGCCTGTCCGAGGCTGTGGGGCACTTTGACTTCCAACGACTTCATCGGTTCAGGGCTCCTGGGCGTTGTTCGGCCTGCAGCCTGCGTCGGCTGCCGGCGGCCGCAATTGTACCCAGGATGGATGTCAGAGGACGAAAACCGGCCGCCGGTGCGCTGCCGCGGCCAAATGGGCGACCAGCCCCGCGTCGATTCGGCCGTCGCGTCCGCCGATGCAGGCCGCCGACCGGACGCCAACCACGTCGCCCCCAAGCCGCACCGCCAGCTCGACATCGTCCGCCGTGAGCCGACCTGCCACGGCCAGCCGTAAGCCGAGTCGCCGAGCCTCGGCCACCCAGCGTCCCACCTCCTCGGCCGACACGAGCCCGAAGAGTCCTGGGCCCGCTTTGTCGCAGGTGTCGATCAGCACGGTCGCGGCCCCGGCCGCCGGAGCCGCAACCAGGATCGCACCCGGAGCTGGCGACCGGGCGTGTTCATGGTCGGCATAGGCCACGGCCACCGGCTCGACGCCGTCGGGCAGCGCGGCAGCCAGCCGCCGGAAGGCGTTGGCCCAGTACTCGGCCACGAGTCCAGCGGGGCCGGCCTTCACGGCCACTGGTGCCGGTATGTTTGCCGGCAGCAGCCGGCAAACCTCACGCAGATGGACTGCGATCGACTCGACTCCTTCGCCGAGTTCACCGCAGGCGAGCGTGACTGGAATCCTGCCGGCCACCGCCGCGAGAATCTCTGCGGTCAGCCTGGGACTCGCAAGGCCGAGCGGCCCGCGGCTCGGCTCCTTGACGTCGATGATCGCGGCACCGCCCGTCACCGCCGCCCGAGCTTCGGCGGCCGTCCGCACGCTCACGAGCAACCCGCGTTGCCACGGGCTGGTCATGACGGGCATTCCGAGACCGGCGCCCGCTTGGCGTCGGCCAGTCGGGCGGCGATCTGCCGGGCCGACTCGGGCGACAGTGGCTCGCACCACCGTCCGTCGATCACGACATGACCGTCCTCCCAGGTTCCCCACGGCCGGAAACTCGGACGCTGCCGCCATTCCGTGGCTCGCTCTGCCAGCCGGAGCACGAGCGTTCCCACGCGAAATTTGGGCGAATCGCCCTCCGCGGCGATCGGCTCGCTGCCGCGAAAAATGCATTCGACGACCCCGAGCGGCACCCGGTGGACCGTCAGCGGCGCGAGCCGGACGGCAACCGCATCGCCGTCGAGGGCGAGCCGGGGCTGTGCCGCTCCCCAGGCCAGGACCGCGGCGGCCAGCGCGTCGCCTCCGGCCAGCGTGGCCACAATGACGGTCGCCCAGCCCGGGAGATGCAGCGTCAGCACGGCGATGATGGCGAGGATGGCGAGGCCGGCCGCGACCGCAACCGCTGCCGCAACCGGCCGGAGGTTACTCCGCAGCCAAACCTCGCGTCGCTCACCTGCCGCCGCCATCACTCGCCTTTCGCTTCTGGGCCGACTGGCATACGATTCGGAACTCACTCGAACGGCCCGACCGACCCCTGCCACGCCCTTCGACCCTGCAGGGTTTCCGCATGCACGACCTCTCCGGACATTCCGAACCGGCCAGCCGTTCAGGCTCCGCCGCATCGAACTTGACGCTTGCCGGCATCGGCCTCGTCGTGGCCGGCTACCTCGTGGCCCTTGTGGCGGGCTGGCCTCAGTATGGTCGTGATTTGCTCGTCGCGGCACAAGCCTCCCACCACGCGTCGGCCGCCGCGGGTGAGCATGCAGGAGACCACCCGCACCAGGCCGACCACGCGGCGGATGCGACCAAACGTCATCCGACCGCGGACGATCACCACGGTCCGGGACCGGCCCCACCGGTGTTTACCGTGCTCCCGTTCGTCGTGCTGCTCGCCCTGGTCGCCATCCTGCCCCTGATCCCGGCGCTCGCCCACTGGTGGGAGCACAATTCGAGCAAGTTCCTCGTGGCCGTGATCCTCGCGGGGGTGACCCTCGCCTACTACCTGGTCGTCCACGAGCATGCCATCGAACGGCATTTTCCCGCCCACGGGATCGTCGAGCCCGCGGCCGGCGGGTTCTCGTGGGGGCTGGCGGCGACAGTGCTCCTCAACGCCCTCTGCTCGGAATACATTCCTTTCATCCTCCTTTTGTTCGCCCTCTACACGATCGCCGGAGGCGTGCGGATCGAAGGGGATCTCGAGGCCACCCCCACCGTCAATACGGCCTTCATCGGCTTCGGCGCCCTGATCGCGAGCTTCATCGGCACGACCGGCGCCGCGATGCTCCTGATTCGACCGCTGCTCGAGACCAACCGGCAGCGGCGGCACGTGGTCCATACGGTGGTCTTCTTCATCTTCCTCGTCTGCAACTGCGGCGGCTGCCTCCTGCCGATCGGCGATCCCCCGCTGTTCCTCGGCTACCTCCAGGGGGTTCCGTTCTTCTGGACGCTCTCGCTCTGGAAGGAGTGGCTGTTCGTCAATGCCGTGGTGCTGGCGATCTACTGGGCCTGGGATACGTTCCTGGCACACCCGCGGGAGAGCCTCCGCGACCGCTCGCACGATGTCCGCACGGCCCGCAGCCTGCGGATCAGCGGCCTCTGGCCCAACGGCCCGCTCGTGGCCGGCGTGATCGCCGCGGTCGCGCTCCTCGACCCCTCGAAGCCGCTGCCAGGCACCGATTGGCATCCCTGGATCTACCTCCGGGAGGCGACACTGCTCTCGCTCGTCGGGCTGTCGCTGCTGCTCGGCTCGAGCGAGATTCGCCGCCGCAACAGCTTCAGCTACTTCGCGATCCTCGAGGTTGCCGCGCTGTTCGTGGGCATCTTCATCTGCATGCAGCCGGCCCTGGCCATTCTCAACGAACGCGGGGCCGACCTCGGAATCAGTTCGCCGACCGGCTTCTTCTGGGTGACCGGCGGGCTCTCGAGCGTGCTCGACAACGCGCCGACCTATCTCGTCTTCTTCAAGACGGCCCAGGCCCTGCCGGCGGTGGGCCCGGTCGAAGCCGGCGTGGAGGTCGGGCGGCTGGCAGCCATCAGCCTCGGGGCCGTCTTCCTCGGGGCGATGACCTACATCGGCAACGGGCCCAACTTCATGGTCAAGGCGATCGCCGAGCAG
>CAYVNX010000090.1:3339-11542 GCA_964453165.1 uncultured Candidatus Kuenenia sp. | reverse complement strand
ACGGGCATGTGGTGAAGGGCCTCTTGAGTTGATCGCCAGGCCGGACGCCTGGCCGCAGGGTTTGGGTTCGAGGTGACGTCAACCGGTAGGCCGGGGCCACCCCTGCCCCGTCGCCGGACGTTCGCGACGGCCCTCGTGGCCGTCGCTCACTCCGAGGGAACCGACGCTTCGCCATCCTGGCTTCGCTGGTTCCCTAGGCCGGCTCTCGGAGCAGGAGTAGCCCCGGCCAGGGAAGCCCTTGGGGGAGTGTCGTCATGGGCAATTCCGGCCGTGTTGCGGCCAGCGGGCTCGTGTTCCAGTTGGCCTGTGGGGGCAGGCTTGCAGCCTGCCCATGTGCGGCCATGAATCGCCTTCACCCGGTGATCCACCCGTCCATGCAAGAACGACGCGAGTCTCCCCGCAACCTCGACTGGGGTCGCCCGTTTATTCCGGTGGCAAGAGTCGCTCCTTTCGACTCGATTTTGTTCATGTGTCCGTCGTCTGTCGGAGGTCTCCCATGGCTCGTCTGAATCGCCGTTTGTCCTGGCTGTCGCCCGTCGCGTGCGGGCTGGCTTCTCTCGTGGCCCTCGGGTCTCCTGCGGCGGCGCGGGCAGAAACCTGGCGGGAGACCGTTCTCAATCCCGCCGTTCGCTCGTGGATGGCCGTCCTGACCCTCGTGGCCGAGGATGGCGGGCGGGCCGAATCGGGGCCGCGTGGAGACGCGCTCGGGAAACTCGACGAAATCCTCGGGCGGCTCCGTCGGATCGAATCGATGTTGGCCGCGAGGCCGATGGGACCGGGTGGCCCTCCTCCCGGACCGCCACGCGGACCGTGGGGCCCGCGTGGTGATATGCGGGGCCGCGATGAGTCTCGCCGGCCGCGCGAGGGCATGCCGCCGGAGATGCAGGAACGGATGCAGGCCCGCGCTGCAGACGCCCGCGAACGCTGGGAGAAGATGTCGCCGGAGGAGCGGGCCGAGATGCGAGAAAAGATGGAAGCCAGGATGGAAGCGGCCCGCGAGCGGATGCGAGAGGGTGATCGCCGACGCCGGCCCGAGGGTGAGGCCCGCGGTGAGCGACCCCATTCGCCCGGCGACGAGCCGGCCCGGCGGGCCGATGGTGATCCGGTCCGAGAGTTGATGCGGGCTTCCCGCGAACGGTTCGCCGCGCTCCAGAGCCGGATCGAGCGACTCGAAGCCGAGGTCACCCGGCTCAAAAAGGAACTGCACGAGAAGGACGACGACTGAACGTCGGCCGCTTCTTCCGATGACGCTCTCCGGTGCCGCGGGGCGTGTGACCCCGCGGCACCGGCCTTTTTCCGCCGACAGTTGCAGCGTCGAGGCTGCTTTGCATACAAGCCCCGGACGCCAGTCCGGGGGCACCGGGCCGTTGGGCGAAACCGGCCTCGATTTTGGTGCGGCAGAGGAAATTCCTCCGCGAGCGTTCGCCGCCCCCGGGCGTTCGTGGGCAGCCTGTTGGCTCGTTGTGACGGCTCTCTGCGATCCGTCAACTTCGCCGCTTCGACCGTTTTGCCTTCGCGCGGACGGGCTTTTCCGCGACCTTCGGCTCAGCCACCGCGTCGCTCGCCGTGCCCCGCCGCTTGCGGGCAGGCTTGGCGTCGGCTGAATCGGCGGCCGCCGCCGCTGGCTCGGCCGCCGGCTCCTGCGACACGATGATGCAGTTTTCGCCGAGGTCGAGTTCGTCCTGCTCCTCGATCGGCCGCCCACGGTCGTCGAGCTTGACGTCGGCTTCAGCCGTCTTCCGCTTGGCGACCGCGAGCAATTGTTCGTAGAGCTTCGCCCGGTCGGTGCCGTTGATCTGCGCCACGGCCGTGGCCACTTCTCCCAGATACCGCAGGAAGATGCTCCGCCGCTGTCCCTCCTGGGCCACCCGCAGCCGCCGCCGCATGTACATGCCGAGTTTGCGGCCGACCGTCTGGAGGGCCAGCCGGATCTCCTTCTGAATCTCCGGGTAGTGGGCGATCGCCTCCTTCGACTCGCTCGTGAACGGCACCCAGACGCTCGCGACGTGCACCATCACTGTGACCGGACCCGAAGGGAGGCTGCCACGGGATTGCGACAGGCCGTAGGACCGCCAGTTGGTCGAGAGGATCGTCTGGGTGACGGCACAGGCCGCGTGCTGAAACTGGAGCGGCACCCGGTTGGCAAACCGGAGCACGTTCATGCTCTGGCCGTCGTCCACGTTCACGTGCTGCATCGCCTCATGGAGGGCGTCGAGTTGCTGCTTCTTGAGCTTGGCGGGCGACTGCCGTGGCGCGAGTTCCGCCTCGGCGAGGATCTTGTCGGCCCCCTCGCCTCCCACGCCCGCAAAGGTGGTCGTGAGGAACTGCCGCAGGCTGCGGGCGTCGCTCTCGCTCGCCAGCTCGCCGAGCGCCTCTCGGCTCACCCGGGTGGCGGACGGGCCGCCACCGAAGGCGAGTGCCGCCTCGATCAGGAAGGGATTGCCGCGGTAGACGGAGGGGGGCCGGGTCGCCGCCGTGAAGAACTCCCCTGGCACGACCTGCCGCAGGCCCGCCAGCAGCCGCTGCTCCCCGATGGGGACGATGCAGTCGGTGGCCGGCGGCGGGATGCGGGTCTCCTGGATCGCTTTGTAGAGCGCATCGGCCTCTCCCCGGCCGAGCTTCCCGGTGGAGATGCGGCTTGAGAGCTTCGCCGTCTCGCAGATCTTTCGGGCCGTGCCCGGCGAGACGCGGGAGAACGACTGGGCGAGAAACTGGGTGAGGGTCAGTTTGGGATGCTCCTGGAGCATCGTCACGAGGCGTCCGAGCTCGACGCCGTAGGGATGGGGCTTGATCTCCTTGGGCTCGGGCGGCAGGTCGTCGTTGGCCCGCTCCAGGAGCCGCTCGTTGCCATCGGGACCGATAAAATGGACCCTGGCATGAGGATTGGCGATCGCGGTCTGCTCGAGATACTCCTCGACACTGCCGCGGCCCCGCTGAAACTTCGCCTCCATCTCGATGGTGACGCGGGTGCCGTGGTGGATCGGTTCGCCGCGATCGTTCTCCGCCACCCACTCGATGGCGTGCTTCTTCATCAGCTCCGCACCCCCCTTGCCGGCCGGGATGTCGACCCCCTCCCCCTTGCCGTTCAGGATCTGCGGCTGGTTGGTCTTGGTGTCGATCCGCAGCTCGTAATAGTGCGCCGGGTGCTTGGCATCGATCTTGGAGATGATCTTCACGGGCTTGCCGGTGGTGAGCACACCGTACATACCCGCAGCCGAGATGCCGATTCCCTGCTGGCCCCGGCTCATCCGCAGCCGATGAAACTTGGAGCCGTAGAGGAGCTTGCCGAAGATCAGGGGAATCTGCTTGCTGACGATGCCCGGGCCGTTGTCCTGCACGCCCATGCGATAGCGGCTGCCGCTCTCACCGACCTGCTCGATGTGAACCCAGATCTCGGGCAGGATGCCGGCTTCCTCACAGGCGTCGAGCGAGTTGTCCACCGCCTCCTTGACGCTCGTCAGCAGGGCTTTGCGGGGGGAGTCGAAGCCGAGCAGATGCCGGTTCTTGGCGAAGAACTCGCTGACCGAGATGTCGCGTTGGCCGGCGGCGAGCGTCTGAGCCGTCGCCCGCCGCTTGGTCTTGGGAGCGGGGGGGGGATTGCCTGCGTCCGCCTCGCTCGGCAGCTGCTCGGGGGATTCCGGCGCGGACTGGGCGGGGCGGGCTGCCTTGGCCCGGCGGGCGGTCTTGGACATGGGGATTCCGCGGGAAAAGCCTGGGAAAACCCACACTTTGACCTCGCCGGTCCGACTTGGCAAGAGCCGCAGGCTTTGCCGGTCAGGCTGACCCTGCCGGCCGTCTCTGACGATTGCGCCCGGCCAGCCTCCGTGCCGGCAAGGTCTGCCTGTCGGGCAGTCCAGCCCGTCGCCACATCCTCGGGGTGATGCGGGAGATGCGTTCCCGCCGAATCTCATCGCGGCCGATCAACCGAGGATTGCCGGCATCGGCCAGGCAACCTCGACCAGGCGGTCCAGCGGCATCGGGGGAAGAATCGATGACGATCACAACGAAACTCACCCGCTGGCTGGTGGCCGCGGTGCTTGGCATCGCCGGGATCGCAGCCGACACGTCGGTCGCCGTGCCGATCGACGGCGGCGTGGAGGGACCGGTGCCCGACGTCTTCTACAACTTCTACACGCCGCCGGTTTCGGTCGGCCCGCATCCGGCGATGGGAGCGCAACTCTATGTGTCGCCCCGTCCCGTGCCACCCCGGGTCGGCCATACCTGGATCACCTATCCCCCGTTCATGCCGCACGAGTTTCTCTACAAGCACCGGCGGAAGTACGTCAGGCCCGCCGGCGTGACCGGCCTGCGGACGACCGTTCACGGCTACTGGTGGTGAGGAGCATGTCCATGCAGCGATCGAACAGACTCCAGGCTCTGCTGATGGCGTCGAGTGTCGCGACCGCGGTCGGAGCGTGGCTCGCGGCGGCCCCCGAAGCGCGGGCCATTCATCCGGCTCGTGGTCCAGCAACCGGCTGCGTGGGCGGCTGCAGTCAGCCCGGCTGTGGCCACTGTGGTCATGGCTGCCGGGGCGGGAACTGCTGCTACGCCGGCCCGGGGTTGCTCAACCACCACTGCGGCCATGGGCATTGCGACGGTCACTGGATCCATCACGACACGATCGAGAAGCGGTACTTCCTCCGCAGCCAGGGCAAGAGCTGGCACAGCGCCTGGTACAACCCGGCCGATGGGCGGCCGATCGCGCTGGTCGTTCCGCCGACGGCTGAGTTCGAGACCCAGTATGCCTGGGGCGTGCCCAGTTCCCGCGTGATGCCGATCTACCATCAGTTCCGCCGGCCCTACCCCGGCCCGGGCGCGCTGCCCGGCGGCGGTGGCGGTTTCCTGCCCACGCCGAATCAGCCGAGCGACACGGTGCAGTTTGGGGTGAACGCGGTCCGGGGTCCGTGGGGAGCCTACTGACGCCCCGCGGGGACGACGCTCAGCCAGCCGGCCCGCGTGAGCAAGGTCGGCATGCTTTGCCCCGTGACCACGCTGAAGAGCACGTTTCCCTTGGTCGTGACCGGCCAGATCGTGGCGATCCCGTCGGCCGGCGTGGTGGACGAACAGCCATCAATCTTCTTGTCGCCAAGCCTGCCGAACCACTGAGGCGGAACCGTCGAACCCAGCCAAGGCCCACGCTGGCGGCGGCGAGCATTGTCAGCGACGAGGGCTCGGGCACGATCGCCATGATCTGCGAGCGGTAGAACGCCAGGTCGGCGGCGTAGGTCAGGTTGCCGTAGATCGCGTTGGCCCCCGGATCGGGCTGGCCCGAAAAGCCCGCTACCGTCAGGATCAGCCCGGAGAGTTCCCAGACGGATCCGTTCTTGTGGAAGATCCCGCCCCCGGAATCACCGTAGGCAGCCTGCGCCACGTCCGAGGGCGAGCCGCCGTCGGTAAACGTCGTGCCGAACATGAACACATCGCCAAATCCGTCGTCGAGCCACACGCCGGTGGAACTGACGTCGTTTGTTCCCCACCGCATCGAACGGCTGCCGATCGTCTGATAGCCGGCCGCGTCGCCACCCGACGACACTTCGGTCCACGACCAGGGTGTGGTTCCGGTGTCGATGCTCCACTCCGTGAAGGCGCCACGATCGCGGCCCGACCCGATCATCGTCACGGCGCTGCCACCAGGCGTCGGGGTCGAGGCGATCGTCACGCTGGGCAGGCCGGCCGGCGTGGAGGTGAGCCGAAACAGGTAGAGATCGGTCGTGGCCGACTTGCCGGGCTCGCCGTTGTTGGTCAGCGTGATGCCCGATCCGGCAAGCATCGTGTAGGTGCCGCCGTCGAGCACGATGCTGCCGCCGCCGACATGCGCCGCGGTGAGCACCCAGTCGTTTCCGAGATACACGCCGGTCCCGATGCCCAGCACACCCACGTTGGCCCAGCCGGGGTCGTCGCTCGGGGCCGATGTGTTGCCCGTGCCGGTCAGCGTGTTGATCACCACCGCCTGGGCGGTGCCAGCTTCGAGCCAGAGCTGGCAGAGAGCTACAGCGACCAGACGCAAGCCGGGCCTTTGCCGCCTGACGATTCCGCCGTGTGGCTCTGTCGGTCGTTGCATGGTGCACCTCGCTGACAAACTGAAAACGATAGACCGGTCCACGGCACATCCAGAATCAGTTCCCGGCTGCCACCTGGATATCCTCCCGCGCAGAGGAGAGACGCTAAAGGGGGCGTGTGCTTCTTGGCAGCGGCCGCCGGGGTTCGCTGGCCCGGCGGCCGAGATTGCCGTAGCGGTGGTAGTCGTGGGAAATGCTCTGCTCGCGGAGCACCCAGAGGAGTTCCAGCCGCCCCATGCCGCTCACCGGCACGTCGGCGATCCACTGGCCGGAAGCGGCGGCCGCGGTCCGCACGACGGCCGGAACCCGCTGCCGACCGGCATACCGAATCCGCAGGTCGAGCCGAGGCACGAGACTCGCCACGGCCTCGTCGTCTTGCTCGACCAATTCGATGCCGGCAGCCCACGGGTCGGTCCAGTCGTCGAGCGTTACCTGCCAGGCGGCGGGACAGCCGGGCGCGAACGAGGCCAGCACCCGGGCGCCGGTCACCCGCGCGGCCGCGACCCGGGCCAGGATCTCGAACCAGGAATCATCCGGCACGATCCGCACGCACACGGTCGGAAAGGGTAGGTAACGGCGGATGTTGTCCTGCCCCAGAAGCCGGACGTGGTCGTGCTCTCGGGCAAACTCTTCCCGCCAGGCTGCGGCGTAGCTGGCGAAGGCCGCCCGCAACTGGCCGCCCTCGCGGTCGGCCGAGAGCCGCGCGGCGAGGCTCGCCAGGTCGGCATGCTCGATCCCGGCTGTGTCAGCGGCTCGTTCGCGGCCCCCTGCTTCGAAGGTCGTTTCAAAGTCCATGAAGCAGGCCACGTAGTTCGGCCCGCCTGCCTTCATCCCCGGACCGACGCTGGAGCGACCCATGCCGCCGAAGGGCTGCCGCAGCACGATCGCGCCGGTCGTGCCCCGGTTGACATAGAGATTGCCGGCCCGAATCCCGCGCTTCCACTGCTCGACCTCGCGGTCGTCGAGGCTGTGGATGCCGCTGGTCAGCCCGTAGCCAGTCGCATTCACGAGGTTGATCGCCTCGGCCAGCTTCTCGAATCGCATCACGCCGAGCACCGGTCCGAAGAACTCGGTCAGGTGGGTCACGCTCCCGGGGCTGACGCCCCACTTCACTCCCGGTGACCAGAGTCCGGGATTGTCGCCGACCTGGTGCGGCGTCACGGCCCAGGTCTCCCCAGGCCCGAGCGACTTGAGCGCCGCGTCAAGTTCTCCCGTGGGCGGACGAATCAGCGGCCCGATCCGCGTCTCGAGCCGATGGGCTGAAGCGACCCGCAGGCTCTCGACGGCGTCGCAGAGCATCCGCTTGAACGCCGGGTCGTCGTGGACCTCCGCCTCGAGGAGTAAGAGCGACGTGGCCGAGCACTTCTGTCCCCCGTGCCCGAAGGCCGAGTGGACGACGTGCTTGATCGCGAGTTCGCGATCACTCATCGCCGTGATGATCGTGGCATTCTTGCCGCCGGTCTCGGCCGAAAGCCGCAGGTCCGGCTTGGCCGCGAGGATCTCGAGCGCCGTCTCGGTGCCGCCGGTGAGGATCACGGCCGACACGTCGGGGTGGGCCACGAGCCGCGCTCCCGGCCCCGAGCCCGCGCAGGGCAGGAACTGCAGCGTCCGACGGGAGACGCCGGCCCGCCAGAAGCATTGGCAGAGTTCCCAGGCCGTCAGCACCGTGGCGGAGGCCGGCTTGAGAATCACCGTGTTGCCCGCGGCCAGGGCCGCGGCGATGCCACCGCAGGGAATCGCCACGGGAAAGTTCCACGGGGAGACCACCGCCACAAGGCCGCAGCCGTGGGCCGCGAGGCCCGGTTGCTCGAACCAGAACCGGGCGGAAGCCCGGTAGAACTCCACGAAGTCGATCGCCTCCGAGACCTCGGGGTCGGTCTCGGTGAAGAGTTTGCCCCCTTCCAGCTGCGCCACCCGCAGGAGCGTGCCCCGGGCTCGGCGGAGTTCCAGCGCCACCCTGCCGAGGACGGCGTTTCGCTCGTCCACGGGGAGCGACCGCCAGCTGTCGGGATCGGCCGCCCCGCAGGCCACCGCCTCTTCCATGTCGCCCATGCTCGCCACGGCCTGCCGGCCGAGCAGAATCCCCGGCCGAGACGGATCGCGGCACGGGCGGACCTCGGGGCCGGCGATCTCCCGGCCGGCGA
>CAYVNX010000090.1:0-3239 GCA_964453165.1 uncultured Candidatus Kuenenia sp. | reverse complement strand
GGCCGGCGATCTCCCGGCCGGCGACGACAGCCGGCACGATCTGCTCGGCGTAGGCATCGGGGTCGCGGGCCGCGAGTTCCGCCGCCCACGCCGCGTTGTCCGCCAGCGACCAGTCGGTGTCGGGCTCGTTCTCGAACTCCTGCCAGGTCCGTTCGGGTCGTGGCTCCGGGAAGGCCTCCGTGCGGCGATCCTGGGTTCGCCGCGGTCCGTCGGAGACCGACGTAGAGAACGCGGACCGAAAGCCCCGCTCGAGTAATGCCCAGTCGGCACTGCCGACGTTCAGCCGAAAGGCGTGCCCGAGGAAGTTCTCGGGGCCGGTGTTTTCGTCGAGCCGGCGGATCAGGTAGCCGATCGCGTTGAGAAACTCCTCCTTCTTGCAGGCCGGGGCATAGAGCAGCATCCGGTCGGTGTGCTCGAACACCGCCCGCCGCTGATGGTTCGCCATCCCCTCGAGCATCTCAAACTGCACGCCCTCGAGCAGGCTCCGGTCCCGGGCGAGCACGAGCCCGTAGGCCACGTCGAAGAGGTTGTGCGAAGCGATGCCCACTCGCACCGCCGCCAGGTGCTCAGGCTGGAGGGCGTCGTCGAGCATCCGCCTGTAGTTGGCATCCGTTTCGAGTTTGGTCTCGAACGGGGCCTGAGGCCAGCCGTGGAGGGCGGCATCGACCCGCTCCATTTCCATGTTGGCTCCCTTGACGATCCGGATCGTCACCGGCTCGCCACCGGCAGCGACCCGCTCTCGCGCCCAGGCGGTGATCCGTCGCTGCCACCGAAACGAATCGGGCACATAGGCCTGCAGCGCGATCCCGGCAGCCACGGTCTCGAGCCCCGGCCGGGAGAGCGTCTCCATGAAGGCCTCGGCCGTGAGGGACAGATCCCGGTATTCCTCCATGTCGAGGTAGACGAATTTCGGCTCGCGGCGGCCGTCGGGCCGGATGAAGGACGCCTCCTGGGCCTGGCGGTAAAGCCGTTCGAGCCGCTCGCAGAGCCGGCCGAGCGTGTGACCGCGAGCGATCGGCAGGATCTGCGAGTCGATCGTGGAGATCTTGACCGACAATACCTCCACGTCCGGCGACCGGAGGGCGGCCAGATATTTCTCCAGCCGCTGGGCCGCCTCGGCCTCGCCGAGCAGGGCTTCGCCCAGGAAGTTGAGGTTCATCCGCAGCCCCTGGCGGCGGCGGGCGGCCAGGTGCTCGTGCAGGAGTTCAGGCTCCGCCGGCAGGACGACGTTGGCCGTCTCGTGCTGGAGATGGGCCTTGACCAGGGGCACGGTCACCGAAGGCAGCCAGTCGCCGAAGGTCTGAAAGCCCCGGAGCAACGCCCGGTCGAGCGGGCTGAAGAACCGCGGAATCCCCTGCACGTCGAGGATGTGGGTGAACTGCTCAGCCGTGCGGGCGGCGGCCTGGGAGCGAAACGCCTGGTCGGTCAACTCGACGAGCGTCGCCTTGTCGGCCGGACTCGCGAGCATCCGAGCCAGTTCGGCCTGCTGCCGCCGCTCGGCCGACGTCTGGAGGGCCAGCGCCTCCCGCTGGAGTTGGGCAGCGAGTTGCACCGAAGCGTCGATCAGCGAGTCATTCACCCCCATGAGGATAGACAGTATTCCGGTTTGCTGAAGCGACCGAGAGGGCCGGACATCGGCTGAAGGAGTTGCCCGTACCAATCGAGCGGCGTAGGAAACCGAGCAAAGCCCGGAAGGCGAACCGAGGTTTCCTCCGAGTGAGTGAAGGCCTGGAGGGCCGGAGCGAACGTCCGGCGAGATGGTACGGGCAACTCCGGCCGGCTCGGGGGTCGGCGAACGCTCGCGGAGCAAGTGGGGCGTATCCTCGCCCGCGACGCGACTTTTGCCGCCCTCGAGCCGATTCAGCTCGCGGCCGGCTAGGCCACCGGCAGTCCGTTGAAGACGACGTTCGTCATCTCGGCCGTAGGCAGACCGGCGGCGTTGAAGCTGAAGCTCACCGAACCTCCGGCCGCGATGGCCGCGGTCCAGGAGGCGTTTCTCAGCCGGTAACGGGTGCCCGAGACACTGACGAGTTCCGCACCCCAGAGGTTGCCCGCAGCGAGCGTCACAGGGAGGTCGAACTCGAGCGTCCAGCCGTTGAGCGCGGCAGCCGATTCGTTGCGGATCGTGACCCGGCCGCTGATGGTGCCGGGCCAGCTGTTGGTCACCTCGAAGGCCACGGCGACCGGAGCCGGTTCCACAGGCGGCGGAGCCGGCGGATCGGGTGTGACGACCGGCTGTTCCTCGCGGTAGCTCGGTCGGTTCCACAGCCCCGTGCTGCCGACCATCGCGATGTCGGTGATCGAAACCCGGCCGTCGTAGTTGAAGTCGCCGTCGGCCCAGGTGGCGTCGGTGGCTGCCGTGCCATACTTCCCGCCGCTCGTCACGGAGACCATGTCGGCGATTCCGACCAGGCCGTCGAGGTTGGCGTCTCCGGCCGCGGCCCAGGCCAGCGTCAGCACGCCACTAGCGAGACGTGAGCCAACGGCCCGCTCCGAGCCGATCGCGGCCGCCGCCGAGGTGATCCCGGTCGCGCCGTTCCAGCCGCCGCCGTTGCGGCCGGCGATCAACCGTTGACGGATCGCCGCCAGGTCGAGCCCGTCGGCTGCGACGGCGAGTCGGCCCTTGCCCAATTCCAGCCGGCCGGCGGGATCCAGGTCGAGCCGCGCGAGCGTCACCTGGCCAAACCCGACGTCGAGCCGCACCCGGGCCCCGGCTCGCACCTCGAGGCCGCCGGCACCAAGGGCGGCCACGTTCCTGATGACGAGTTCGCCCTCCTCGACGACGGTGCCGCCGGTGAAGCTGCTTGCGGCCGTGAGCACGAGCGTGCCTCCGCCCCGCTTCACGAGCGGCGTCGCCCCCGTCCGAACGGTCGCGTCGGTCACGGTGGCCCCCGCTGCCACGCTCACCACCCCGGGGCTCGTCGCCGCCACGAGCGGCGGGTTCTCATCCTTGGTGATCACGTTCTCCGAGGTGTAGATCCGGCGAATCTTCTCCGTAGTCTCAAGCGCCGGGCCATAGGTGCCGTTCCAGGAGAAGAAGTAGGCCCAGGTGACTCCCACCTGCTTCATGGCATCGATGTCGGGCACGCCACCAAACTCGGTGAGCGCCAGCGGCTTGCGGCCGTCGAACCGCTCGAGGAGCGGGCTCCAGCGGGCTGAGAGCGTGTCAGAACGATCCCCCGGATAGGCATCGACGCCGATGATGTCCACCACATCGTCGCCCGGATACCAGGCAGGAT
>CAYVNX010000089.1:0-11761 GCA_964453165.1 uncultured Candidatus Kuenenia sp. | reverse complement strand
GAGGCTCGGGGGTCGGCGAACGCTCGCGGAGCAATCGGGGCGTATCCTCGCCCGCGACCACTGTGTGAATGGTAGAAATTTGAATATGGCTGCGCCTGGCTCCGACCTGATTCCGCTGCTCCGTGACCTCGCTGGCCGGCTGGCTGGAGAGGTGCGGGTCGACGGCGTTGCCCGCACGATCTACGCCACGGATGCCTCCGAGTATCAGGAGCGGCCGCTCGCCGTGGCCCTGCCGCGGTCGGCGGCCGACGTGGGCGAACTCGTGCGGTTTGCAGCGGCCCACCGGGTGCCACTCGTGCCCCGGGCCGCCGGCACGTCCCTGGCGGGCCAGGTGGTGGGGGCCGGGATCATCGTCGATGCCGGCCGACACCTGAACCGGATCCTTGGCGTCGACGTCGAGCGGCGGCGGGTGCGGGTCGAGCCGGGCGTGGTCCGCAACGACCTCAATCGTCTCCTCGCCGGCCACGGCCTGTTCTTTCCACCCGAGACCTCCACCGCCGCGTGGGCGATGATCGGCGGGATGGTGGGGAACAACTCCTGCGGCTCAAACTCCATCGCCTGGGGCACGACGCGAGACCATCTCGTCGCCGCCCGGGGATTTCTTGCCGACGGCAGCGAGGCCACGTTCGGTCCGCTCTCCGCCGCCGAGTTTGCCGGCAAACTCGGCGGGCCCGATTCCCTCGAAACCCGCGTCTACCGGATGGCGGCCGAGATGCTCGGCGACGAGGCCACTCGCCGGCTCGTCCGCGAGTCCTTTCCCCGGCCCGAGGTCACCCGTCGCAACACCGGCTACGCGCTCGATGCCCTGATGGACGCGGCGTGCTTCGATCCGACGAGCGACAAGCCCTTCAACTTCTGCAAGCTCCTCGCCGGCTCCGAGGGCACGCTCTTCTTCGGCGTGGAATACGAGCTCGAGCTGATTCCGCTGCCGCCGCCCGGCGGCCTGGTCTGTGTGCACTGCCGGAGCGTGGACGAGGCCCTGCGGGCGACGGTGATCGTGATGCGGCCCGACCGTGATCCAGGTGCCCGGGCGACAGCCTGCGAACTGATCGACGACAAGATCCTCGGCTGCACGAAGGACAACCTCGAACAGGCCCGGAATCGATCGTTCGTGGTGGGTGAGCCGGGGGCGGTACTCGTCGTGGAATGCCGTGACACCGATCGGGCCGCGCTCGAGACCAAACTACGAGGGATCGAAGCCGAACTCCGCGCCGCGGGGATCGGCTATGCCTATCCGCTGCTCTTCGGCGGCGAGGCCGACAAGGTCTGGGAGCTCAGGCGGGCCGGCCAGGGCTTGATCAACAACCTGCCCGGCGACGCCCGGCCCCGCGAGATCGTCGAAGACACCGCCGTGGCCGTCGCCGACCTGCCGGCCTACGTTGCCGAGTTCGACCGGCTCTTGGCCGAGAAGTACGGGATTGATTGCGTCCACTACGCCCACGCGGGTGCGGGCGAGCTCCATCTCCGACCGCTGTTCGACCTGCGGACGCAGGCCGGCCTGGCGATGTTTCGCGACGTGGCGACCGATGTGGCGGCGCTTGTGAAGAAATATCGCGGCAGCCTCTCGGGCGAGCATGGCGACGGCCGGCTGCGGGGCGAGTTCATCCGCTCGATGGTGGGCGATGCCTGCTACCGGCTCTTCGAGCGGGTGAAGCAGACCTTCGATCCGGCCGGCATCTTCAATCCAGGGAAGATCGTGGCCGCCCCGCCGATGGACTCGTCGCTGCGGATCCTGCCCGGCGAGCCGGAGCCCCGCCATGAGACCGTCTTCCGGTTTGCCGACACCGGGGGCGTGCTTCGGGCGGCCGAGAAGTGCACGGGTGTGGGGCAGTGCCGCAAGCCAGCCGCCGCCGGGGGCACGATGTGCCCGAGCTACATGGCCACGCGGGACGAGGAGCACACGACGCGGGCCCGGGCCAACGTGCTGCGGCAGGCGCTCGCCGATCCGGCCGCAGCCGATCCCTGGAGCCGGCCGGAGCTCGCGGCCGTGATGGATCTCTGTCTCTCATGCAAGGCCTGCAAGAGCGAGTGTCCCTCCAACGTCGACATGGCCCGGCTCAAGGCCGAGTGGCAGCAGCATGTTCACGACTCGGGCGGAGTGCCCTGGCGGACGCGGATGGTGGCCGGCTCAGCCGGCATGCTCCGCCGGATGGCCTCCCTGCCCTGGCTCTACAACCTCGCTGCCACCGCTCCAGGGCTCTCCCGGATCACGAAAGGGCTGATGGGCTTTGCGGCCCGGCGGTCGCTGCCTCGGTTGCCGCCCACGACGCTCCGCGGCTGGTGGCGGCGTCGCGGCGGGAGTCGGGGCTCAGGTCGGCTCGGCCGGGTGCATCTCTTCTGCGACGAGTTCACCGACACGCTCGATGCGGCCATCGGCATCCAGACGGTGGAGCTCATGGAAGCGCTCGGCTGGGAGATCGTCATCCCCGAGCATGCTGACAGTGGCCGGGCCCAGTTCTCGAAGGGGCTCGTGCGGGAGGCCCGCGACCTGGCCGCCCGCAACGTCGAACTGTTGGCCGACCTCGTCACCGACGAGGCACCGCTCGTCGGCATCGAACCCTCGGCGATTCTCTCGTTTCGCGACGAATATCCCGACCTCGTGCCGGAGCGGCTGGAATCGGCCGCCCGGCGGCTGGCGGGTCGCACGCTCTTGGTCGACGAGTTCCTCGCCAGGGCGGCGGCTCGGGGCGAGATCGTCCCGGAAGCGTTCGACGAGACGCCCCGTCGGATCCTCGTGCATGGCCACTGCCATCAGAAGGCGCTCTCATCGGTCGAGCACACGGCGACCATCCTCCGACTACCGCGAAACCACACGGTGTCGGTCATCCCGAGCGGCTGCTGCGGCATGGCCGGATCCTTCGGCTACGAGCGAGAGCACTTCGAGGTCTCGATGCAGATCGGTGAACTGGTGCTCTTCCCGGCGGTGCGGGCCGCCGAGGCGGCCACCCTGATCGCTGCTCCGGGCACGAGTTGCCGCCATCAGATCCAGGACGGCACCGGCCGCCGGGCGAGCCACCCGGCCGCCATCCTCCATGCAGCCCTGCGGCCCGTTGGGTAGTCCCCTGGGTCGACGCTTGAACGCTGCAGGAGTCAGTCAGCCGTCACGGTCTCTCCACCGCTGCGGGTGCACAGCGCCCTGAATACGTCGGTGGACGTTTCGGCATTGATCAAACGACAGGAGCCGTCCAGGTTGAGAAATTGCGTGCCGGCCGGATGAGGACCGATGAATCCACCGGGGCTGCCCTGGAGGCTCGGCACGCTCGACCTCACGTGGACGAGCGTGGCTGTGATCGCCGGCCTGGTGTTGAAGGTCGGGTTCGCCGGATCAAACCGGGGAGACTCCGGGGCATAAAACAGCGTTTGGCCCGGCGTCACACCGACCCAACTGCTCTGGGTGTGTCGGCTCATTCGCTCCCCGATGCCGATCGTCTTGCTCGTGCCGTCAACGATGTGATCGAGGCGGATCCTGCTATTCCGGTGAAACACGCCGTTGAACGGCTGTTCCTCATACGCTCCCGTACCCAGGCAGCCGGCGTAGCTGCACACCGCCGCCTGAAACATCACGGTTTGAGTTGCATCCTGGACATCGATGAGCTTCGGAGACGTGTCGCCCGGATCGACATAGGCGGCGACGACCGTCTCCCGACCCGATTGATTCGTCGCTGGGCTGCTGGGATCAAAAATTCGCCGGGAGAAATCGATCTGTGCGTGAAGGCTTGCCTCTTCCATGTAGGGCAGGATTTCGGCGAACAGGCTCCAGCCCGGGCCGGTCTCCGTCACGGGAGTCGTCGATGCGTCGGTGACCGTCGAGGTAAATCCCGGCGGCAGTCGGCGCTTGCCGTCGTGGTAGATGTGCAATGCCACGCCCATCTGCTTGAGATTGTTGAGACTCGACATGCGGCGGGCCGCACCGCGTGCAGTCTGCACGGCCGGCAGCAGCAGCCCGATGAGCGTGCCGATGACGGCGATCACCACCAGCAACTCAACCAGAGTGAAACCATGTCGGGAAGAAGCAGGTCGGGAAAAACGAGCGTTTGAAAAACCAGCCACCATGTCCATCTCCTGAGAGGTGACGTCGCCAGGGAGTTCGGAGTGGCTGGCTGACCGGCGGGCAAGACCCGGGCTGGCTGGCTCCACCGAACGGCTTGACTTGCGTTCGGCGGGATCGATATTGAGAATCGGTATCGAACAAAAGAAATGATATTCACATAGGGAATTGCGTCAAGTGGGTTGCCCCCCGAAAAAAGCCGCAAAATTCGATGAAATCGCCCAATGAGGATGCCCAGCCGGCTGAGCTGGCGGACGGTTCGGCAGGCAACGAGCCGCAGGGAGGTGGCGTGCAAGCGGGCTCAGCGGCCGAAAGCGACGGTAGCCCGATCCTCTCTGAATCGCTGCTGCGCGGCCGGAACGCGGTGCAGATCCTGCATCGCGGCGAACTCTATCGGCTCAGCCTGACGCGAGCCGGCAAGCTCATCCTCCACAAGTAAAGATGAGGTGTGCGGAGTTCAGTTCTCGCCGAGGTTCGTCTGCGGCAAAGCTCCCTGGCGCAACCAGAGAACCCTGCGAGGGACGGCCTCCGAACCGCTGTGCCTGACCCGCGTGGCCGGGCCGATGCAATTCGCCACAGATGACGCGGGCTGTTGGGTAAACTCCTATAAGACCCTTGGGGATTTTCTATGCCAGCCAGCCAGCGCCATACCCGTCGGACGTTTCTCGGAGCCTCGGCCGCGGGAGTCGCGGCCGCCGGTGGCCCGGTCCTCGTACCCGCATTCGTGCCCGCGTTTGCCTGGACCCAGACCGCCTTTGCCAACACGTCGGCCAACGATCGGCCCCGGATCGGCTGCATCGGCACCGGCTCGATGGGCACCGGCGACGCCCACGATCACGCCCGGTTCGGCGACATCCTGGCCGTCTGCGACGTGGATAACCGCCATGCCGAGCGGTGCCGCAACGACGAGCGGGCCGGCAAGGGCAAGGCCGACGTCTACCGCGACTATCGCCGCGTGCTCGACCGGCCCGACATCGACGTGGTGAGCATCGTCACCCCCGACCACTGGCACGTGAAGATCGCGATCGAGGCCCTCGAGGCCGGCAAGCATGTCTTCTGTCAGAAGCCGCTCTCGCTCACGCTCGAGGAGAACCAGCTGGCCCGGGCGGCGGCCGGGAAGCATCCCGGCCTGCAATTCTTCATCGGCACCCAGCAGCGGAGCGACCGCGACCGGTTCCTGCGGGCGGTGAACATGGTCCACAAGGGGCTGCTTGGGCCGATCAAGAAGGTGACGGTCGGGATCAACGGCAGCCCCACCGGCGGACCCTTCCCGGTGGCCGAGGTGCCCCGGGAACTCGACTGGGAAATGTGGCTCGGCCAGGCGGCCGACGTGCCCTACCGCGAGCGGCGGTGCCACTATGAGTTTCGCTGGTGGTACGAGTATTCCGGCGGCAAGTTCACCGACTGGGGCGCCCACCATGTCGACATCGCCCAGTGGGCCCTGCAGCAGGACGAGCAGGGCAAGGGGCCCGTCACGATCGACGGCACCGATGCCAAGCATCCGGTGCCCTTCGAGAACGGCTATCCGACGGTCGACGATTGCTACAACACCTCCCACGATTTCGCCATCACCTGCACCTTCCCCGACGGCGTGGAGATGGTCGTCACGAGCCGGGGCGACAACGGGATCCTGTTCGAAGGGGAGAAAGGCCGGATCTTCGTCAACCGCGAGCGGATCACCGGCAAGCCGATCGAAGACGGGTGGGACAAGGATCAGTTCACGGCGGCCGACGTGACGGCTCTCTACAAGGGCAAGCCGTTCGAAGGCCACAAGGAGAACTTCTACCGCTGCATCCGCGAGGGAGGCCTGCCGGTGTCCGACGTCTTCAGCCACGTGATGGCGATGAACACCTGCCACCTGGCTGCGATAGCCGCCCGGCTCGGCCGGACGATCCGCTGGGATCCGGCAGCCGAGCGGATCATCGGCGACGACCAGGCCGCGGCCTTCATGGCCCGCACGCCGCGGACCGGCTACGAGATTCAGCGGGGCTGAGCGAGCCGGTTTCCCACGACATAGCCGAGGAGCCCGCAGCCCAGGCCCCAGAAGTCGGAGGGCACCGTGGTGATGGCGGCCACGAGGCCGTTGGGCTCCGGGCCGGCCAGATGCTCGACCGCAAACGTGACCAGCCAGGCTCCGAAGCCCAGGAGCATCGAGAGCACTCCGGCCCATTCGCTCCGGGGCCGCCCGTAGATGCCCATCACGACCGGCACGAACAGGGCCACAAGCTGGATCGACAAGGCGACGTCGAGCAGCTCCATCAGCGACTTGCCCCACATCGCCAGGGCGATCCCGCCGAGCGAGACGAGCACCACGCAGAGACGGTCCCGCACCAGGCCCCCGGTGTCGAAACCCGGAATCCGCGAGAGGAGGTTGTGGCCCAGGATCGTGGCCGGGGCGAGTACGGCGCTCGTGGCCGTGGAGACCACCATCGACATCACGGCGATCACGAACACCACGAGCATCCCCGTGGAGAGATACTCGCCGGCCAGGAAGCCGACCGGATCGAGCGTGCCCTCGGGATGGGTCACGAGCGACGCCAGGCCGAGCGTGACCGGGAGCATTCCGAAGGCGAGGTAGAGCACGCCGGCGAGGATGCAGGCGTACATGGCGGTATTTGGGCTCTTGGCTGCGAATACCCGCTGCTGGAGATCCTGGCCTGGGATGTTGCCGAACAGGCCGGTGGCCCAGGCGCCCAGCCAGCCGAGGAGCACGGCGAGCGAGGGGTCGGCCGGCACGAGCCGGAGGTGATCAGGGTGGGTTTCGGCCACCCGGGTGAACACGATGGCGAGGCCCCGCCAGGGATCGCCATTTCCGAGCTGGGGAGCGGAGAGCGCGGCCGCCGTCAGCACGACGAGGCCGGCCAGGGCGATCACGATCTGAACGGTGTCGGTGAGGGTGACCGACCACATTCCGCCGATCAGCGTGTAGACGAGCGTGACGGCGGCCACGATCAGGATGCCCGTCGCGAGCGGGATGCCGAAGTAGAGGTCGAGAATTCGCGCGAGCGCCGTGTACTGCAGCGCCACCCAGGAGAAGTAAGCCGGCACCTGGATGCAGGCTCCCACGAGTTCGGCCCGCGGTCCGTACTTCACCCGGTTGAAGTCGGCCATCGTGTACAGCTCCATCCGCCAGAGCGGCCGAGCGAAAAAGATGCCGGCCAGGATCAGCGTCCCGGCACAGGCGAAGGGGTCGAGCACCACGCCGAGCAGGCCCTCCTCCCGGGCCGCCCCGGCGGCGGCGAACATCGTCGCCGCCCCGAACCAGGTCGCGATCAGCGTGCCCCAGGCGAGGAACAGCGGCAGCCGGCGGCCGGCCACGACGTAGTCAGCCTCGTTCTCGACTTTCCGGCTGGCGTAGATGCTGATGCCGAGCAGGAACACCACATAGCCGACGAGCGCCCAGCCCAGAAGCCGGACCGCTCCGGGCTCGAGCGCGAGTGCGGGCAGTTCACCTTGGGCCAAAAGCGGCGTCATGCGGGTTGAATCTATCGTCGGCCGCCCGATTGGTGAACGTCAGCCGTCACCGGTATCATCGGCCCCCTCCCGTGAACCAGGAATCCGAGCCATGACCTCCGCCGCACCCGTGACGATCGTCTGGTTTCGGCGGGATCTTCGGCTCGACGACAATCCGGCGCTGGCCGCGGCCGCCGTTCGTGGGGCGGTGGTGCCCGTGTTTGTCCACGCGCCGGAGGAGGAGGCTCCCTGGGAGCCCGGGGCCGCGTCGCGGTGGTGGCTGCACCACTCGCTGGAACGACTGGCGGCTGCCCTGACGAAGGCGGGGACACCGCTCGTGATCCGCCGCGGACCTTCGCTTGCGGCGCTCAGAGCACTGGCCAAGGAGTCCGGTGCTACCCATGTCGTCTGGAACCGGCGCTACGAGCCGGCAGTGGTGGCGCGAGACACGGCGATCAAGCAGGCTTTCGCCGCCGCCGGCCTCGCGGCGGAAAGCTTCAATGGCGGGCTGCTCCATGAGCCGGTGCACGTGGCCACCAAAGAGGGGAGGCCGTATCAGGTCTTCACCCCCTTCTGGCGGTCGCTGTTGGCCCGGGACGAGCCGGCAGAACCGACGGACGCTCCCAAGAAACTCCGGCCCGCTCCGGCTGTGTCCGGCATGAAGAGCCTGGCGATCGACTCCCTCGAACTGCGGCCTGGACTCGGCTGGGCCGCCACCATGGCAAAGACCTGGGAGCCCGGTGAGGCCGGAGCACGGAAGCGGCTCACAGCCTTTCTCGACCGCGGACTCGCCGGCTATGGCACCGAGCGGGATCGCCCCGATCACGACGGCACGAGCAGCCTCTCGCCCCATCTGCATTTCGGTGAGATCTCGCCGCGCCGGGTCTGGCACGCCGTGCGGGAGCGGGCCGGGGGCACGCCGGCCGCCAAGCTTACTGGCAGTCCCGAGGTCTACCTGCGGGAACTCGGCTGGCGGGAATTCGCCAGCCATCTGCTCTACCACTTTCCGCACACCACTGACGCGCCGCTGCGGGCCGACTACACGCGGTTTCCCTGGGCCGACGATCCGGTTGGCCTCGCGGCCTGGCAGCGGGGCCGAACCGGCTTCCCGATCGTGGACGCGGGCATGCGGCAGCTCTGGGCCACCGGCTGGATGCACAACCGTGTCCGGATGATCGTGGCGAGCTTTCTCGTCAAAGACCTGCGGGTGACCTGGCTGGAGGGCGCCCGCTGGTTCTGGGACACGCTCGTCGATGCCGATCTTGCGGCCAACACGCTCGGCTGGCAGTGGGCCGCCGGCTGCGGAGCCGACGCGGCCCCGTATTTCCGGGTCTTCAATCCCACGACCCAGGGCACGAAGTTCGATCCCGACGGAACCTATGTCCGCCGCTGGGTGCCAGAGCTGGCGAAGCTTTCCAGCCGCGACATCCATGAGCCGTCCAAGGCGGCGCCACTCCTGCTCCGCGAGGCGGACGTGACGATCGGTCGCGACTACCCCGAACCGATCGTGGATCATGCCGAGGCGAGAAAGCGGGCGCTCGAGGCACTCGCACACGTGACCCGCAGTCGCTGAACCCGCGACCGACCCGCGGTCACTTCAGCTTTGCCTGCAGCCCGCGGATAGCCCGCAGGGCGTCCTTCTGTTGCTGGGGGTCGCCCACCTTCGAGGCGGCCTTCTCCGCTTCCGCCAAAAGGGATTTCCCGGTTTTGGCATCCCCGACGGCCAAGGATGCCTTGGCGACGGCCAGGAGCGCGTAGCTGCGGTTTGCGGGAAAGTCGTCGATCGCCTTGGCGGCCTCGGCCGCCTCGTCGAGGAGGGCCTTGGCGGCCTCCTTCTCGCCGGCGGCCGCCCGCACAGCCGCGGCCGCAGCAAAGGCCTCGGCCTTGGGCCGCAGGTCGTCGAGCGTGCGGGCCAGTTCCTCGAGCGTGCCGACCATATCCTGGGCCGCCGCGGCGAGCCCGGCGTCGGCATAGCCGGTGGCCACGGCCGCGAGGGCTTTGCCTCGAAACCGCTCCGGCACTTGGGAACTGGCGATCTGCGAGGCCTCGGCGAGGGTCGCTTCGGCTTTGGCCCGGTCACCCAGCCCGTTCTCCCGGCTGCCCTGGACGGTGCCGATCTGCGCCAGCAGACAGGCCTGGCCGAGGGGATCTTCCGCGAGTCGCTTGGTCATGTCGACGGCCGACGCCACGGCTTTCTGGGCGCTGGCCCGTTCACCGATCGCGGCGTAGGTCGTGGCGATCTCGACGAGCACCGGTACCGATGCCAGCGGCTGGCCATCGGCCGGGATGGCGGCGAGTGCCTCGGCGAGCGTCTTGGCCGCGCCGGTCTTGTCGGCTCCCGCCTGCTGCACGGCCACCCGGGTGAGTTCCCGGGCTTGCGCTTCCGGGGTCTTGGCCTTGCGGGCCCGGGCCAGCATGTCGGCAATCGTGGGTGGCGACTTCTTGGAGCCACAGCCCGACACGCCCGCCCCGAGGAGGCCGAGGCAGCCGAGGAGCAGGGCCGAGGCGACGAGGCGATGCATGGCGAAATCTCCGGAGAGCGATCGACGAGACCGCGAAATGGTTACGTGAAGCAACGGCGAGGGGTCGGCGAACGCTCGAGGAGCATTGGGGCGTATCTTCGCCCGCGACGAGACTTTTGCCGACCCCGAGCCCTCTCTCGCAGTTTGCCCAAGTTATCTCAGATGCATGGGTGGCGCCGCCGAGCCGGGCAATCCTGGCCGGCGCGGCCAGCGGGCATGGATCAGAACTTCAGCCGGGCCCGCTGCAGCCGGGCATGGGCTTCGGCCATCAGGTCGTCTTCGGCGGTTTCGTCTTCCGCTTCGTAGGTCGCGGAAAATCGCAGAAAGGGACCGCAGTCGTCCCAGGGCACGGTCGAGATCGACAGTTCGTGGATCAGGAACTGGCTCGCCTCCTGGGCGCTCGCGAACACGCGGTCGCCTGCGCCGATCGGGCTCTTCGTGTAGAGGAAGTAGGTGCCGCCGGGCATTTCGCAATCGAAGCCCACCGCCCGCAGCACGCCTACGAGCTTCTCGAGCCGGCGGCGATACTTCTCCCGCACGCGACGGGGAATCTCCGGGTCGCCCAGGGCGGCGGCGGCAGCCTTCTGAATGGCCATGAACTGCCCCGAGTCGCAGTTGTCCTTGATGTCGGCGAAGGCCCGCACCAGCCGTTCGTGTCCGCAGACCCAGCCCATCCGCCAGCCGATCATGTGGAAGCCCTTCGACATCGAGTGGACCTCGAGGCCCACCTCCTTGGCCCCGTCGACCGACAGGAACGACAGCGGCGCATCGTCGTAGGAGAGCATCATGTGGGCCGCATCCTGAATCACGACCACGCGGTGCCGGTGGGCCCAGGCTACGACCTTCTCGTAGAACTCCCGCGTCGCCGTCCGGCCGGTGGGGCTGTTGGGATAGCAGAGCACGAGGAGCTTCGTGCGGGCGAGCACGTCGGCCGGGATGCTCTCCAGGTCGGGTAGGAAGCCGTGCTCCGGCACCAGCGGCAAGGGATGAACCGTGCCCCCGAACCATTTCGTGGCCGTGCCAGCCACGGGATAGCCGGGCACCGTCATCAGCGTCACGTCGCCGGGATTGATGAACGCGGCCGGCAGCATCGCGTAGGCCGTCTTCGAGCCGATGCAGTGATTGATCTCCTTGACCGGATCGAGCGCTACGCCGAACTCCCGCTGCATGAAGGCCCCTGCCGCCTGCTTGAACTCGGCGATCCCGTTGTCGGCATAGCCGCGGTTTTCGGGCCGGTCGATCTCCCGCCGCATCACGGCACGGACGCTCTCGGGGGCCATTTCGTCGTTCTCGCCGATCCCGAAGTCGAGCATCCGCCGCTCGGGGTGGTCGGCGAGTGCCTGCCGCTTGGCCCGCTTGATGAGCTCGAACTTGTAGATCGCGGTGCCTTTGCCGAAGGCGGCTCCACCGATCCGGTCGGCGAAGCGATCTTGAAACCAAGGGTCAGCGGCGGTCACGGAGGCGGGCTGGGGCGATGCTGTCATAGAGCGACGAGAAATCTCTTCGAGGAAATGGGACGGTCACCGGCTCAAGGGTACGGTTTTTGTTCGCACCGTGCCATGCAGGAGCGGGTGCAGGCTGGTCGAAGGCGGGTCGCTGATGCACGCATGCGGCTGTCCCCCGCAGTCGAGCCCTCCGGTCAGCCGCGGCGGCGGACGATCGACCAGGCGATGGCCAGCGCGACGGCCCCGGCTGGCAGCATGCCGGGTTCAGGCACCGCGGTCTGGGTGAAGGCGAC
>CAYVNX010000088.1:0-11817 GCA_964453165.1 uncultured Candidatus Kuenenia sp. | reverse complement strand
ATGGGTGCTTTTTTTGGCGCTGCTGGGCGGGCCATCCTGGCCCCGGCGGGCTTGGCGGTCACCTTCCTGGCGACCGTGCGCCGGTTGGTATTCTTGAGTGGGTCCCGGGGACCCGACGATGGCGACTGATTCGGCGATCATGCCGGCGACGGCGGCTGGCGATCGCTCGACCCAATTGATGCTCCGAGTCCGCGATGGCGATGTCGTCGCGTTCGGGGAACTCGTCGAACTCTGGCAGCAGCGGCTGGTCACGCTGTTTCTCCACCAGACCGGCGACCACGCGACCGCGGAAGATCTGGCCCAGGAGACCTTCATGCGGGTCTACCGAGCCCGCGAGCGGTACAAGCCGACGGCGAAATTCACGACCTGGATCCACACCATCGCCAACAACGTGGCCAGCGATCTGAAGCAGCGGGCCTACCGCCGGCTGGAACGGGGTGTGCCCCACGCAGCCTCGGCCTCCTCGTCGGCGATCGGCCTCGATCAGTTGGCCGTCGCTGCCAGTGGGATGCTGCCCGCCCGCGTTGCCGACCGCGGCGAGCTGCAGGTGGTCGTCCAGCAGGCAATCGCCGGCCTGAGCGACCGCCAGCGGATGGCGCTCTTGCTCGCCAAGTTCGAGCAGTGTTCCTACGACGAGATTGCCGCGGCCATGAAACTCACGGTGCCTGCGGTCAAGTCGCTCTTATTTCGGGCTCGCGATCATCTCCGCGCGGCACTCGCCCCGTATGTAGAGGAGTGAACGATCGTGGCCCGACCCATTCCGAACGGATCGGCACGACCCGCCGGCGAGGGCGATCCCGCCGCCGACCTCGCCGAGGTGTGGGGCGTGCTCGACAGCCTGCCGGCGGCAACGCCGGCCCGCGACATGGCGGCGACCACCGTCGACCTGATGGCCGTGAAGCTCGGCGCAGGACCCGCCGCGGCCACGGCAGCCGGCCGCAGTGCCTGGCCATGGTGGCTCGGACCGGTCGCCACGGTGGCCGCGGCGCTCCTTGCAGGCGTCGTGCTCGGGCGTGCGACGGCGCCCGAACCGGTGGTGGAGAATCTGCCGTTCATCCGGCATGTCGACCTGCTCCAGGAGGCCGGGAGCCTGCGATTCCTGGAGCAACTGGCCGAACTGATGGCGACCGATCGGCCAATTCAGCCGCGGTGGCTCCGCCTCGCCCGCGACCCAGACGCGGTCCGCGGCGAGGCCCGGGAGTTCGACGCTGCGATCGATACCCTCCGTCAAGACTTCGCTGCCGACACGACGGCAGCCCGGCGGGAGCGGCTGGCGTCGATTGCGGCCGACCAGATCGACACGCTCGAGAAATCGGCGGAGACCTACTTCAGTCTGTCGCCCATCGATCGCCGAGAGCTGGAATTGGTGGCCAGAGCCCTGACCGACCCGGCGTCGGACCGACTGCGGGATGCGGCCCGTCTCTGGCACGTGATCATCGCCGCGACCCCGCCGCCGATGCGGCGGGCGATCGTGGAAATGAGGATCGACGACCGCCTCGAATGGCTCGAACGGCCGGCCATGGGAGAGGGTCGATTCGATCCCCGCGTGGGCCGGAGCCGTGAGGACGACCGAGGGGGCGATCGTCGAACTGGGCCACGGCGGATCGAGCCGGGTGAGTTTCAGCCAGGGCCGACCGGCGAACGCGACCGGCTGCCTTCCGAGCGGATGCCTCCTGGGCGGCCCGGTGGTCCACCTCCAGGAGGCGAGCGGGCTGGACAACCGCCCGGTGCGCTCCGGAGGCCACCGCGGCCGAACGACTCCGGCCCCCCGCCTTTCCGATCGGTTCCCGATGTCAGTGAGTCCGGCCTGCCGCGAGCCGTTCCGCCGGCAGCCCTCGGAGAAACTCCAGCACCGCCTCGTTGAAGATCGCCGGCTGCTCGAGCGGTGTCATGTGTCCCGCGTGGGGCACCTCCAGAAGGCTGGCGTCGGGGATCACCTTCTCTGCCGCCTCCAGGCAGACCGGCGGAGTGATGGCATCCTCCTGCCCCACGACGAGCAGCATCGGCGGCCGGGCCTGGCGCATCGCATCGGTCATGTCGGGTCGAGCCCCGAGCGCCGCCAGGGCTGCCTGGATCGTCGCCACCGGCTGCGCGAGGATCAGCCGCCGCAGCAGCGCCTCGGCGTCGTTGCGGCCGGGCATTGCGCGGGCCTCGAGCGACTCTCCGAGCAGCCGCGGAATCATCGCGTCGGCCAGGATACCCTGGCCGAGCCGGCCCACCTTGGCCGCCAGATCGGCTCGTCCGGCGCGGGCCTCGGCCGTGTCGGCCTCAAGCTTCGTATCGACGAGGATGGCCGCCGCCACGCGGTCAGGATGTCGGGCGACCATGTGCTGGGCGACGTATCCGCCCATCGAGACGCCGCAGATCACGGCCGGCCCCGCGACGTGCAGGGCATCGAGCAGCGCGACCATGTCGTCGGCCAGTTCCGCGATGCTCGTCGGAAGGCGTTCGCCGCTCCCGCCGAAGCCCCGCAGGTCGGGAGCGATCAGTCGGAGATGATCGGCCAGCGGCAGTTGCCGCTCCCACATGCCGTGGTCGAGCGGAAACGCGTGCAGGAGCACCAGCGGCAGCCCCGAGCCGGCGGTGAATACGGCCAGGCGGGTGTCGTGCACGGCGACATGGTGGACAGGCATCATGGGCGAGGTTCTCCGAGCCCGCGAAACCGGGCGAAGTTCCGCCGGATGAGCTGGCTGTGGGGCTCTTGCTTCACCGCCAGCCACTGGGTGCGGATCGCCCGCTCCAGTTGGCCGGCGGCGGCCTGGCAATGAGCGAGCGTGTCGAGATAGCTGGCGGTGTCGAAGGAATCGACGAGGGATTCCCGCGAGTAGCGGGTCGCCTTGGCGAGGTCTCCTTCGGTGTTGGCGATCAGCCAGGCGTATTCGTTGCGGCTGCTCGGATCGCCAGGGAGGCTGCGGATCTCCTGCTCGATCGCCGCCGCGGTGCGGGCGATCCGCGAGACGAGCTCGGCGCGGCGATCGGGCTCGTCCTTGGCCCGCTGGTAGAGGGCGATCAGCGTGTCGATGTCGTCGGGGAACGCCCGAAACGATTCCTCCAGCAGGCGATCGCGAGTGGCTTCATCGGTGGCGGCGCAGGCGGCGAAGAACAGCATCCGAGAGCGGATCTCGCGGGGATCCCGGCCGAGTTGCATGAGTCCCTGCTCGAGATCCTCCGCCTTCTGCCCTCCGGGATCGAGTGCCGCCTCGAGCGCCGCGGCAGCAGCGGCATCCCGATCTTGATCGTGGAGAAACTCGGCATACGTGATCACCGCCTGGGCGCGATCGGCCGGTCTCGTGTCGACGGCTGCGAGAACGGTTTGGTATTCCTTTTCCGCCCACTCGATGCCTCCCCAGCGGGCCAACAGCCCGGCCGTCCCGATTCGTTCCCCAAGTTCGACCTCGGCGAGTCGGCGGTGGGCCACCTTTGCCAGTTCGACCGCCTTGGCAGCTGCCTCATCCCCAGGCCGCTGCCGCCAGGCCAGGGCCGCCGCATAGGCAAGGAACGGATCGGAATCCTCACCGACAGCGACGGCGAGCAGATCGACGGCCTCGGGCAGTCCTCTGGCGGTCAACCACTGGAGTTCGGCCGCCATCCGGGCTGGACCGGCCGAATGGTCGGAGTCGGCGAACAATGGGCGGGCCGTTGCCAGGGCCTCGGCCGTGCGTCCTTCGTGGGCCAAGATAATCGCCAGGCAGCGGCGAAGCGCCCGACCTGCAAAATCCTCGTTCACAGGGTCGTCGCCATCCGACGCCTGATGAGTGTCGCGAGCGGGATTGCGGCCTGGTCCGAGGAACGCCACTGCCCTCCGACAGGCTTCGACCCCGGCGGCCACCTCGGCCGGGGAAGTGGCTGTGGCGTAGGCGGCAAGTCCCCTGAGAAATTCGGCCGCCGGCCGCCGGCTGTTGCCGAGTCCCGCCACGATCTCCGGCTCCATCAGCGGCCAGAAGGGATCGTCAGGCTGCCAATCCTGCACCAGGAGCGCCGCTGCAATTCGTGAGCCCGTCGCCGTCCGTTCGAGGCGGACGATGCGGGCGAGCGACTCGATGCCTTCGTCGTCATCGAGTCGCAAGAGCCGACGCATCACACCTACCCGCTCCGCCAGATCGCCGGACGAATACGCATCGAGCAACCCGGCCGCCTCGGCGCACTCCTGGCCCGTCGCCAGCGGAATCGAGGCCACGATCCAACCGGCCCGCAGGGCCACCTCGAGATCGGTGCTCTCCTCGGCGGCGGCAAGCAGAGCGTCGGCGGCAGCGGCGCCAGCGGCCGACAGTTTCCGGCCCGCGTTCTCCCGCACGGCGTAGTCGGGGTCGCCGAGTTGGTCGATGAGGCTCTGCCACTCCTCCGTGGCCGGCTCGGGAGCAGCCCCGACCGGCGGCGCGGCGGCTTGGGCGATCAAGGCGGCCGACGTGGCAAGCAGAGCAAGCCCGAAGGCCAAGCGACGACGATTCGTAGCGACACCCTGCGATCGGAGCACCATGACGGCAAGCCTACGGCTGCCCGAGGCGTCGGGGCAAGCAACCGGCCTGGTTCAGGCGGCATCCGGCTCGATGCCGAGGTCGCGGATCGTCACCAGCGACTCCAGCGGAATTCCGCGAGCCGCCAGGGCCTCACGGCCGCCCGCCAGCCGGTCGATCACCGCCACGAGCCGCTCGACCACCAGGCCGAATTCGATCGCCCGGTCGATCGCCAGGAGCGAAGACCCTCCGGTCGTGACCACGTCTTCGACGATCACCACCCGTTGGCCCGGCTCCACCGGCCCTTCGATGAACCGTTGCAGTCCGTGACCCTTGGGCTCCTTCCGAACCAGAAACCCCTTGAGCGGCCTTCCTTCGACGCCCGCCATCGTAACGACGGCCGCGGTGACGGGGTCGGCCCCGATCGACATGCCCCCGACGGCGGCGGGGAGGGATCCGGCCGCCTCGAGCCGCCGGAGTATCCCGCGGCCCACGAGCATCGCGCCGTGGGCGTCGAGCACGACCTGCTTGGCGTCGAGATAGAAGCTGGCCTCGCGGCCGCTCGCCAAGCGGAACGTGCCTCGCTTGAGCGCCCGAGTGGCGACGAGGGCGACGAGTTCAGGATCTGAGACGGTTGCCGACGGGTTGGTCATACGGATCAGACTTATACCAGACTGGGCACTGAACCAGGGAACAGCGGAACTCGCCGCCGCGGCCTGGCCGCTCCAGCACGGCTTTTTTGACTCGCCCTGTTGGGGTCCTAAAATTAGAGGATTGTCGGAGTGTGTCCTGGAGCTCGGCCATGCGGCAAGGTTTGGTCGTTCACCGGATCCTCTTAGGGATGTTGCTCGGCGGGGTCTGGGCGACGGTCGGCGGGACGACGGTCGGCACTGCGGCTCCCGCGATCACGCTTCCGCTTCGGCTTCCGATCACCGGCACGATCGACACGCAGGTCGAGGGGGCGATCATTCGCCAACTCGATCATCTTCAGAGTTCAACTGGGGAGCGGGGCATCCTCGTACTCCGCTTCGATCCCGCCGACGGGAGCGATGCCGGCACGAGCGACTTCGGTCGATCGCTCGAGTTGGCCCGCTTCCTCACGAGTCCGCGGCTGGCCGGTGTCCGCACGGTCGCCTGGCTGCCGGATGGTGCAAGCGGCCATGCCGTGCTCGTGGCTCTCGCCTGTGACACGATCGCGATGCCCGCCGACGCGGTGCTCGGCCCCGCCAATGTCGGGGAGCCGCTGGTCGACGAGGCGATGCGGGCGGCGTACCGGGAGATCGCCGCCCGCCGTCGGACGATCCCGCCGGTCGTCGCGGTCGGCATGCTCGATCCGGCGGCCCGAGTGCTCAGAGTCTCGACCGACGCCGGCGAGGAGTTCGTGACTCCGGAGGAACTTGCGGCGGTGAAGGACAGGGCCGCGGTGCTGGCCACTACCGATCTGGCACCGACGCCGCTGGCGTTCGACGGACGGCAGGCCCGGGAATTCGGGTTCGTGGGGCTGATGGCCGGGCAGCCGGCGGAACTCGCCCGCGGTCTGGGGCTGGCCGAGGAGATGCTCGCGGGCGACCCCTCGCTCGAGAGCGGCTGGCGGGCCGCCCAGGTGACGCTCTCGGGTGGCACCGGCGCCGACGTGATCGGCCGACTGAAGCAGCGAATCGAACGGTCGGTCGAGAACGGTGCGAACTTCGTCTGCCTCAAGATCGACTCGGCCGGAGGATTCCCGGAGCAGAGCCTCGTGTTGGCCAACTGGCTGGCTGGCCTCGATCCGGCCCGGGTGCGGACGGTGGCCTGGGTGCCCCGGGAGGCCCGCGGCGATGCGGCCCTCGTGGCACTGGCCTGCGACGAGCTCGTGATGGCTCCGGCCGCGGTGCTCGGTGGCGAGGGTGCGGCGGTGATCGATCCGCGGCAGGCCGAAGCGATCGCCTCGGCCTGGCGGGGAGGCGTGGCCCGCCTCCGCGACCGCCCCTGGTCGCTGCCGCTGGCAACGGTGCTTCCAGGCATCGAACTGGAGCGGGCCGAGCAGCAGGGCACCGGCCGGATCGAATACTTCACGGCCGAGGAGCTCGCCGAGCGGGACGACCGAGCCGAGTGGCGGAAGGGCCCCGAACTCGGCCCGAGTCCGCTCCGCCTGGATGGTCGGCGAGCCGAGTCGCTCGGGCTGGCGGCCCACGTGGTCGATGATGTCGCCGGGCTTCGTCAGGCCTACGGCGTCGAGGGCAACCTGGCGGTCGCCGAGCCGGGCTGGGCCGACCAACTCCTCGACGCGCTGGCAAGCCCGGGGCTGGCCTGGATTCTGTTGCTCGTGGGCCTCGCCGGCCTCTACATCGAAGTCAAGACTCCGGGCATCGGCTTCGGCGGTTTCGTCTCGATGGTGGCCTTCATCGTCTACTTCTGGAGCCAATACCTCCACGGCACGAGCGGCTGGCTCGAAGTGATGCTTTTCCTGGCCGGCATCGTCTGTGTGCTGGCCGAGATCTTCGTGCTGCCCGGGTTCGGCGTGCTCGGGCTCGGTGGTGGCCTGCTGGTGATCGCGTCGTTGGTTCTGGCCAGCCAGTCGTTCGTGGTGCCGATGAACGACTATCAGATCGAACGGATGCAATGGTCGCTCGTCGGGGTTCTGGGAGCGGTCGCCGGAGTGGCCGTGCTGGCGGTGGCGGTCCAACGGTGGCTTCCCGCCACGCCGGGGTTGCGGGGCGTGCTCCTCGCGCCGCCGGCGGAGGCCGGGTTCGACGAGACCGAGCCGGCTGAAAACCTGGTCGGTGCCGAGGGCGTTACGACCACCCGGCTGGCCCCGGCCGGCAGGGCCCGGATCGAGGGCGAGGTGCGGGAGGTGGCCAGCGTTGGCCCACTGATCGAGCCGGGCACCGCCGTACGGGTCGTCGAGGTCCGCGGTGGTCGCGTGATCGTCGCCCCGACGGAGATGGCATGAGTCCACTCCTGTGGATCACGGCGCTGGTGGTGGTGGGCCTCGCGCTCATCGTTCTCGAGGTGTTCGTACCTTCGGGCGGCGTGCTCGGTCTCCTGAGCGTGCTCGCGCTCGGAGCGGGAGTGGTCACGGCGTTCGTGGAGCAGGGGGCGGCCGCGGGCATGTTCGTGCTGGCCGGCACGTTCGTGGCCGTACCAGCCGTGCTGGTTTTTGCCTTTCGCTGGTTCCCGGTTACGCCGCTTGGCCGGCGCGTGCTGCCGCCGCCTCCGATGGCCGACGATGTGTTGCCCGACGTGGCGGAGCGGCGGCGGCTCCGCGGCTTCGTGGGCAGCCGGGGTCGGACCGAGGGCGAGCTCCTCCCATGGGGCCGAGTTGTGGTCGACGGGCAGATGTTCGAGGCGGTGAGCGACGGCGGGCCTTTGGCCGCGGACGCGCCGATCGAGGTGAGCGGTGTGCAAGGACGGTCGCTCGTCGTTCGGCAGGTTCTTGGTATCGCAGCGGCTCCGTCGCCGAGTCTGGCCCAGGAGCCGGCGGCCGCCGGGGATGCCCCGGCGGTTGATTCCGCGGCAGCCGAGGAGCCGGCCGGGGCCCGGCTCTCGAGCCTGCTCGAGGAGTTCGATTTCGACGACATCCGGCAAAACTCGGCTCCTAGCGACGAACTTGACTCACCCCCGCCCGCGAACCAGGCTTGAACGGCTGGATTTCGGGCTCTGACCGCCCGTCGTCGCCCAGCCGCCGCGTCCGGAGTTCGATCGATGAAACTGCTACCCCTGATCATTCTCGGCGTTCTGATTCTGGTGGGGCTGGCTGTCTTCGGCCTGGTGGCCCGCTATCTCCGGCTCTGGGTGCAGTCCTACTTCTCCAGCGCCGGTATCGGGCTGTTCGACATGGTGGCGATGAGCTTCAAGCGGGTGAACCCCACGGTGATCGTCCGCAGCAAGATCATGGCGGTGCAAGCGGGTTTGGGCGACTCCAGCGGCGTGACGCTGCAGTCGCTCGAGGCCCATTACCTCGCCGGCGGCCGGGTGCCTCTGGTGATCCAGGCATTGATCGCCGCCAATAAAGCCAAGATCACGGAGCTGGACTTCAAGCGGGCTGCGGCGATCGATCTGGCGGGCCGGAACGTCCGCGAGGCGGTGCAGACCTCGGTCTATCCCAAGGTGATCGACTGCCCGGGCAAGAACAGCGGTCGCGAGTCGCTCGACGCGGTTGCCAAGAACGGGATCCAGCTCAAGGTCAAGGCCCGCGTGACCGTGCGCACGAATCTCTATCAGCTGATCGGCGGGGCGACTGAGGAGACCATCATCGCGCGCGTGGGTGAGGGGATCGTCTCGGCGATCGGCTCGGCCGAGAAGCATTCCGACGTGCTCGAGAATCCCGACGTGATCTCCAAGACGGTGCTCGGCCGTCGGCTCGACGCCAACACCGCCTTCGAAATTGTCTCGATCGACATCGCGGACATCGACGTGGGGGCCAACATCGGCGCGCGGCTCCAGGCCGACCAGGCCGAGGCCGACACCCGAGTCGCTCGTGCCAATGCCGAGGGACGGCGGGCCATGGCCGTGGCCCGCGAACAGGAGATGATTGCGGCGATCGAGGAGAGCCGGGCCGGAGTCGTCGAGGCCGAGGCCGAGGTGCCCAAGGCGGTGGCCGAGTCGTTGGCCGGCGGCCAGTTGGGCATCTTCGACTACTATCGACTGCGGAACCTGCAGGCCGATACCGACATGCGCAGAACGATCGCTGGGGGCACCTCACCGGCCCCGGCGGCCCCGGCGAGCTGACCGCGGCCGCGGACCCGATCCACCGACATGAGGCCGATCATGCACCCCTTCGCTCCCGTGCTCCTGGCCGCGGGTTTCGACTGGCTCGAAGGGCTCCTTCCGGTCGTGTTCGTGCTGATCTGGATCGTGTCCCAGGTCATGAACCTGTTCCGCAATGCTGCCGGGAAGCCCGGCGAGCGGGCTGCCGGCCGGCCGGTCAACCAGCCCCGCCCAGTTCCCCGGCCTGCCCGTCCGGCGGCTGATCCGCCGGGCGGTGACATCGATCAGGAGATTCGCGACTTTCTCGCGCGATCGTTGCCGGGCGATGCGCCGCCGCAGCCGGCACGACCCGCTCCGGTCCGCCGCCCGCAGTCTCCGATGGCGACTCCTGCGGCAAAGTCGGCCAAGCGGACCGTCCCAGACCGGCTGACCACCGCAGCGCGGCCGAAGCTGCCGGCTCAGGTCTCGGTGGGTGACCGCGCCGTTGGTCGCGTTGGCCGGGCTGGCTACGGCGAGGACGTGGCCGACCATGTGGCGGCGGCCTTCGCCCATGACCTCGCCCATGAATCGCCCTCGACCATTGGGGCGGATTCGTCGGCGACGGGGACCAAGGTGGTCGATGAACTCATCGCGGCCATGGGCTCGCCGACCGAACTGCGGAAGCTGATCGTGCTTCGCGAGGTGCTCGATCGCCCGACGCACCGCTGGTGATCAGAGCCCGTGCTGGCAGGCCGACGCTGTCACCCCTCGTGACTGCCGGGGGGTGCCGGCGCAGGTTTCCCCAACCTCCAGGTCGCATCAAAAATGCCCCCGAAGAGGGGTGCCGCGGTCGGCTGGGATGCCGTTTTTTGGCCCTGCTGCGGCCGGCCATATTCGCGGGTTGAGCCTCCCCGGCAGGTGGTCTAGAAGGGAACTGGGCGGGCGGCCCTCGGGCTGCTCGTTCATGAGCGCGTAGACGAGGGTGCCCAAGCCTCGTCTACGCGTTTTTTTGTGCTCGGACGCGATCCGGGCGACGTGGCCGGCGAGGCAGCCAATCCCGGCTTGTTTGGCGGCCGTGAGCCCTGTATCTCTCTCCGCCCCGCGAGATGGCCAGACCGCGGCTGCGCGGACCTGCGAGGCAGCGGCACGATGGTGACTTCAGGCTGGATCCCGAGCCACGGTTGCGGCTGGCTGCCTTGGCATGCGCTGGTGACGGTGGCTGCGATCGTGCTGGCCGGTCAGACTGCTCCTGCCTCCGATACGCTGCCGGTGACGGTTCCGGTGTCGGCGATTCGCACGCTGCTTCGATCCGGGCCGGGCGACGACTTCTATCCGACCGAACGGATCTCCCAGGGCACGCCGCTCGAGGTCTGGGCCATCGACGACTCCGGCTACTGCGCGGTCCGTCCGGTCCACGGGAGCTACAGTTGGGTGAGGGCCGGCGACGTGAGCGAGGTGCCGGAAGGTGACCGGCCTACGGCCAGCGAGCCGCGGCGGTCGCGGATGGGCGTGGTCGTGACCGACGCGGCCGTAGCCCGCGTGGGATCTCAACTCAACGATCTGCGGCACGTCTCCCAGGTGGCGCTCGAGGCCGGCGAGCGGCTGCGGATTCTGGAACGCATCACGATCCCGGCAGGTCGGCACGCCGGCGAGTGGCTCAGGGTCGAGCCGCCGGCGGGCGAGTTTCGCTGGGCATGGGCTGCCGACCTCGGCCTGCCGACCAAACTGGCACCGGCGGTGCAGCGGGAGCCCGCTGCGGTCGGCCTGGCAGCGGCCGGTGAGGCGATCGCAGCGATTCGCGATGCCCGCGATGCCGTCACCCAGGCCGTGGCCGAAGGCGCTGACCGGACGGCGGTGGCCGCTGCGACCGGCGAGCCCGGGCCGCTCGACCAGCCGAGTGGCATGACCAGGCTGATCTCGGGCTGGCTCCCTCGCGGCACGAATGTCTTCGACCTCACGCCACCGGCTGCTCCGCCGGCGGTCGGGGCGGGCGCAGCTCCTGTGCCGGCCGATGAATTGGCCGACATCGACCTGGCGCTCTCGCTGGCAGTGGCCGGGCCGAGCGACGACTGGAATCTCGCCCCGATTCGCGATCGGCTCCGCCTGGCGGCCACCCGGGCCACGACCGCCGAGGAGCGGACGCGGGCCGAGGCGATCGACGCCCGGCTCGCGCGGTTCGAACAGATTCAAAGCCGGCAACTGGCGATCCTCTCGCCGCCTGAGGCCGAGGCGTCGCCGCTGCGGCTCGGAGGCATGTGGTCGAGCCTGGACTCACTGGGAACGAGGCCGGTGCGTCCCGGCGTGTTGCCGGGCGGGCGTCCGGCCGGCGGACAGACCGACTGGACACCGCCGGATCAGATGGAGACCACGGGCCGGCTGGCCACCGTGATCTCCCGTCGGCCCGACGCGCCGCGGTGGGCGCTGGTGGACGGGACCAACAACGTGCTTGTGTTCGTCACGCCGCAGCCGGGAGTCAATCTGGCCCCACTCGTGGGGCAGCAGGTGACCGTCCGCGGTGCCAAGGGCTACATGCCAGAGTACAAGCGGCCCTATCTCGTCGCTTCCGAGGCCCGAACCCGGATGGCGGCGGTGCCCACGGCCGAGCGAACCCAGTAGACGATTGCAGATCGAGGTTGAGCCCCGGCTCGGGGGCGGCAAAAGTCGCGTCGCGGGCGAGGATACGCCCCGATGCTCC
>CAYVNX010000087.1:0-11910 GCA_964453165.1 uncultured Candidatus Kuenenia sp. | reverse complement strand
TCGCCGGAGTGGACAAAGGCCATGGAAGGCTTTGTCCACGGGACAGCAAGCCGCATCGGCTCGGGGGCGGCAAAAGTCGCGTCGCGGGCGAGGATACGCCCCCATGCTCCGCGAGCATTCGCCGACCCCCGAGCCTACCCGTAGCGGGTGCCAACCCATCACTACGGCAGGCTGCCCTGCGGCTTACAATACCCGGGACCGATTTCGACGGCCCTGATGTTCAATGCCTGTGGAACCCGCCCTATGAAAAACCACCCCGTATTCGGTCTTGCCGTGGCTTTCCTGCTGGCGGCCGCTGGCGGCCGCGGCGTGTGCGAGCAGCCGGCCGCGTTGGCCCTTGAGCCGATCTTCAACGGTCGCGATCTCGCCGGCTGGCAGCCGACGGAAAGCCCGATGTGGCGGGTCGAGGACGGCGTTCTGATCGGTAAAAATGACGCGGCGCTCACCGGCTCGATGCTCCGAACGGAGGCCGAGTATGGCGACGTGGTCGTCGAAGCCGACGTGCGATTCGAGGGTGAGATCGACAGCGGCATCATGCTGCGGAAGCCGGAGATTCAGGTTCAAATCGGGATCTCCAGCAGCCTGAAGCGAGACATGACCTGTTGCTTCTACACCGGCCGCTATCCCGAGACAGGCCTGGCCGAGGGCGTGAACGAACTTCTCCGGCCGGGCGAATGGAACCACTTCCGCGTCGAGGCCGTGGGAGACACCTTCACCGTGTGGCTCAACGGCAAACAGGTCGCGGAGTACACCGATCCGAAGTACGCGGCCCCGGGCCCGATCGGCCTCCAGGTGCATCCCAACCGGGCGATGAAGGTCGAGTTTCGCAACGTTCGGGCCCGCCGCCTGTGAGCGGCCTCTGAAAGACGAACGCCCGTGAGCGTCCTCCGCCCGCACCGCCGAATCGCCACCTGGCCATGCGTCGCCCTAGTGCTTGCGTCTGGATCGCTTTCAGCTCCGACCGCAGCGGCGGCGTCAGGCGAGTCTCCTTCCTTCAACGAGGACATCCGGCCGATCCTCTCGGAAAACTGCTTCGCCTGCCATGGGCCAGATTCGGCGAATCGTGAGGCGGGGCTCCGGCTCGACGAGTTCGCGGCGGCAACCGGCGAGCTCGACAGCGGGAGCCGGGCGATCGTGCCGGGCGATCCGGCGGCGAGCGAGCTGCTCGCCCGCGTCACGTCCAGCGATCCCGACCTCGTCATGCCGCCGCCGGAGGCCAAACTCGGCCAGTTGTCCGCCGAGCAGGTGGCCGTGCTCGGACAGTGGATCGCCGCGGGCGCCGCGTACCAGCCGCATTGGGCCTTCGTGTCACCCTTGCAGCCCGAAGCCGACGACGACGTGTCAACGGCCATCGACCGATACGTGACGGAAGAGCTGGCGGCCTCCGGCTTGGCCCTCCAGCCCGAGGCCGATCGCGGCACGCTCATTCGGCGAGTCAGCTTCGACCTCACGGGACTGCCGCCGACCCCCGAAGAAGTGGCGGCCTTCCTCGCCGACACCTCGGCCGATGCCTACGAGCGGCTGCTCGACCGACTGCTCGCCAGCCCGCGGTACGGGGAACGGATGGCGACCGACTGGCTCGACCTTGCCCGCTACTCCGACAGTTACGGCTTCCAGGTCGATCGCCCGCGACCGACGATGTGGCCCTGGCGGGACTGGGTGATCTCGGCCTTCAACGAAAACCTGCCCTGGGACGACTTCGTGACCTGGCAGCTGGCCGGCGACCTCCTGCCGAACGCCACGGACGAGCAGATCCTGGCTACGGCGTTCAATCGGCTTCACCAGCAGGAGGCCGAAGGAGGCTCGGTCGAGGAGGAGTATCGCGTGGCTTACGTCAACGACCGCGTGACCACGTTCGGCACGGCCTTTCTCGGGCTCACCCTCGAATGCTGCCGCTGCCACGACCACAAGTTTGATCCGCTTTCCCAGCAAGACTTCTACTCGCTGTTCGCCTTCTTCGACGACGTCGACGAGGCCGGACTCTACTCCTACTTCACCGACGCGGTTCCGACGCCGAAGCTGAGGCTCACGACGACCGAAGAGGCCGCCGCCCAGGCCGGCGCCAACGAGGTCTGTGGTGAGGCTGCCGCCGCTGTCTCGGCGGCGGAGGCCGCCGTTCGCCAGGCCGTGATCGATTGGCTCGCCGGCCGCGGAGAACGACCGGCATGCCTCTCCGGTGCACCAACCGGCAGGATCCCGGGCGAACTGGCCCACTACGCCTTCGACGCCCGCCGCGACGACGGCGGCTTCGACAACCTCGCTCCAGCCGCCGCTGCCGACTCCGCCGCCTCAACGCCCCCGGAGAACACGCTCGTCACAGGGCGTCACGGTCAGGCGATCTCCCTCACCGGGGACCATCCCGTCACCACGCCCATCGGCAACTTTCACCGCAGCCAGCCGTTCACCGTGGCCCTCTGGCTCCGGTCGCCCACCGCCTTCGAGCGGGCCGTCGTGTTCCATCGTTCCAAGGCCTGGACCGACGCGGCCAGCCGGGGCTACGAGCTGCTGATCGACCACGGCCATCTCCGCTGGTCGCTGATCCATTTTTGGCCTGGCGATGCCGCGAGCGTGCGGATGGTCGAGCCGCTGCCGCTCGATGAGTGGGTGCACGTGGCCGTGACGAGCGACGGTTCCGGGCGAGCCAGCGGCCTGCACCTGTTCGTCAACGGCCACCGCGTCGCTACCGACATCGTTCGGGATAGCCTCACCCGGGAGATCACCGGCGGTGGCGGCGACACGATCACGATCGGCGAACGGATGCGGGATCACGGCTTCAAAGCCGGCCTCGTGGACGACTTTCGGGTGTTCGATCGGCAGCTGTCGCCGCTCGAAGTCCGCGATCTCGTGGAGCCGGGCGCGCTGGAAGCCACACTCGCCTCGGCCTTGAACCCCGATCTGCTCGGCGACCACGCGGCCCTTGCCTGCGACCCGGAGGCCGCGGCGCTCCGGCATCGACTCCAGACGGCCCGCCGCAGCCGCGACGCGCGGGTCGAGCGGGCGGCCGAAATCATGGTGATGCGGGAACTGCCCGAACCCAAGGTCGCCTACGTGCTCGAGCGAGGTGAGTATGACAAGCGCAGGCAGGCCGTCACCGCCGACACGCCCGCCGCCCTGCCGCCGTTTCCGTCGGGTCAGCCTCGCAATCGGCTGGGGCTCGCCCGCTGGCTGGTCGAGCCTGACCATCCGCTGCTCGCGCGGGTGACCGTGAATCGGATCTGGCAGTCGCTCTTCGGCCTCGGGCTGGTCCAGACCCCGGAAGACTTCGGCAGCCAGTCCACAAAACCCGTCTATCCCGCCGTGCTCGATCTCCTGGCCTGGAAGTTCTCCCACCCCGTGGCCGACGGCGGTTTCGGCTGGGACCTCAAGCGGCTGCTGAAAGCGATCATGCGGTCACGAACCTACCGCCAGCGGAGCATCGCCGATGCCCGGACGATGGCCGACGATCCGCTCAATGTGAAGCTCGCCCGCGGCCCGCGGCATCGGCTCCCGGCTGAGATGATTCGCGACCAGGCGCTCGCCGCCAGCGGCCTGCTCGTGGATCGGCTCGGTGGACCGCCGGTCAAGCCCTACGACATGCCCGAGTCGTTTAAGCCGGAGCCGGCCGAAGCGGGCGACTCACTCTACCGTCGCAGCCTCTATACGTATTGGCGGCGCACCGGCCCCGCTCCCGTGCTCGAGGCGCTCGATGCCCCGCCGCGGCTGGTCTGCGTGGCCCGCCGCGACACGACCGACACGCCGCTGCATGCCTTCGTGTTGCTCAACGGCCCCCAGTTCGTGGAGGCGGCCCGCGTGCTCGCCGAACGGCTCTTGGCCGAACACAACGGTCGCGGAGGCGACGCGGCCGAGCGTGCCTTCGCCATCCTGACGAGCCGCGCTCCCGACGCAACCGAGCAGACCATCATCCACGATCTGCTGGCCGGCCAACAGGCCTGGTACGAGTCGCATCCGGCCGCCGCACTTGATCTGATGGCGGTAGGAGCCCGCCCCTGGAGCGTGGGCGCTCCGGCAGTCGACGTGGCAGCCCTGGCGGCCACGATCAACGGTCTGATGAACTTCGACGAAGTGGTGGTGAAGCGATGAATGCCTCCTCCTTCAGTCGCCGCGATTGGCTCGCCCGGTTCGGGATGGGCCTCGGTGGCATGGCGCTGGCCGACCTGGTGGGACGGTCCACCGAAGCCGCCTCGCTGCCGCTTCCGTCCGGCTCCCACGGCGGTGTGCTCGACGGGCTCCACGTGCCACCCCGGGCGAAGCGGGTGATCTATCTCTTCCAGTCGGGCGGCCCCTCGCAGCTCGACCTCTTCGACCACAAGCCGCAGCTGCTTGATCGCGACGGCGAGCAGCTGCCGGAGAGTGTCCGGGGGGGCCAGCGGCTCACGGGCATGTCGGGTAATCAGAGCTCGATTCCACTCGCGGCCTCGCCCTTCCGGTTCGACCGCCACGGCGACTGCGGAGCCTGGGTTTCGGAGCTGCTGCCCTGGACGGCCAAGATCGTCGATCGGCTCTGCTTCGTCCGCACGCTCCACACCGAGAGCATCAACCATGGTCCGGGCGTGACCTTCCTCCAGACGGGCTCCCAGATTCCCGGCCGGCCCAGCATCGGAGCCTGGATCGACTACGGTCTGGGCCGCGTGCAGGACGACCTTCCCTCGTTCGTCGTGCTGATCACGAAAAACAAGACGGGCCAGCCTTTGATGAGCCACCTCTGGGGCCCGGGCTTCCTGCCCTCGAAGCACCAGGCCGTACGATTCCGATCGGGAGCCGATCCGGTGCTCTACGTGAACAATCCCCCCGGCGTCTCGTCCGAGAGCCGGCGGCTCGTGCTCGACGGCCTCCGCCGGCTGCACGAGCACCAGCTTACCGAGACGCCCGACGCGGTGATTCAGGGAAGAATCGAAAACTACGAGATGGCCTTCCGAATGCAGGCGAGCGTGCCAGATGTGGCTGATCTCTCGGATGAGCCGGAAAGCGTCGTGGAGATGTATGGCCCCGATGCCCGCGACCCGGGCACGTTCGCGGCCAACTGCCTCCTCGCCCGGCGACTGGCCGAGCGGGGTGTGCGGTTCATCCAGCTCTACCATCAGGACTGGGATCATCATGGTGGCCTCAAGGATGGCCTTCGCCGCGAATGTCAGCAGACGGACCAGCCAGCGGCGGCCCTCGTGGAAGACCTGGCCCAGCGCGGCATGCTCGACGACACGCTCGTCGTCTGGGGCGGTGAATTCGGCCGCACGAACTACTGCCAGGGTCTCTACAAGCCAGGCCTGGATTTTGGCCGCGATCACCATCCGCGCTGCTCCACGATCTGGATGGCTGGCGGCGGCGTGAAGCCCGGACTGACCTATGGCACGACCTGCGAACTCGGCTACAACGTCGTCGAGAACGGCGTGCATGTCCACGACTTTCAGGCGACGCTCCTGCACCTGCTCGGCATCGACCACGAGCGGCTGACCTACAGGTTTCAGGGCCGCCGGTACCGACTGACCGATGTGCACGGGCAGGTGGTGCAGGATCTGCTCGCCTGATCGACGGTCGCCGGCCCGGCCCGGCCCACGAGCCGACCGAAACCTTCCGCTCGGAAGGGGACTCAGCTAGCCTGTGAGAGGTAGTTTCCACCTTGCGACACGGAGTTGCACGTGCCGGTTCACGGATCCTGCGGGCTGATCTTGGTTGCGATGCTGGCGCTGACGGCCGCGTCGGCCGTGGCCGGGTATCCGACCGCACCGGAGATCACCGACCGCTACGCGGCCGAGTCGATCGCCGTGCGGCTGACTGATGCATTCGTGGCTCCGAAGTCGAGCACGGGCGGGGGCGCGACCACCGCCCAAGTGGCCCGGATCAACTTCCTGCGGCCGGAGCCGGCCACAGGCCTCGCCGCAGGCAGGCTGTTCGTCAACGACATGAACGGCCGCCTCTCGGTCATCGACCGGGCGACCGGCGGGTTTTCGACCTACCTCGACTTCGACGCGATCTTCAACGGCATCGATTCCGGCGACTTCGATGCCGATCCGGGCTATGCGGCAGGCCTCGTGACCATGGAGTTCGATCCGGCCTACGCCACGAATGGGAAGTTCTACACGGTTCACACGGAGCTGGGCCCCGGCTCGGCGACCGACTATCGCCAGGCTGTCCTGTCGGAATGGCACGACACGAACATCACCGATGCCACCTTCACCGGCACCCGAGCCGAGCTGCTCCGCGTGGACTACGTCAATCGCATCCATCCGCTCGGTGACATCTCGTTCAACCCGGCCGCCAGCGACTCCTCGCATCCCGACTGGCGCAACATGTACATCGCCAGCGGCGACGGCGGGTCGGGCGAGAGCCGCGGCGGAGCCCGAAACAACCCCCAGCGGCTCGACAGTCTCGTGGGCAAGATCCTCCGGATTCGGCCGACCGAAGCGGGTACGGGTGGCGGCTATGCGATCCCGTCCGACAACCCCTTCGCCGCCACGACCGGGGCCAATCCGGCGGTGTTTGCCACCGGCCTCCGGAATCCTCACCGGCTCTCCTGGGACATCGACGAGGCCGGCACCGCTCGTGGCCTGATCGCCGACATCGGCCTCAACGCCTACGAGGAGGTGAATCTGCTGACGGCCGGCGCCAACTACGGCTACTCGCGGATCGAGGGCGATCAGGTGCTCGGGGCAGACAATCGGGTTTCAGACGACCCGCTCCCCACGACGCTCCCCCTGCTCGGCGCGGGCGGCACGACGCTCGGCACCTGCGAGCCCACCTACCCGCTCGCGTTCTATAGCCATCTCGACGGTGACGCCATCGCCGGGGGATTCGTCTATCGCGGTCGAGCGATCCCGGCGCTCCGGGGAAAGTTCGTGTTCGGCGACATCACCAACGCCAGGCTGTTCTATGCGGATCTCGCTGAGATGCTCACGGCCGACGACGGCGACCCCGCGACGGCTGCCACGATCCACGAACTCGACGTCTACTACGACGATCCGACCACCCCCGCTGGCGTCGAATCCCGCCGAGTGTTCGACATCGTCCGCGACCGTTGGGATCTGCGAAATGAGACCGAGGCCGGATCAGTGGCCTTCACCGGGCTCGCCGACGGCGATCGCCTGCCGGGCGGAGCGAGCACGACGAACGGCGCCGACCCCTATGGCGTGGCCTACGGCGGCGGCCGAGCCGACATCCGCTTCGCCCTGATCGACGATGAACTCTATCTCCTGAGCAAGAGCGACGGCATGGTGCGGGCGATCGCTGCCGCTGACCTCGTGCTCGACGTCGCCGCAGGGTCGCTGACGCAGGCCGACGCGGGATATCCGATCATCGACTGGGGCCTGTCGCTCACGAAGACCGGCGGAGGCACGCTCGTGCTCGATGCCGAGAACGGATTCACCGGTCCGGTGACCGTGGCCGGGGGCACGCTGACCGTGGCGCGAACCGGAGCCCTGGCTCCGACCTCGCTGGCGATCGAGTCGGATGGCACCCTGGCCCTGCCGGCAGCCGAGCGCACCGGACTCGCCGTGGCACGCCTCGACCTGGCGGCCGGCGGCCGGCTCGATCTTGGCGGGGGATCCGTCACGATCGCGGCCGGCGGGATCACCGCCGCGGAGCTTCGCGGGGCGCTCCTGGCCGGCCGGGCCGGCGGCACCTGGGCCGGGGCCGAGGGGATCGTGTCGGCTGCCGCCAGCAGCGCTCGCGACATCGGCTATCGGATCGACGCAGACGGAGCGGCCACGGTCTCCTCCGCCGCCGCGGGCGATGTCGATCTCGACGGAGTCGTGAATGTCTTCGATCTCGTGGGCGTCAACGCCGCCGGCAGCTACGGAACCGGTCGCACGGCCACGTGGCAGACGGGTGACTTCAACTACGACGGCGCGACGAACGTCTTTGACCTCGTTCGGGTCAACACCGCGGGCGTCTACGGGCAGGGCAGGTATTTCCTCCCCACGGTCCCCGGCCCCGCCCTGGCCCCCGTTCCCGAACCCGCCGCCCTCTCCGTCGCCGTGATCCTGGCGACGGGACTCGTCGCCCGGCGCCGCCGCATCCGCTGACCCGAATCAATCGATTTCCGCGAGCGCGTCGGCGAACCGTTCGAGGAAGTCCTCGCAGGCCTCCCGATCGTGGGCCGCCGAGAGATAGAGCTTCGTGCCCATTGGATTGAGAAACACGCCCCGTTCGAAGAGTCCGAGCATCATCCGCCGGCCGGCCCCGGGGTCGCCCTGCCAGATCTCGCGGGAGTTTCGCACCGGCCCCGGCCGGAACACGACCTGCGCGAGCGGGCCGTCGCCGATCACGCAGGCCTCGCGGCCGGAGTCGGCCAGCACCCGTCGCATGCCTTCCCGCAGAAATACGCCCATCGCGTGGAGATCGGGGTAGAAGTCGGGCTCGGATACCGCATCGAGCACGGCCAAGGCGGCGGCGGACGAGACCGGGTTACCGCCGACGGTGGATGCCGTCCAGACATAGTCGGCGTCTGCAATCCGCTGTTCCTCGACGAGGGCCATGATGCTCGCGGGGCCGCCATACACACCGAGCGGATAGCCGCCGCCGATCGCCTTGCCGTAGGCGACGAGATCGGGCACGACGCCATATCGCTCCTGGGCGCCGCCCAGGGCCAGCCGAAAGCCGGTCACCACCTCGTCGAAGATCAGCAGCACGCCGTGCCGCGAGCAGGCCTCCCGCACAGCCTGGAGAAAGCCTGGCTCGGGCGGCAGGCAGCGATGGAGCGGCTCGCAGATCACGGCGGCGAGATCCTCGGCATGCGCGGCAATGAGATCCGCAGCCGTCGCGGCGTCGTTGAAGGGCGCGACCCGCATCACCTGCTGTTCGCCCACCGGCATGCTTCCGCCCAGCGGCTCGGGCTCGGGAAACCGGCGAAACTCCCGGCCGAAGAGGCTCGTCGTGCCCACGTCGTGCGAACCGTGGTAAGCCCCCTCGAACTTGAGAATCCCGGCCCGGCGGCGAAAGGCCCGCGCCAGGCGGAGGCAATGCATCGTCGCCTCGGTGCCCGACGCACAGAATCGCACCTGCTCGCAGGCGGGCGAGATCTCGACGAGCCGCTCGGCGAGTCTCAGCGAGTGTTCGTTGACATGGGCGAAGTTCGAGCCCAGCGGCGCCTGACCGATGACTGCGGCCGTCACCCCAGAGTGGCCATGCCCGAGCAGCACCGAGCCCCAGCCCATGGTGAAGTCGAGAAACTCCCGACCACTGACGTCCCAGACGCGGCATCCATCGCCGCGACGGAGCACGACGCTGAGTTCCTGCGGCAGCCCATACTCGCCGTTCGAACCGGCCGGAAACACCCGCCAACTCCGGTCGGCGGCGTCCCTGCTCTCGAAGACCGCCCGCATTTCCATGGCTTGAGCCTCCTACAACGGCTGAACCCGCCGGGGCAGCGCATCCGCCCGGAACAACTCGCGGCAGTATTCCCGTGAGTCGGGGGCAGTCGCAAGTACCGTCCGACTGCTCACGGAACTCTCACGTGATGTCCGTAGGATGTCGTGGGTCTGGTTCCAATCATGGCGGAATCAAAACGTGTCTCGGAGTATGTCCGCGATGGCAGGCGAACAGAGCGTCACCGACCCCGTGGCCCTGATCCTCGAACTCTTTCGGGAGCGAGGTTCGTCCGAGTATGGCGGGGAGGCCGTGAACCAGGAGGAGCACGCCCTCCAGGCTGCCGCCTGCGCGATCGCCGAGGGTGCCGCCGAGGCCCTCGTGGCCGCATCCTTGCTGCACGACATCGGACACATGCTTCACGACCTCCCGGACGATGCGCCGGAGGCGGGCATCGATGACCATCACGAGAACTCCGGTGCCCGCTTCGTGGCCGAGCACTTCGGGCCCGAAGTGGCCGAGCCCGTCCGGCTTCACGTGGCCGCCAAGCGGTATCTCACCGCGGTCGAGCCTGACTACATGGCAAAGCTGAGCGAGCCAAGCATCACGAGCCTGATGCTCCAGGGCGGGCCGATGTCGACGGCGGAGCAGGAGGAATTCCGGCAAAACCCCCACTGGGAATCGGCCGTCCGGCTGCGGCGGTACGACGAACTGGCCAAGGTGCCGGGAGCGACGACGCCGTCGGTCGATGATTTCGCCCCGCTCCTCGAACGCCTCGTCCGCCGCGGATGATCAGCCTTGAGGGCTGCCCTTCACCGTCGGACGGGCGTCACTCCGCGGCATCTTCACCCTCAACGCCCTCTTCCTCGTCGTCCTCGACGCCGGCGGCCCAGTCTGGGTAGGCCGTGGCGCTCCCCCGCATCGCATGCCAGAGCACGCGGTTGAGCAGGTCTTCGGGAGCCTTGTCGATCTCGGCGAAGTTCATCGCGGAACTCGCGAGCGCGTGGGCTCGGAGCAATGGATCGGTGAGGGCGGCAGGATCGGGATTCATCTCGTCGAGAGGCACCGTCGCCGGCAGGGCCTTGAAGGGGGTGAGATCGGGCGTGTCGGTGAAGCAGTCGACCATCGGCGTGGCGCTGGCGTCGAACAGGTTCATCGGCGGGAGGCCGAGGATCTGCCCGATCGTCCGCAGCACGCTCGTCGAGTTGTACTGCGTGCTCACGGTCACACCCCGCCGGACGTATGGGCTGGCCACATACGCCGTGGTGCGATAGCCGCTCACGTGATCCCAGCCGGCCTGGGGATCATCCTCGATCGCGAAGATCGCCATCTTCGGCCAGAATCGGCTGTGGCTGAGGGCTTCGACGATCCTCCCGAGGGCCAGATCGTTGTCGGCCATGCAGGCGGCGGGCGTGGGACAACCCGGACTCGTGCCGCTCGTGTGGTCCTGGGGCAGGCAGATGATCACGAGGTTTGGGTATTCGCCCCGACGCTCGAACTCCGCGAGTTCTCGGATGATGAAGTCGGCCCGAAACTGATCGGGCACGCTCATGTCCCAGCCGACGGTATCGGGCGGTGAATGCGGCCGCAGCGACTCGACCGCCGGCTCCGAGGCGATGATCACGTCCCGCTGGTCGGGGCCGGCCTTCCAGGCCGCATAGCAGCCGGCAAAGCCGGGATGTCCCTGCCGGGCCGGGTCCCGCCACCGCACCCGCGGCATCATGAATTCGCCGTAGTTGCGGAGCGTGCGGCCGCGGCGGAGGCACGAATCCCAGATGAAGCCGGCCGGCGACCAGGCGAGGGCGTCGTTGTCGGCGTCTTCCATTCCGTCGGGGTAGCTGCGCGGAAATCCGGCAAAGCTCTTCTCGAGATAGTCGTTGGCGACCGCGGCGGTCGACCAGTTGTGGCCGTCGGCGCTGAGGATGCCGCAGCAGTAGGTATTGTCGAGCAGCACGAACTGCCGCGCGAGGGCATGCTGATTGGGCGTGATCGACTCGCCGAAGATGCAGAGGTCGTTGTTCGCCCGGCAGTTCGGCAGGTCGCCGAGCACCTGGTCGAAGGTGCGGTTCTCCTTGATGACGTAGACGACATGCTCGATCAGGCTCGGCTCACCGATCCGCTCCGGGATTGCCCGGGCCGCGACACCCGGCCGGGGTGGCAGGGCCGACGCGGCGACGCCCTCGGCCCGCATGCCGCGGTCGACGCTCGCGGAAAACTCCTCCAGCCGCGCGGCGTCTGGGAGGGGCACGAGCGAGAGGGAGCCGTGGTATTGGTGGCTGTTGAACCCGACGGAGTCGCCCTGGGGCCGCGGCCGATCGGGCAGCCCCTTGATATTGGCCACGACGAGCCGATCCTGCGCGGCATCGAAGGCCACCGCGCCCGGGAACCAGCCGACTGGAATCAAGCCGGCCACTCTGGTCTCGCCGCGGTCGTCCGGATCCCAGTCGAGCACCGCCACTGCGTTCTGAGCGCCGTTGGTCACATAGAGCCGTTCACCAGACGGATCGAAAGCAAGCCCGTTGGGCATCGCCGAGTAGAGTTCGGCGGGGGTTCGCTTGGTCGAGACGGTCTCGCTGATCTCGCCGGTTGCCGCAGTGAACACCGTCAGGGAAT
>CAYVNX010000086.1:0-11985 GCA_964453165.1 uncultured Candidatus Kuenenia sp. | reverse complement strand
CGGGCTTCCGGCCCGGCAGTCTTCCTGGGATCAGTCCGGCCATCCATGGCCCGCGCGGGCCTACGGCCGCTGGGGATGGAGGCGGGGCTGAACACCCAGCGCGAGCCGGTTGACGGCGGCCAGAAAGGCCTTGGCGGAGGCTTCGAGCGAGTCGGTGGAGACCCCGCGGCCCCGTTGCACCTGACCGTCGTGTTCAAGTTCCACGGTCACCTCGCCCTGAGCATCCTTACCGACCGTCACCGCCTGCACCCGGAAGTCGCGGCACCGAGTCGTCACCCCGGTCAGCTTCTCGATGGCGAGGAAGATCGCATCGACCGGTCCGTCGCCGGCGGTGATCGTGACGTTCCGCGGCTCGCCGGCATGGCTGACCCTCAGCGTGACCGTCGGCGACACGCCCGCCTCGCTCGTCAGCGTGTAGCCCTCGTAGACGAACTGCTCCGGCAGCGACGAAAACCGCTGCTCGCAGAGGGCCGCGATGTCGCCGTCGTAGATCTCCTTCTTCCGATCCGCCAAGACCTTGAACTGCTCGAACACCGTCTGCAGCTGCTCGGCGTCGAGCTGATAGCCGAGGGCCTTGGCCCGATCGGCCAACGCCGCCCGGCCACTGTGCTTGCCGAGCACGAGGTCGGTCTTCTCGAGCCCTACGTCCTCGGGCCGCATGATCTCGTAGGTGCTCCGCTCCTTGAGCATTCCGTCCTGATGGATGCCCGACTCGTGGGCGAAGGCGTTGCGGCCCACGATCGCCTTGTTGCGGGGTACCTGGATGCCGGTGATCGTGGAGACGAGCCGGCTGGTCGGCACGAGCCGGCGGGTTTCGATGCGGGTCGTACAGCCGAAGTGGTCGGCCCGGGTTCGCAGGGCCATCACCACCTCTTCGAGCGCGCAATTGCCAGCCCGCTCGCCGATCCCGTTGATCGTGCACTCCACCTGGCCCGCGCCCGCTTCCACGGCCGCCAGGCTGTTGGCCACCGCGAGGCCGAGGTCGTCGTGGCAGTGCACGCTGATCACGGCCTTGTCGATGTTCGGCACCCGCTCCCGCAGGCTCTTGATCACCTGGTGCATCTGCTGGGGCGTGGCGTAGCCCACCGTGTCGGGAATGTTCACCGTGGTCGCGCCGGCCGCGATCGCCGCCTCGACCACCCGGCAGAGGAAATCAATCTCGGTGCGGGCTGCATCCTCAGGAGAAAACTCGATGTCGTCACAGAGGCCGCGGGCCCGGCTCACGCCGGCCACCGCCCGGGCGACGACCTCGTCCTCCGTCATCCGCAGTTTGAACTCGCGATGGATCGAACTGGTCGCCAGGAACACGTGAATGCGAGGCCGGCGGGCCACCTGGAGCGCTTCCCAGGCGCGATCGATGTCACCGTCGTTGCAGCGGGCCAGCCCGCAGACGGTCGATTCACGAATCGCGGCGGCGATGTCCCGCACGCTCTCGAAGTCGCCCGGGGAGGCGATCGGGAAGCCGGCTTCGATCACGTCGACGCCCAGCGTCTCGAGCGCCTGGGCCACCTCCAACTTCTCGGTGCGGTTCATGCTCGCGCCGGGCGACTGCTCGCCGTCGCGGAGGGTGGTGTCGAAGATCCGAATCGGGCGAAGATCTGCCATGAGAGCGGGTCGAGAGGGCTGCCGAGAAGGGAACGACGCGAGCCCGTATCGTAGCAGCCGGTCGGACGGCCGGTGGCCGGAGATGCCGAACGCCAGCCGTTTTGTAGACTCTGGAGCTGTCTCCCCCGCTCTCCGGATCTTTGGGCAACCAATGACACTTCGCGAATTTCAGGCCCTGATCCGCGGCATGTACCACGACAAGGACGCCAGCCGCGGCATCGAGGGCACGTTCATGTGGCTCACGGAGGAAATCGGCGAGCTGGCAACGGCCCTGCGGAGCGGCACCCACGAGGAGCAGTCGCTCGAATTCGCCGACGTGCTCGCCTGGCTCGCCACGATCGCCAACGTGGCGGGAGTCGATCTCGAGGAGGCGGTGGGACGGAAGTACGGAGGCGGATGTCCTGGCTGCGGCCAGCTGGCCTGCACATGTCCCGACGCCGAGAAGCCATGAGTTCCCTGGGGCTTGGCAGCGACCGGCGGTGGCCAGCCTGGCCTCGGCGGACGGCGGTCGTCGTCGCGGCGATCCTGGTCGGGATCGGGTCGAGCCGCGGCGCGGAGCGTGAACCAACCGCTTCGCCGCCCGGGACACAACCCGCGATCGGCGCGGCCTACCGGAACGGCTCGTGGGGAGCCTTCGTCGTCCGCACGCCGGAAACGGCCGCCGGGTCGGTGCGGGGCTGGATTGAGGATCCGGACGGCCAGTGGGTGGGATCCCCCGTCTCCCGATTCACGCCCGCCGAGCGCGGCGGCGCCGAGGCCTGGCTGAGCCTGCGACCGGGCCGACCGGCCGCGGGGCTCCGAGTCGAATCACCGCCGGGAAGTGGCCTCGCATCAGCCGGTCCCGCCGCTGCCCTCGCCGGCGAGGTGTCTTCGACGACTCCGCTCTTGCTCGTCATCGGCGATCTCCCGGCCGCGTCCGCCGCCGCCCGGCTGGTCGCCGGCGACGATCGCCCTCCGACGATCATCACGTTCGACGCGGCCCGCGATCGGATTCCGAGCCCGCGTGATCTGGACGGTTTCGAGACGGCCGTCGTCTGTGGCACCGAGGTCGGTCGCCTGCCCGACGCCGTGCTCGTCACGCTCGATCGCTGGGTGCGAGAGGGGGGACGGCTCGTGTTCGCGGCAGGAGCCTCCGCGGCCGCGATCGTAGCTGACGAATCGCCAGCCGCGAGGTGGCTTCCCGGCGCTGCCCCGCGGCTGGTGCCGCTCAAACGCTGGGGCGCGATCGAGGCCTACGCTCGCGCGGGTGGCCTGACGGCCCGGGTGCCCCCGGCCGGCATCGACGTGCCCCGATTCGATTCCGGGAACGTGACCTTCGGCATGGTCGACGCGTTCGAGGGCACGACGGCCGCCGACCTTCCCCTCGTGGTCCGTCGGGCCCACGGTCTGGGCACGATCACCTGGATCGGAGTCGACGTCGATGCTGCCTGGTGTGCGGCCTGGCCCGGCTGCGATCGGCTGCTGGCGGCCTTGCTCGGCGGGCGGGAGGAACCCGAAACGGCCGCCGCGTCAGCCGAGATCGCCCGCGGGATTCCCGACCTCGCCGGCCAGCTGCGGGTGGCGCTCGACAGTTTCAAGGCGCCGGGCTCCTCCAGCCGGCCCGTCCCGTTCGAGATCATCGCGGCCCTGGGCGTGCTCTATGCGGTGGCGCTCTATCCGGTCGATTGGTGGCTCGTGAGCCGCTCGGGCCGTCCCTGGCTCTCATGGCTCTCGCTCCCGCTGCTGGCGGGCGGGTTCACGGCCCTCACCTGGAGCGTCGGAGGCCTCTGGGGCCGCGACGCCCCGGCTGCGGCCCAGGTGGCCGAGGTCATCGACTTCGATGCGGAGGGTGGTCTGGTTCGGGGCTCCTCGTGGGCGGCGGTCCGCAGCCCGGCCAATGCGCGGCTGAACGTGGGCGTGGCAGCCGAGCCTTCCGTGATCGCGGCGGAGGCCGATGCGGCCGTCTCGTGGTTCGCCGATGCAGGCGCCGGCTTCGGCGGCGTGGACGCCCTGGTCGCCCATCCTTCCCTGGCCGCCGGCGACTACGCCTACGGCGACACACTCGCCAGTCTCGTGAGCGTGCCGATCGCCGCAGCCTCAAGCCGGCTATTCGAGGCCAGCTGGACCGGAACTGCAGCCCGGAGCATCGTGGATTCGACCCTGGTGCGGGATCCTCGGGGCCTGCTCACAGGCACGATCAGCCATCAGTTGCCGTTTCCGCTCGAGCGGTGCTGGCTCGTGCATGCCGGGTGGCTCTACGATGTGGGCCGCATGGCACCCGGCGACATCTACGACACACAGAAGGGCAGGGGACCGCGGTCGCTGACCGCCGCCCTCACCCGCCGGACGGCGAAGTGGGAGGCTGATCGAGCCGAGCGCTGGGATCCAGCCGATACCGACGTGGCACGGATTCTCGAACTGGCGGGACTCCACGCCGCCGCCGGCGGTCGATCCTACACCTCCCTCACGGCAGGCCGGCTCAGCCGGATCGATCTTTCTCCACTCCTGCTCGTAGATCGCGCGGTCCTCGTCGGCCGGACGGCGGCAGCCCGTGGAACAGCCTGGCGGCTCGAACTCGGGGCAGGGGAGGGGAGCGGCGGGACGCCGCCGCACATGCTCGAGCCGCGCCCGGTGGACTCCGGCAGCCTCGTGCGGATCGCGATTCCGCTACCAGCAGCCCGCCCGGGGGACGCACCATGATCGAAACGGTCGATCTCACCAAGAAGTATGGCGACTTCGTCGCACTCGACAGCCTCGACCTCAAGCTCGAGCAGGGCGACCTGTTCGGCTTCATCGGGCCCAACGGCGCCGGGAAGACGACCACGATCCGAATCCTGGCCACACTCCTGGCCCCGACCTGGGGCGAGGCTTATGTCTGCGGCTATTCGGTCCACACGCATCCCCGCGAGATTCGGCGAGCGATCGGCTACATGCCGGACGTCTTCGGGGTGTACGACGACATGAGGGTCAGGGAGTATCTCGAGTTCTTCGCGGCTGCCTACCGGATCACCGGTCCCGAACGCCGGCGGGTCGCTGACCGGTCGCTGGAGTTGGTCGACCTCGGCTCCAAGCGGGATGAACTGGTCACGAGCCTCTCCCGCGGGATGACGCAGCGATTGGGACTCGCGCGGGTGCTCCTCCACGATCCGCAGGTGCTCCTGCTTGACGAACCGGCCAGCGGGCTCGATCCCAGAGCGCGGATCGAGATGCGGAACCTCCTCAAGCGGCTCCAGGCGATGGGCAAAACGATCCTGGTCTCGAGCCACATCCTGCCGGAATTGGCAGACATCTGTAATCGTGTGGGCATCATCGAATACGGCCGGCTGCTGGCATGCGGCGGCGTACGGGAACTGCTCGCCGGTTTGCGGACGAGCCCCACGCTCCGGTTTCGCGTCGCCGGCGATCCCGGGCCCGCAGCGGATCTGCTGGCCAGTTGCCCCGAGGCGGCCACCGTGGCCGTTCAGGACGGGGAAATCCTGGTGACACTCGCCGCCGGCGTGCCCGACCCAGCCCCGCTCGTGGCACGGCTCGTGGCCGCCGGCCATCGACTCGTCGGGCTCCGCGAGGAAGAAATCAACCTCGAGACCGCCTTCCTCGAACTCACCCGGGGGTCGCTGGCGAAGCCTGCTGACGCGTAGACTTCCCCTCGATCGCCAGCAGTCCGAGCCGCAGGCTCCCTCCCTGGCCACGTTCCTGGAGGACATTCGATGCCCGCCCCCCGGTTCTTGCTCGCCACTCTGGTCGTGGCGGGTTCGCTGCTGACAGACGGCCTCCAGGCAGCCGAGGCCCTTGCGCCACCGCGCGACCCGGTGGGCCCGTCGCCGTCGCTCGACAGCCCGGCCCAGCAACTCGGCTACGCCCTTGGCTATCGAATCGGTCAGCGGATCATCGCGGACCACAAGGCGTTGGGCACGCCGCTCGACGCAGCAGCCCTCGGCCGCGGCCTGGCCGACGCCGTCCGCGAGACGCCGCCGCTGCTCGACGAGGCCGGGTTTCGCCGCGTGCTAGCGGCCTTCGAGCAGCAGATGGAGACGCGGGATCGGGAGATCGAGGCCCGGATGGCCGAGGCGGCCGCAGTCAATCTCGAGAAGGGCAAGTCCTTTCTCGAACAGAACGCGAAGCAGCCCGGCGTGACCACGCTCCCCAGCGGCTTGCAGTTTCAAGTGCTCCGGGAAGGGACCGGCCAAAAGCCCACGGCCAACGACGCGGTCGTGGCCCACTATCGCGGAACCCACATCGATGGCCGTGAATTCGACGGCACCGATCCGGCCGGCGAGCCGGCGCGGTTTCCGCTCCGCGGTGTCGTGCCCGGCTGGCAGGAAGCCCTGCCGCTGATGAAGGTCGGCTCGAAGTGGCGGATCTGGCTCCCGCCGGAACTGGCCTACGGAGAGGCTGGCTCGCCGCCGGCCATCGAGCCCAACGAGGTGCTGGTGTTCGAAATCGACCTCGTCGAGGTCCTGCCCGCCGGTCGGTAGGCTGCACGTCAGCTGCCATTTCGAGGCTGAAAAACAGTGTTTTTCCCGGACCCACGGGCAACGACATCGACCTTCCCCACGGCCCGCCGACCGGGCCGGGCGGTTGCCGCCGGAAAACTCTCTCCATCTTTCCTGCTTGCCTTGAACTGCCCGATCGTCAAACTATCCTCCAGTTCCCGGTTCACCGTCTGCCTCGAAATGGTTCGAGGCGGGTGACGGCCTTCGCGGATTCAACAGCACTTTTCGGGAGATAGATCGACATGGCGCAGCGTCGCTGGGTGAGGATTGCAGGTCTTGTCACGTTCATCGCGGTCGCCGCGATGACGTGTGACGCCCAGGCTGGGTGGCGGCATCGCCACGGCAGCTCGGGCGGTTCGTCGGGCGGCTCGTCCGGCGGCAGTTACGGCTCATACGGTTCGTCGGGCGGCTCGTCCGGGGGATCGTCGGGCGGCTCGTCAGGCGGCAGCTACGGGTCGTACGGCTCGTATGGCTCCTACGGGTCGCACGGGAGTTGGGGCTCGCATCACGCCTACAAGCGGGCCATGCGTCAGGCCCGGCATGCCAGCTACGGTTCCTCCGGCGGTTCGTCGGGTGGTTCCTCCGGCGGTTCATCGGGCGGCGGCTACGTCGCCAGCTACGGTTCGTCGGGCGGGTCTTCGGGCGGTTCGTCCGGCGGCAGCTACGGCGGATACGCCACCTCGGCCTACTCCGAGGGCTACTCGGCTGCCATGCCGATCGAGTCCTACCGGGTGATCAACGAGGTTCCCTCGTCGGTCGACGGCGAGGTGATCGGTGTGCCCCCGGCGATCCCGGCCACTCCCATGCTGAACGACTCGACCAGCACCGTCCCGGCCGACGGCGGTCTGCTCGTCGTGCAGGTGCCGGCCGATGCCCAGATCACCGTCAACGGTGCTGCGACGAGCTCGCAGGGGGCCGTGCGTCGGTTCCTGAGCCGTGGTCTGACCGCGGGCAAGAACTACGAGTTCGTGGTGCGGATGGCAGTCGAGCGGGACGGTAAGACCGAAGAGGCCACGAAGGTGGTGAAACTCACCGCCGGCGAGCGTTCGGAGGTTTCGTTCGTGGCGAACACCGCCGCGACGGCCGCCAAGACGAGCCTCACGCTCAACGTGCCCGCCGACGCCCGCGTCTGGCTGGCCGGTAACCCGACGGCCTCGTCGGGCGCCGTCCGGCACTTCGAGACCGGCAGCCTGGCCTCCGGCCAGACCTGGCGGAACTACGAGATCAAGGTGACCACCGTCGTCGACGGCAAGGAATCGACCATCTCGAAGGTGATCGACCTCGCCGCCGGCGACCGGATCGAGCTCTCGCTCGACCCGGCCACCGCTCCGGCCACCGCCACCGCGTCGCTGCAGTAAGCACGGCCCGGACAGTCCGCGAAGCAGAGTGCATCCAGGCCCCCGTGCGACAGTCGTCGCACGGGGGCCTCATGCATTTCCGCGTTTGGATTGGCCCGCCCCGAAATGGCAATCTACGCTTGCCAGGCAGGCGGACCCCGAGGGCCTGCCAATCGCTCGAGAGCAAGGTCTGGCATGTCGGCCTCCGAACTCCATCCATCCATTTCGTACCGGGCCGGTCGGGCCCTGGCGTCGGCTGCGATCCTGATCTACCTCGCGGCTGTCATCATCGCCCCGCTCTCGGGGCCGCCGCCGGCCAGCCAGCTCTCCCAGCTGCTCCTTCAGCCTTTCCGACCGCTGCTCGGTGCCCTCTACCTGGGCCACGGCTACCGTTTCTTCGCCCCCGACCCCGGGCCTGGCCATTCGCTCCGCTGGACCATGACGATGCCCGATGGATCCTCGCGTTCGGGCACGATTCCCGATGCCTCCCACGACTGGCCGCGGCTGCTCTACCACCGTCGGTTCATGGTGGCGGAGAAGCTCGCGGCGCTCGTGCCACCGGTCGATGTGCCAGCCGAGATCAGGAGCCAGGCCCGAGCAGACTGGCTGCCGCTGGTGAAGGGAGTGGCCGGCCATCTGCTTCGCAGCCAGGGTGGCAACCAGGTCACGCTCGACATGGTGGAACACTACCTGCCCGGCCCCGACGAGGTGCTCGCGGGCACGAGCGGGGCAGACCTTGTCACCCCACTCGGAACCTTCGCCCGCTCGGAGGCGCTGCAGCGATGAGTCGTTCATTGAGCATGGCCGCAGGCCACTCCGCGCCGCGGCTCGATCGAAGCAGCTTCATCGCCCCGGCCCGGCCGACGGGCTGGTGTGCCGAGTGGGCCGAGGCCTGGAATCGGTTCTGGTTCACCCCGAGCGACCCCTTGCCGCTGGCCGTGATCCGCATTCTGACCGGTCTGATCCTCTGCTGGGCCTGCGCCGTCTGGCTGATGGATGCCGACGCCTTCTTCGGGACCCGCGGGTGGCTCGCGCCGCAGGAAGTCTGGCGGATGAACGACCAGCCCTGGCAGTGGAGCTGGTTCTTCGCCTTCTCGGGCCCGACGGCGGTTCGCGTCCTGGGCGGCATCATGCTCGTGTCGGCGGTGCTCCTGACCATCGGACTGGCCACGCCCGCCGCGGCCGTCGTATCGCTCCTGGGGCTGGTGAGTGCGGCGAACCGGACCCCGCTCAATACCTTCGGCCTCGATGACACGCTCGGCATGCTGCTCGTGGGCCTGGCTGTCGGGCCTGCAGGGAGCAGGCTCTCTCTCGACGCCTGGCTGTTCGGGGCAGGGGAGGGACGGTCAACGCGGGCGACGGTGGCCTTGCGGCTCATTCAGGTCCACCTCTGCGTCGTCTACTTTTTCTCCGGCTGCGGCAAGCTGCTGGGAGCGAGCTGGTGGGAAGGGGTGGCGCTGTGGGGCGCGGCAGCCAACGTGCAGTACCGCACCCTCGACATCACGGCGCTCGCGCGGCATCCGCTCCTGCTCAATGCCCTCACCCTCGGCACCCTGTTCTGGGAGGTCGCCTACGCCGCCTTGGTCTGGCCGCGGCTCACCCGCCGGCTGTTTCTCGCGATGGCCGTGGCGGTCCACTTGGGAATCGGCCTGACGATGGGCATGATGGAGTTCGGGCTGGCCATGATCACGGCCAACCTCGCCTTCGTCTCCGCGGAGACCTGGCAACGCATCCTGCCCCTCGACCGTCTTTCGACCCCTTCCTCACACCCTCGAACGGATCTCGTATGATCGACACGCTGGCCATCGTCGGCGCCACCGGCGCCGTGGGACGGATCATCCTCGAGCAACTCGTGCAGCGGGAGTTTCCCGCGCGGCGGCTCAAACTGCTGGCCTCGGCGCGGTCCGCAGGCCGCACGATGGAGGTGGCCGGTCGGTCGTTCCCCGTCGAGGAACTCACTCCCGACGCCTTCACCGGTGTAGACGTGGCGATCGGTAGTACACCCGACGAGGTGGCCGCCGAGTTCGTACCCTGGGCCGTGGAGCGGGGCACCGTCGTGGTTGACGAAAGCGCCTTCTTCCGGATGCAGCCCGACGTGCCGCTCGTGATCCCGGAGGTGAATCCTCAGGCGATCGGCCGCCACCGGGGCATCATCGCCAGCCCCAACTGCTCGACCACGCAGATGGTGATGGTGATGAAGCCGCTCCACGACGCAGCCCGCGTCACGCGGGTGATCGTGAGCACCTACCAGGCGGTCAGCGGGGCGGGCCTCGCTGCAACCACCGAACTCCGCGACGCCACCGCGGCCTGGTTGGCCGGCGAAGTCGAACCGAAGCAGGTGTTTCCCCATCCGATCGCCGCCAATCTGATTCCGCAGATCGGCTCGCCCCGACCGGGTGGCTCCACGAGCGAGGAACTCAAGATGATCCTCGAGACGCGGAAGATGCTCGAGGACGAATCGATCGCGATCTCGGCCACGTGCGTCCGGGTTCCGGTGGCCAACGGCCACAGCGAGTCGATCCTGATCGAGACCGAGCGGAAGCTGTCGGCCGACGAAGCGCGAAAACTCCTGGCCGCCATGCCCGGCGTGGTCGTGCTAGACGACCTGACCGCCAAGCGCTATCCGACCCCGCGGGAGTGCAGCGGCCGCGACGAGGTGTTCGTGGGTCGGATCCGCGAGGATGGCTCCTGTCCGAACGGGATCGCACTCTGGTGCGTGTCGGACAACGTGCGGAAGGGGGCCGCGACGAATGCCGTCCAGATCGCGGAACGGCTCGCGGCGGATCCGGCGCTCCTGGCGGGCCAGGGCAGGGCGGGGGCCGCGGTGAAGAGATGAGCGGGCCGCAGGAGCCGACCGCTCCGCAGCACGAAACCCCGGTGGCCATGGAGGCTGCCGCAGGCCGGCTGATCCGGCTGCGGCTAGCTTACGAAGGCACGCGGTATTCCGGCTGGCAGTCCCAGCCGGGCCGAATGACGGTGCAGGGGGCGGTGGCCGAGGCGATCCGGCAGGTCTCGGGAGAGGACGTCCGACCCCGGGGCTCGAGCCGAACCGACGCCGGCGTGCACGCCCTCGACCAGGTCGTTGCGTTCCGGACGACGAGCAGCCTCGAGCCACCGGTCTGGGTGCGGGCTCTGAACGCGAGGCTGCCCCGCGACATCACGGTGGTCGCCGGCGACGAACCGCCCCCCGGCTTCGATCCGGTGTCGGCAGCCGTGCGGAAGCGGTATCGCTACCGGATTCACGACGCTCCCTGGAAGCCCGTGCTCCAGCGGCATCTGGTCTGGCACTGGCGGGGCCGGCTCGACACCCAGGCCATGGCCGCCGCCGGGGAGGCGCTGGTCGGGGAACACGATTTCACAAGTTTCGAAACCACCCCGTCGCAGCGGCTGTCGAAGGTCCGGACGATCCATTCGCTCCACGTCTCCCGCCCCGGCCTGGCCGACGACGCCGCCGGGGCCGAGGTCTGGATCGAGGTGGAAGGCAACGGGTTTTTGTACAACATGGTGCGGATCATCGCCGGCTCGCTGGTGATGGTGGGCGCCGGCCGGCGGAGCCCAAGCTGGCTCGCAGAGGCGCTCGCGGCCCGGCACCGACCGGCAGCCGGGCCCACCGCGCCGCCGGAGGGGCTCGTGCTCGTTTCCATCCAGCTTGCCCCCGACGACCATCCTCGAGCGACCGCCGCCCACCCCTGACGATCCACCACGATGCCCAAGCCTCTTCCGGAACGACTCGGCTCCCTCACGCTCGTCCAGCAGTTGGGCGTGGGCAAGAACTGCCAGATCTGGGAGGCCACGGATCAGGCAGGGGGGCGGTGCGTGGTCAAGGCCGTGGTGCCCGAAATGGCGACCGACGCCGGCCTGCGGCAGCTCTTCGAGCACGAGCTCAAGGTCGCGACATCGCTCGATCATCCCACGATCATTCGCATCCACCGGTTCTCCGAGGAAGGCGGCCTGCCGCACCTCGTGATGGAGCTCTTTCCCCACCCGAACCTCAAGAAGCGGATTCAGGCCGGCACAAATCTGCTCCTGCCGAAACTCCAACGGATCGTGACGGAACTCGCGCTTGCGCTCGACCACGTGCACGCCCGGGGCTGGGTGCACCGCGACATCAAGCCTGAGAACGTCCTCGTCGGCGACGACGGCCAGGTGAAACTGATCGACTTCGCGATCGCCGCGAAGGCCTCGGGCCTGCTCGGCAAACTGCTCGGCGGCAAGACACCGCCCCAGGGCAGTCCGAGTTACATGTCGCCCGAGCAGATTCGCGGCCAGGCGCTCGACGCCCGCAGTGACATCTACTCCTTCGGCTGCGTGCTCTTCGAACTCCTCGCCGGCCGGCCGCCCTACACGGCCAGCGACACCAACGAACTCCTCAACAAGCACGTCTCGGCCATCGTGCCCGCGGCCGACAAGTTCAACAGCAACATCACGCCGACGGCCTCGAAGTACATCCGCACGCTCCTGGCCAAGAAGCCGGCCGATCGCCCCAAGTCGATGCAGGAGGTGCTCGCCCAACTCCGCTCGATCCGCCTCGTCGAAAGCGTGATCTGATTTTAGCGCCCGCCGGGCCATCC
>CAYVNX010000085.1:0-12074 GCA_964453165.1 uncultured Candidatus Kuenenia sp. | reverse complement strand
CGATCGTGTGCTTGAGGAGGTAGTAGAGACCTCGGATGCTGGTGGTCTTCTGCTGCTCGATCAATTGCTTGCAGCCGGTGGCCACCAGCAGCGTCTGCATGTAGCTCTTGGCCTGGGAGAGGTTGAAGAGTTGGCGACGGTTCTTCTGGCCGCCCATCTCGACGATCTTCCGCGCCTTGTTGAAGCGAACGTTCGACAGGCTGCGGGTCGGGATGTCGAGCCAGAGATCCCGACGTCGCTCGGCCGCGGCGGCCACTTCGTCGGCGAGGGCCACGATCAGCTTACGGGTCTTGAGGTCGACGGCGGGGAGCTTCGCCGGCGGGGCCTTCGGGGCGGGCTTCGTCTTGGCAGCCATGGGATCCATGCACGGGGGGGAGCGGAAAAACCGCCCGAATCTTACCCCCGTGCAGCCCGGCCTGCAGAGACCGCGACTCAGCTCCTGACTTCGTCGGCTCGGCCGACCATGCGGCGGAGGAAGTGCGGTGCGGCGAGCGCCGGCTGGGCCGTGGCCGCCGCCTTCGGGGGTCTGGTCGTCGCGCCGAAGAACTCGGCGATTCGACCGACGACCGTCCGTTGCTCGGCTTCCGTGAGTTCGGGGAAGATCGGCAGGGCGAGCGTCTCTTCCGCCGCCCGTTCCGTCGCCGGGAGGTCGCCCTGGCTCCAGCCCAGATTGGTGAAGCACTTCTGCAGGTGGAGCGGCACCGGATAATAGATCTCGGTGCCGACGTTGCAGGAGGCGAGGTGCTTCCGGAGCGCGTCTCGCTGCCCGTCGGCGACCCGGATCACGTATTGGTTCCAGACATGGCGGCCGCGGGTCTCGTCGGTCGGCACGGTGACGTGGCTGGCGAGGTCGTAGCTTGCAAAGAGCGCCGCGTAGCGGGCGGCATTCTCCTGCCGCTCGGTCGTCCACCGGTCGAGGTGGGGCAGCTTGACCCGCAGGACCGCCGCCTGAATCGAATCCAGCCGGCTGTTGATGCCTACGAGGTCGTGGTAATACCGGGGCTCCATGCCATGCACCCGCAGGAGTCGGAGCGTTGCGGCTAGATCGTCACGGGTCGTGGTGAGAAACCCACCGTCGCCGGCGCCACCGAGGTTTTTGGTGGGATAAAAGCTGAAGCAGCCAATGTCGCCGAGGCGTCCGCTGCAGCGGCCGTGCCAGGTCGAAAGGATCGACTGGGCGGCGTCCTCGACGATCGGCACGCCAGCCGCCTCGGCGATTGGGAGCAGCGCGTCCATGTCGGCCGTGCGGCCGAAGAGATGAACCGGCACGATCGCCTTGCAGCGGCGGCTCACCTTGCGTTGCACGTCGGCCGGATCGATCAGGTAGGTGGTGGGGTCGATGTCGGCGAAGATCGGCACCGCCCCCAGGCGGGTGACGGCGCTGGCCGTGGCAAAAAACGTGTAGCTCGGCAGCACGACCTCGTCGCCGGAACCGATCCCGAGCGCCATCAGAGCCAAGAGGAGGGCGTCGCTGCCGGAGGCGCAACTGATGACATGGGGCACGTCGAGCGCTGCGGCCAGTTCCCGTTCGAGATCGGTGACGTCGGGGCCGAGCACGAATCGCCCGGAGTCGCAGACCCGCTCGATGGCGGCGCGAATCTCGTCGCGGAGCACCGCATACTGCCGGTCGAGGGCCAGGAGCGGAACGCTCGGCAGGAGGGCGGGATCCGCGGTGGGTCGGGCAGGAACCGCGGGCGACGTGGCGGTGGTCATGGTGCTCGTGTGACTCCGTTTTTTCCCGGGCAAGACGCGGCGAATTCGCCGGAACGTCTCGACCCGTCAATCCTTTTCAATCGTCATGACCCCGGTTTCCGCTCCAGTCGAAACCGGTGGCACCGGCCTGGGCCCGGAAACGCGTGGGGATCGCGATCGCGAGGGGGAGATAGGCCTCCGCTCTGGACAGCGTCAAGGGCAGGCGTGAGGGAGGCGGCCGTCAAAGCCGGAAGGCTGGGGGGGCCGCGGGGAGTTCAGCGACGGCGGCGTTTGACAGCGTTGCGGGAAAGACCCTAGATTCCTGGTTCAACAGCTCTGATTTCCTGTCGCTGACGACCCCGTGCAGGTCGTGGCAGGCAGGCCGGTGAGGAGGATGCCGCGGGTCGTTCATGCCAGGGCATGTGCGACAACGCAAGTCGGATGGGATCCACAGCGATCACACCTGTCATCGATTTGGGAATCCTCGCCCGGCGGCTCGGCCTCCCTGTGGCGGGGGTGCAGGCCGTCGTCGAATTGCTCGACGAAGGCAACACGATTCCCTTCATCGCTCGCTTCCGCCGGGACCAGACCGGGGGCTTCGAAGAGGAGGCGTTGCGAAGGATTCAGCATGGGCTGGCTCGGGCCCGGCAGTTGGCAGACCGGAAGCAGACCGTGCTCCGGACGATTCAGGGCCAGGGCAAGCTCGAGCCCGATCTCGAGGCGGCGATCATCTCCGCTGAGAGCCTCAAGCAGTTGGAAGACATCTATCTGCCTTTCAAGCCGCGAAAGCTTTCGCTGGCGGAGGTGGCCCGGCAGCGGCAGCTCGAGCCTCTCGCCCGGGAAATTCTCTCCGCCGATCCGGCGGCGGCCGACCTCGACCGCAGGGCGGCCGATTTCGTCTCGACCGAGGCCGAATTGGCCACCGCGGCAGAGGTGCTGCTCGGCGTGGGCCACATCATCGCCGACGAGTTCAGCGAGCGGGCCGATCTCCGGCAGCGGCTGCGAACGATCCTGCACCGCACGGGCCGGCTTCGCAGCCAACGGGTCGAGACGGCCGGCAAGGCGCTCTCCAAGGACGAGAAGCACTACCGAGATTACTTCGATTACGGGGAGCGGATCGACCGGGTGCCGCCGCACCGGCTCCTTGCCATCAACCGCGGCGAGCGAGCCAAGCTGCTCAAGGTGCGGATCGAAGGGCCCCCGGACGAACTGCAGGCCGTGGCCGAGCAGACGCTCGTTCCCGGCGACCATCCTCATGCCGAATTTCTGCGGGGCTGCGCCCGCGACACCCTCCATCGGCTGGTGCTCCCCAGCCTCGAGCGCGAGATTCGCCGGGAGATGACCGACTTCTGCGAATCGCACGCGGTCGAGGTCTTTGCCCGAAACCTTCGCAACCTCCTGCTTCAGCCACCCGTTCGGGGTCGTCGCGTCTTGGCCCTCGACCCGGGGTTCAAGAGCGGCTGCAAGGCCGTAGCGATCGACGAGCGGGGCACGCCGCTCGAGCATGCGGTGCTCCACGTTGTGGGCCAGCAAGAGAAGCGAGACGCCGCGGCCAAGCGGATCGTGGAACTCGTGCAGGCCCACGGCAGCACGGTGATCGCGGTGGGCAACGGGGCAGCGGCCCGCGAAACCGAGGCGATCGTGGCGGAATTGGTCGCCGGTGAACTGGCCGCGCTCGACGTCGGCTATGTGATCGTCAACGAGGCCGGGGCGAGCGTCTATTCGACGAGCCAGTACGGCCGGGAAGAACTCCCCGCCCACGAGGCGGCGATTCGGAGCGCGGTCTCGATCGGTCGCAGGCTCCAGGATCCGTTGTCGGAACTGGTGAAGATCGAGCCTGCCAACATCGGCGTGGGCCTGTATCAGCATGACGTCAAGGCGAAGCATCTGCGAGACTCGCTCGAGTCGGTGGTGGAGAGTTGCGTGAATTACGTGGGCGTCGACGTCAACACGGCGAGTCCGGCGCTGCTTCGGCACGTCTCCGGTCTGAATCAGACGACGGCCCGCAATCTTCATGAGTGGCGGACGACCCACGGTCCGTTCACGTCGCGGCAGCAGTTCCTCGAGGTGCCAGGCTTCGGGGAGGCGGCCTTCGTGCAGGCGGTGGGCTTCCTCAAGATCACCGACGGAGTCAATCCGCTCGACGCCACCTGGATCCATCCGGAGAGCTACGAGGTGGCGACGAAGGTGCTCGAGCGGCTTGGCGGGAGCCCCGCAGACCTGACCTCGCGGCAGCAGGCGGCGGCGCTGGCCGACAAGGCGGCCGCCGTTGATCTCGCAGCGCTCGCCGGGGAGTTGGGGGTTGGCCGGCTCCTCTTAGCCGACATCCTCGAACAGCTCACCCGCCCTGGTCGCGACCCGCGCGAGGATCTGCCCGAGCCGTTCTTCAAGAAGGGAGTGCTCAAACTCGAGGATCTCGAACTGGGCATGGAGCTCCATGGGGCCGTGCTCAACGTGGTCGACTTCGGGGCGTTCGTCGACATCGGGATGCACGACAGCGGCCTCGTGCACATCAGCCAGCTCTCGGGGCGATATGTCCGCGATCCGCACGACGTGGTCAGCGTGGGCGAGATCGTCAAGGTCTGGGTGCTCGAGCTCGATAAGGCCCGGCGCCGGGTGGCTCTGACCATGCTCTCGCCGGCCGAGCGGCAGCGGCAGCAGGACGCTATGGAACGGAGGAAGGAAGGCCGCAAGGAGACGTCGCGGGAGCCTCGCGGCCGACGTCCTGACAAGGGCGGCGAGCCGGGCCGTCAGCCCCAGCCTGCGGGGCCGCGGGCCGGAGGAGAGGGCCAGCCCGGATCGCAGCAGCGGCCGCCACGTGGCCGGGGGCCTGGCCGGGGCCGCGAACGGCCACCGCGCGAGCCGCAACCGCGGGTCTACGAGGCGAAGAAGGTCAAGGAGTCGAAGCCCCTCTCGCCGGCGATGCGCGAGGGCCGCGAGCCTCTTCGCACCTTCGGGGATTTGAAGCGATTCTTCCAGCCCGAGCCGGAGCCATCCGTCGAACCCCCGAAGAAGAAGCGACGCCAGGAAGCGAAGCCTATCTCGGAGGCTGCCGAGTCTGCGGCTGAGCCCACCACGGAAGCGATGGCCTCACAGCCCACTCCAGCATCCGAGCCAGCCTCGGTTGCGGCGAGTGAACCACCCACCGTCTCGGAGTTGCCTGCGACTCCCATGGCGGACATGCCGGAGCGTCCTGCCGACTCAGGCAGTGAGCCACAGGAATAGCACCTGCTGAGCCACTCCATCGGCCAGACCCGTTGATCGCTGAAGCCGAAAGAACGGCTCCGAATCTTCAGCGTTCCCGGAACGTGATCCGTCCCTTGGTGAGATCGTAGGGAGAGAGTTCGACCTTCACCTTGTCGCCGGGAACGATTCGGATGAAGTTCTTCCGCATCCGACCGGCGACGTGTGCGTTGACGATATGACCGCCTGTGATCTGCACGCGGAACCGCGTGTTGGCCAGGGCCTGGGTGACGACACCCTCGACTTCCAGTGCTTGTTCCTTCTCCGCCATGGGTTCTCCGGGGGGTGGTATTGCGCAAGGACCTGAAACGCCAAATCTAGCCCGGCGGGCTGGAACGGTCCAGCGAAGGCCGGGAATCTCAGCCGTCGTCGTCAGCGGCCGGAGCAGAACCGGCCGCCTTCCAGCGGAGAAACGCGTCGAAGAAGCCGTCGAGATTGCCGTCGAGCACGCTCTGGAAGCTGCCCACATAGTGCCCGGTCCGCTGGTCCTTCACCCGCTGGTCGGGATGGAGGAAGTAGTTGCGGATCTGCGAGCCGAAGCCGGTCTTGGGCTGCTCCTTGTAGCGGGCCGCCTGCTCGGCTTCCCGCTGCTCCTCCTGCAGCCGGGCGATCCGGGCCCGGAGCATCTTGATCGCGGTGGCCCGGTTCTTGTGCTGGCTTCGCTCGTTCTGACACTGCACCACGATGCCCGTGGGGAAGTGGGTGAGCCGGATGGCGCTCGAGGTCTTGTTGACGTGCTGGCCCCCGGCCCCGCTGGCACGGAAGACGTCCTCGCGGATGTCTTCGTCCTTGAGCTCCACCTCGGTGTCGTCGTCGGCGATCTCGGGCGAGACGTCGACGGCGGCGAAGCTCGTCTGCCGCTTGCCTTCGGAGTTGAAGGGGCTGATCCGCACGAGCCGATGGATGCCCGTTTCACCCTTGAGATACCCGTAGGCCCACGGCCCGCGGATCGCCACGGTGGCGCTCTGGATGCCAGCCACGTCGTCATCCTGCCGATCGAGCAGTTCGATCGTGAGATCGTGTTTCGAGGCCCAGGCGGAATACATCCGCAGGAGCATCTCGGCCCAGTCGTTGGCGTCGGTGCCGCCGTCGCGGGCGTTGATCGATACGAGCGCATCGCAGGAATCGTGCGGACCGGAGAGGAGCGACGTCAGCTCCAGCGCGTCGAGCAGTTTCTCCAACCGGTCGGTCTCGACGGTCAGCTCGGCTTCGAGCGACTCGTCCTCACGGGCGAGCTCCTCGAGCGCCTCGAGATCCCGGCCCGCGGCCAGGGCCTCTTCGAGCGGCTTGAGGACGGAATTCACCCCTTTCAGCTCGGCCACGGTGGCCTGGGCCTTGTCGGAGTTGTTCCAGAAATTGGCCTCGCTCATCGAGGCTTCGAGCCGGGCGGCAGACTGCTTGCGTCCGTCCCAGTCAAAGAGAGTCCCGCAGCTGGAGCAGTCGGGCCCTGAGCGCTTCGGCGCGGTGAAAAAGAGCTGTATCCATGGGCCCGATTCTACGGAGGAAGCGACAGACGGAGAAGGGCGGATCGCGAACGACCCGTTTCAGCCGGGGATCATGTCCGGCCCACGCGGTTGCCGGGCAGCCGCCGGAGAATTCGCCGCATTTCCAAGACGCCGATCGCGGCGAGCACCCGCGAGGCCGCCAGGCCCGATTCGGCGACCACGTCGTCGATGCTCGCGCTCCGAGCGGTGTTGGAAGGGTCGGCTGTCAGGCCATCTACCGCGCCGAGCACCGACTGTTCGAGGTCGTCGAGCTGGAGCTCGGCCGGCGATCGCACTTCCCGGCCATCGGCCGCGATCGCGGTCTCGAACAGCGGCCCGAGTTCCTCGAGGATGTCGTCGACGCTCTCGACGAGCTTCGCCCCGTCGCGGATCAGCCCGTGGCAGCCCCGCGACATCCGGCTATCGATCGGCCCCGGCACCGCGAACACCTCCCGGCCCTGCTCACCCGCCAGCCGGGCCGTGATCAGGGCCCCGGACCGGTCGGCGGCCTCCACGACGACCGTCCCCAGCCCGAGTCCCGACACGATCCGGTTGCGGCTGGGAAACGAGCCCCGCTGGGGAAAAGCCCGCGGCGGCGCCTCGCTCACGAGAGCCCCCTGGCGAATCACCTCGGTCGCCAGGCCGGCATGTTCGGGCGGGTAGACCTCGAGCACCCCGGAGCCAAGCACGGCGATCGTGCGGCCGCCCGCGTCGAGGGCTCCGCGATGGGCGGCGGCATCGATGCCCCGGGCCAGCCCGCTGACCACCGTGTAGCCGGCCCGCGCCAGACCGCCGGCCAACTGGCTGGCAACACGCCGGCCGTAGGCGGTGGCATGCCTGGCCCCGACGATCGCCACGGCGAGCGCGTCGCACGGCTCGAACCCTCCCCGCACGAACAACACACCCGGTGGATCGTGGATCCGGCCCAGGAGCCCGGGATAGTCGTCGGCGCCCTCGATGATGATTCGCACACCCTCGGCCTGGCAGAGGGCGATCACCTCTTCGGCAATCGATGAGCGGGCCAACTCCGGAATCGCCTGGGCGATGCTCTGGCCAATGCGACCGATCCCGGAAATCTCTTTCGGGCTCGCGGCAAACACGGCCTGGGGCGAGCCGAACCGTTCCAGCAGCAACTGCCGCAGACGCCCTCCCACGCCCGGTACGCAGGACAGCCGCACCTGGGCGATGAAGGTCTCGTCGTGGCAGTCGGCGGGGCGGGGCAGCATGAGATGGCTCCGGAAGCGTCTGCGTACTGTACATGCGTACTTATCGACGTGCAAGCGTCGAGTTCATGACGCGACGCTTGTCGCCCCCGAGCCGGTGCGGCAGCGTTGCCCCATGGCGCGGGGGTCGGCGAACGCTCGCGGAGCATTGGGGCGTATCCTCGCCCGCGACGCGACTTTTGCCGCCCCCGAGCCGGTGCGAAGGCGTTGCCCCGAGCCGGTCGAAGCCGCTCTGGCCTGGCCGCGGGTGATCTGCGACCCTCCGACCTCCTCGGCCGGGCCCGTCGATGCTGATCTCCCACTCTCGCCGCTTCGCCTTTATCCACGTGCCCAAGACGGCGGGCAGCAGCGTCTTCCTCGCGCTCAAGCCCCATGCCGACGACGTGAACGGCTACTGGGCCAACCGCGTCCTCGCCGCGGCGGGCATCCACGTCAACCACCTGGCTCCCTGGCGGTATAAGAAGTTTCGGCCGCACGTGGCCGCCCGGGTGCTCGAAGCCTGGCTGCCGGCCGACGTCTTCTCGGGGCTCTTCAAATTTGCGTTTGTCCGCAACCCCTGGGATCTGCTCGTCTCCTCCTACCACTTTCTCAAGAGCAAGCCCGAGCACCGCCGCAGCCGGCGGGTCTGCCGCCTGCCGACGTTCGGTGACTACGTGGAATACGAAATCCGCCGGGCCCAGCTCCACCAGGCGGCGATGCTCTGCGACCGCAGGGGCCGGCTGCTCGTCGACTACGTGGGCCGGTATGAATCGCTGGCGACCGACTTCGCCTCCATCTGCGGCCGGATCGGGATCGAGGCGACCCTGCCCCGGGTCAACGCGACTGTCCGCGGCGACTATCGCGACCACTACACGCCCGCCCTCGCCATCCGGGTGGCGGAGGCCTTCGCAGCCGACATCGAGCGGTTTGGCTACGCCTTCGACCCGCCCGCCACCCCCAGCCGCGCGGCCTGAGCCGGCCCCGGCCGCCGTGGTTTGGCCGGTCGGGATGCGGCGGCTACCATAAGAGAACTCCAGAACTCTTTCCCTCCACGCCGATCAATCCCACCATGGCAAAAGCAGGTCCCCGCAAAAAGCTGCCCAAGGAACTCGCGGTCATCAATGCCGACAATTGCACTGGCTGCGAGAGTTGCCTCGAGGTCTGCCCCGTCGACTGCATCGTCAAGGTGCAGCAATACGACCAGTTCCACAACCTCCAGAGCTGGTGCGAGATCGACATCGAACGGTGCGTGGGCTGCGAGGTCTGCGTGCACATCCCGGGCAAGAAATCGAATCCCTACGACCTGAAGGTCTGCCCTTGGGATGCGATCGAGATGGTGCCGACCGAGGACGTGGCTCAGGTGGTGGCCCAGATCGGTGGCCCGCCGGAATACGTCGAGAAGAACTGGGAACGGCTGGTGAACACGGCCCAGCATCTCGCCGAACTCAAGGCCGCCGCAGGCTGAGGCCGGGCGGGAGGGTGTCTGGGCCTGCTCGCGGCTACACGGTCTCGCCGCGAACGATGTCTTCGGGCGTCTGCCGGGCGCGGACGAGGCGGGCCGAGCCCCCGTCGATCAGCACCTCAGCAGGAAGCGGCTTCGAGTTGTAGTTGCTGGCCATCACGAAGCCATACGCGCCGGCGATCTCGATCACGAGCAGGTCGCCCACCGACGCCGAGGGCAGCGGCCGAGTGGCCACGTAGCCGCCGTCGGACTGGGTGAAGATGTCGCCCGATTCGCACAACGGGCCCCCCACGGCGACCTCCTCGATCCCGGCGGGCTCGCCGCCGGCGGCCGGGCAGAGGCTCATCGGGTGGTAGGAGCCGTAGAGCACCGGCCGGGCCAGCGTGTTGAAGCCGGCGTCGACGAGGACGTATTTCCGGGAGCCCTGCCGCTTCACGGCTCGCACCTCCGTCACCACCGAGCCCGCTTCGGCCGTGAGGTAGCGGCCCGGCTCGATCTCGAGCCGGAGACGGTGGCCGAAGCGGTCCTCGAGCCGCTTGCGAGCGGCGTCCCAGAGCGTGAAGTAGCCGCCGAGGTCGGCATGCTGTTCATCGGGCTTGTAGGGCACGGGCAGCCCGCCGCCGGCCGAGATCGTCGTCAGCGAGCGGCCGATCTCGTGGGCAATCCGTTCAAGCGCGCCGGCCACCTCGGCGAGGTGGGCGAGGTCGGCCCCGCTGCCGATGTGCATGTGGAGGCCGCTCACCGAGAGCCCCGCCCACTCGGCCCGGCGGAGCACCTCGGGGATCTCCTCGTGCCAGATGCCGTGCTTCGAGCCTTCGCCGCCGGTGTTGGTCTTCTGGCTGTGGCCGTGACCGAAGCCGGGATTGACCCGGAGCGTGACGGCCGCGCCGGGCACCCGCTCGGCGAGCTGTTCGAGCATGTCGGCCGAGCCGCAGTTGACGTGGATTCCGAGCCGGGCGACCGTGTCGAGGGCCTCTCGGTCGAAGATGTCGGCGGTGTAGACGATCGGATGGGCAGGGGGCAGGGCGTCGGCCGAGGCGGTTCCCGGAGCGGCATGCGGCTCATAGCCGGCAACCAGGGCCCGATGAATCTCGCCAGTACTCACCGCATCGACGAGCACCCCTTCGCGACGGATCAGATCGAGCACCGCCAGGTTGGAGCAGGCCTTTTGGGCGAACCGAATCGTGTCCCACGCCGCGAGGTCGCGGCACCGCCGGCGGATCATGTCGGCGTCGTAGACGTACAGCGGAGTGCCGTGCTGGCGGGCTAAATCGGCCACGGAGACACCGGCGATCTCCCGGCGAACGAGCCGGGATGCGTCGAGCAGGGGTGTGGTCATGAGAGGGAACTCATCAGGGGCTTTGGTGGGATTCATCGCGTGGGCCGGGCTTGCCCGTGCCATCTCGCCGGACGCTCGCTGCCGGCATCCTGCCGTCCGCTCACTCGGAGGAAACCTCGCTTCACCATCGTGACTCCGCTCGGTTTCCTACGCCGCTCGATCGGCACGGGCAAGCCCTCCGCCTTCTGGGAAGGCCGAAGACGGGGTGCGTGTGCGGGAGACGCTCACGGGGCGAGGGCCGGAACGCCCGGGGGCAGGGCGCCCTCGAACTGCTGGGTCGTGATGCTCTGAACCGTAACGGCCGACGAGATCGCCTCGAGCGCTCCGGCATCGACCGCCAGCCGAATCGAACCGCCGCGTTCGATCGGCCGCACGAGCAGGGTGACGAGCGTGGCCGGCTTGTCGGCGACCTCGGCCGCAACCCGCGCCAGGGCTTCGCCGGCAGGGTCTTCGGGATTGAAGCGTTCGCTCATCCGGGCGGCATACCCGAGCAGGCTGGCGACCGAGAGGTCGATCCCGGCCAGCGGCTTGCTGGCGGCGGCCGGCTGCTTGCCGGCGGCGGTGGCGGCTGCGAGCTGTTTCTTGGCATCGCCGCCGATCAGCAGATAGGCCCGGTCGTTGGCGACGGCGAGCGTGGCGACGAGCGTGTCGCCCAGCACCTGGGCCTGCGGCAGGCCCGAGATGTCGATCGCGATCTCATGGAGATTGGCCCCGGCCTCCTTGCCCACGTCGAACCTGGCGGTCGCCTCGCGGGGGAGCGAGCCCTCGCGGCCGAGTCGATTCTTCACCTGCTTCTCGAGAGCGGGGCCGTCCTTGATGTGGGCCGAAAGCGTGACGGCGGGCAGGGGATGGTCGCCGTCGGCCGCGCTCGTGTCGACGATCAGGCCGGCGTCGAGCCCGCCGGCGTCGAGCATCGCCCCCGCGAGATCCTGGACGATGCCAAAGAGAGAGTCGGTGATCGGGTCGCCGGTGCCTGCGGGCAGGAGTTGCACGAGCGTGGCTTCGATCGCCAGCCGATTGGCCTCGTGGATGTCCTGGGTGTAGTGGGCCCGCGCGGCGGCCGGCTTCCCGTCGGCGGCCGCTGGCAGTCCCAGGCCGGCATCGCTCTTGGCGGCGGCCGACCAGCCTGCCGCCGCTGGAGAGCCCGGCACCATCACCGTGCGGCTCTCGAGAAACACCCGCTCTTCAGGCTCGTCGATCGCCACGCCGAAGGTGATTGTCTCGACCGTTTCGAGGCTCTTGAGTCCGAGCGCCAGGGCGGCTGGGTCGACCTGCTGCCCCTGCTCGGCGGCTCGCTCGACCGCCTCTTCGGCCATGCTTCGCACCCGCTCCCGCATGCCCTCGGGCATGGCCGACGGGAAGAGCCGCACGCCGATCGAGAAATCCTTCACGAGTTCGGCGATGATCTCCTCGGGAGCGGCCAGGCCGGCCGCGCTGCCTTGGGGTGCGAGCACCGCCCAGCCGTTGCGTTCGGCAATTTCCAGTCGCATGCCGTTGGGCAGCGCGAGCACCCGCTTGTCGCCGACCTGCTGCGTCGGCCCGGTCATGCCTTTGAACACGTCGAGCAGCTTGGCAAGATCCTTGACGGGCACATACATGTGGGCCACCGGCTCGTTCTCATCGGCCGGATTCGCCGACACGACCACCCCCAG
>CAYVNX010000084.1:0-12264 GCA_964453165.1 uncultured Candidatus Kuenenia sp. | reverse complement strand
CAGGACACGCCCAACCGCCAGGTGATCCTGATCACCGACGGCTTGCCGACGGCCCACTTCGAGGGCAGCGAACTCTATCTCCTCTACCCGCCCCACCGACGAACCGAAGAGGCCACGCTCCGTGAGGCCGAGGCGTGTCGCCGGGACGGCATCACGATCAATACCTTCCTGATCGCCGGCTGGTCACAGACCACCGCCGACATCCAATTCGCCTACCGGCTCGCGGAGACCGCCAAGGGACGGGTGGCGTTCGCCGCCGCCGGTGATCTGGGCCGATTCGTGGTCTGGGACTACCTGGCCCGCCGCAGGTCGATCATCGGCTGAGCCGTGATGAACGACGCCCGGCCGCGGTCCGGGAGACCGTCCAGCCGACTGCGGCGAGTGCCACCGCGACCCCCGCCCCGAGCGTCGGCTCTGGCACCACGGTCGCGGTCAGGCTGGCCGAGGGAGCGGCAGGCCAGTAGCCGCCACGGCCATAGGCCCCCCCGGTGTTGACGGCAACGAGGTCGAACACGTTGGTAACCGCGTCGTAGTTGAAATCCCCCGCCTGCCAGGTGCTCACGGAGCCGGTGCCATAGGCTCCTGCTCCATTCACCGAGACGAGATCGAACACGTCCACAGCGCCGCTCAGATCGACATCGCCGGCGGCGGCGTACGACACGGTCGTCGAGCCATCCTGATGGAATCGGTATCCGACGGTACGGGTGCCGCCGGTGGCGGCGGCCGCGGTCGAGGTGATTCCCGCCAGCCCGGTCCAACTTCCGCCGGCACGGCCCGCGACCAGATCAGCCCGGAGCTCAGCGGCCGAGATGCCGCCGGCACCGACGACGATCCGCCCCGCTCCCAGGTCGAGGCGCCCCGAGGCAGCCTGGTCCACCGCCAGGGACCCCACCGCGACGGAGACCCGTGTGTCCCTCGGGAGCGAGGCGACGCCGTGCGGTCCGATCGCCAGGCTGGTCGAGCCGGCGAGGCCGCCGGCTTCGATCACCAGCGACGCAATGCCCGCCAGCGGGTCGACGGAGAGAACCCGCGTGTCGAGCGTGCCACCGGCGAGCACCACGCCGGGGCTCTTCAGGACAACCCCGTCGGCCACACGTAGCGTCGCCCCGGTTCCGACCGTCACGCGGCTCTGGGCGACGGCCGCAGTGTGGGCCACCTCGAGCACGCCGGCAGACACGGTCGTGCCGCCGGTGTAGGTGTTGACCCCAGCCAGGGTGAGCGTGCCGGTGCCGGTCTTCACGAGTCCGCCATCGAGGCCTGGGACCGCGGGATCGTGCAGCAGCGGCAGCGAGATCCGAATCGCCTGGCCGGCATCGTCGATCCTCACGCCGCCGCCCTGAACGGTACCGGAGAGGCCGGTCAGAGCCGGCAGAAACGCCGGATTGGCCGCCGTCCCGCCGTACCGCAGCAGGCCGCCGTTGAAGTCGATTTCCGAGGTCTGCGTCGCCCCCGCCGACGTCTTGAGAAAGCCGCCAACGGTGGTCGTGCCGCCGTCGAGATTGAGTTCGCTGAACGACGTCGTCGACGAAGTCGACAGCAGGTCGAGCGTCGCAGCCCCGGTGGAGAGGGCGGCGGCGTCCCGGACCGTGATCATTCCGGTCGGCATCGCCCGGGTGCCCCCCAGCGAGAAGCCGCCGACGTCGAACCGCGCATTGTCCCGGAGTGTGAGGCTGACGGAGTTATTCCGGCCCACCGCCGCTCCCCTCCCCCCTGTGATCGAGCCGTCGCCCGCCACGATCAGATTGCCCTCGCTGAGGTAGAAACCGAAGTCGGCCGTGATGCTGCCGGTGACCGTCAGCGTTGCGTCGGCCCCGGTCGTGCGAAGCCGGACCTGGCGCGAGCCGACGCCGGCGAGGCTGCCGGCCAGGGTGGCCGCTGCATTGGCATCAGGCACATCGAGCACCTCGAACGAATAGTCGGTGGTCATCGGATTCGAGAGGGTCACACCGTTGGCCAGGTGGACCATGCCGCCAGCCGATGCGATCCGAATCGGGCCGGTGCCGGCGGCCGCCGAGTTGGTGAGCCGAAGCACGCCATCGAGGACCGTGCCGCCGGCATAGGAATTGGAGCCCGCGAGCGTCACCTTCCCGGCACCCGTCTTCACCAACCCGCCGCTCCCGGCGAGCCGCCCGGAATAGACGACATCCAGGCTTCCCGTCGCAAGCGTGCAGTCGGTGGTGGAGAGCGTGGCCGGAAGTGTGATGGTTCCGGCGACCGTCGGCCGCAGCGTGCCCCCGTTCCAGGCGAAGGTCGTGGTGCCAACGGCGACCACGATCGGCCCCGTCTGCAGCGTTCCGCCGCTCGAAAGCACGAGCGACGCAGCCTGGCCGGCGGACCCAAGTTGCAGCCTCCCGAAGCTGGCCGTGCCGCCGTTGACCAGCAGGGTCCCCCGGTTGATCTTCGCGGTGTCGAAGACGTCGAGCGTGCCGTTGGTCACCTGCACGCCGCCGGCAACCTCCAGCCGCCGGGCGAAACCGTGTGAGCCTGCCGGCAGGCTCACGGTACCGTTTACGGAGACGTCGTCGGCCAGGCTGGGCAGCGGGCCGTTCCAGGTGCCGGCCGCCGCCCAGGCCCCACCCGTGGACGCAACGGCGGTTCCCACCGCCCCCAACTCGTTGACATATTCTTCGAGCCAGGTGTAGCCGGCTGGCGTCAGGCCCTTCCAGTCGCTGCCGCTCGCGGGATTCAGGCCGTGGGCGAGTTCCCAGCCGTCGGCGATGCCGTCGTTGTCGGCGTCGGGCAGCCGGCCGCGGGGCTGGAGGTACTGCGGGTTCGTGCCGTAGTTCGGAAACAGATCGGTCTCCCGCTGGATCACGCCGCCGAGGGTTCCGTAACTGGCGATTTCCTGCATGATGCGGGCGTCGACCACGTCTCGCACGATCGACAGCCCGGCATGTTCCATCACGTAATCGACCGCGGCCGCCGCCGGCATGGCCGATGTCGTCGGAAAGGCGTGCGGGCTGGTCACGACGGTCGCTCCCGGGTAGCTCGTCACCCGGGTGCCGTCGAGCACACCGTCCCGGTCGGGATCGACCCAATTGTCGGCCCCATAGATGCGAAAGTTCGCCGTGCCGCCGGTGAACGGGCTGCCACCGTTGATCGGTCCTTCGATGAAGTAGTTTCCGATCACGTTGGCGTTGGAATTCATCGAGGTGGTGTCGCCCATGATGTAGGCGGCAGTCTCCCAGCCGTAGACCACGTTGTTGATGAACTCGTTGTCACCCCGCACCTTGGGGTTACGGGTGACGTTGTCGGCGAACACGCTGCGAATCACGCTGAACCGCCCTCCTTGCGGCAGCGTCATCAGGCCGCCGGCCGAATGGCCGAGGCGATCCTGCCCCTGGGCGATGATCGAATCCTGGATCGTGATCCGGTCGATCGAGTTGCCCTTGCCGTCCCAGTTGAGTGAAAACGTCTCGTCGACACCCCAGGTGACCGACATGTGGTCGAACATCATGTTGGCACCGTTGGCCACAGTGACGGCGTCCTCGCGGTAACCCGCCTGCCCTTTGTGCACCCCGAGGTACCGGGTGATGGAATTATTCGCCCCCGAATAGCTCACCCGGTTGCCGTAGACCACGAAGTTGCCCGGTGCGGTCTGGCCGGCGATCGTCACATTGCTGGCGACCACGATCGCCGGATCGGTGGGGGCGAGCGTCACGATCCCGCCAACGTCGAACACCACGAACCGGTTCGGCTGGCTGACCGCGTCGCGAAACGAGCCGGCCCCACTCGGATTGAGATTCGTGACATGGTAGACGCTGGCGCTCGCCAGATTCGTCCGAGCCCCGGTCGCAAATCGGCCAAACCCCTCGGCTCCCGGAAAGGCCAGGGGCTGGGCTCCGACCGCCTGGCTCCAGAGCACCGCCACCGCGGCGACCAGGTATCCCCGCAGATGCAACGCCCTCAATGGATACTCCCCGCGGCTTCAGGCTCTACTCTTCCCCAGTGAACCACCCGACTGCGACGCGGGCAAGCAACCGTTTGCTCGGGCCGGTTACCGCTCAGGAGCTCGCATGATGGAATCGAGGGCTACACACGCTCGGAAAGAGTATGAACGAGGGGCGCTCGACGAGACCACGGCAGACCACGACCCGATTCGCCAGTTCTCCCGCTGGTACGACGAGGCCGTGGCGGCCGGGATTTCCGAGCCGGAAGCGATGACGCTCTCCACGGTCGCCGCCGATGGGCGGCCTTCGGCACGAGTCGTCTTGTTGCGCAACTTCGACGCCCGCGGCTTCTGCTTCTTCACCAATTACGAGAGCCGCAAGGGCCGGGAACTCACCGTCAATCCCTGGGCGGCGCTGACGTTTCATTGGGCCGATCTCGAGCGGCAGGTCCGGATCGAAGGCCGGGGGACCCGCGTTTCCGCGGCCGAGTCCGACGCCTACTTCGCCAGCCGGCCGAGCAGTTCGCGGCTCGGCGCCTGGAGTTCGCCGCAGAGCCAAGTGATCGCGGGCCGCGCGGCGCTCGAAGAACTCTTCGCCAAGCAGCGGGAGACCTTTCCCGACGACACGCTGATCCCCCGGCCTGAGCATTGGGGTGGCTTCCGCCTCGAGCCCGACCAGATCGAGTTCTGGCAGGGCCGCCCGAGCCGGCTTCATGACCGGCTCGTCTATCGCCGTGACGCCAACGGATGCTGGACGATCGTGCGGCTCGCACCGTGAGCCGCACGGGCGGAGACCACGCGCGGCGACGACCGAATTCTTGAGCCCGGCGCGGCGTCTGGCTAGGCTGCCGTCGTCGGCTTCCTCGACGGAGGGAGAGGCCGCCCTTTTCGGGCCCCCTCCTTCCGTGAGGAACTGCATGGAAGCCATCGGACAGCCGCGGCAGCGAGGTTCCCTGGAATGACGGCGTCAGAGCGTTCGCTCGCACGCCGGCCCTTGGAGGATCCGCTTCATGACGGCACGATCGGTCGCAGGATGCCGCGCGGCCCTGGTGGCAGCGGCCGCCATCGCCTCATCGGCTTCAGCCGAAACGGTCTGGAACTACGACTTCGGCCAGGCCACCGGCAGCTTCACCACCGGCGAGAGCACCGAGTTTCTACCGCCGCCACCGGCGGATGGCGGAGTCGCTCGGGTGCGAATCGGCACTGGCGGAGGGCAGTTCGCCCTCGTGAATTCCGGTGGTGGCTCGGTGCTCGAGGCAACGGCCCCCTCCAGCACGTCGGTCAACAAGTTCTCGATCGACGGCTTTGACGGCCGCGTGCTGGTCACGATCGACGCCTCGCTCGAGTTCGGCGGCGGGGCGAGCGGTTCCTGGTATCTCCTGGCCGGGAATGGCGCGAGTTTCGGCAACAACACGTCGTTCGTGACGGCCGAGGTGTTCGCAGGACTCCGCTGGGACTTCGGCAGCGGTGGCAGCCTGACCACCAGCCGCCTCTCTTCCAGCGGCAATTGGCTCACTACCAACGTGCCGGAGCTGTCGCAAAACACGAATTACCAACTCACGATCTACGGCAACAACTCCGGCGCTCCAGTCTCCTACCGTGGACGGTCACTCGCCGCGAACACGTGGGACCTCTGGATCGACGGCAGCCTCTCCCACGCGGGACTCCCCAAGGCCGGCCTCGGGGACGGGATCGCCGTCGATGCCTTCATGTTCAACGGGCTGAGTTCGACCGGCAACGTGGCGACGCTCACGATCGATGCGCTCGCGTACGCTAATCACCCGGTTCCGGAACCCCAGGGCCTTGGCCTGCTCGCCCCCCTCATCCTTCTGGCCGTGGCCGGCGTTCCCGCCAGAGCATCCCGCACGACACGCCGAGGCCGGCGGCGGCCAGCGTGACGAGCGACCACTGCGGTACGATTCGGCCCGGGGCCGCCGTGTTTCGCTCCACCGCTGTCTCGGCGAGATCGACGGGAGCGAGGCCCGCCCCGCGACGCGCACGCTCCACGGCCGCCTGCTCGCGACCGAGAAACCGCCCCTCGAGCTGACGTTGCCGCCAATCCCATTTGGGGCCGATCACCGCCAGGCCCACCAGGGCCATGAACGCGAAGCAGGCTGCCCAAAACCAGCCGCTATCGGTCAGCGGGGGCTTGTGCCCCGGAGTGGCTCTCATGGCAATGCTCCCGGATTTTGCTCACCAATCATTGTCAAAAAACCGAACTCGTCTATATTCAGAGTATGAATCGGCCCGAGGAACATCCAGAACCGCGTGCGACAGACAACGCCGTCATCGAGTTGCTGCGGCTGCAGCCGGCCCTCGAGGTCGGCGAACTTGCGGCTGGCCTCGGAGTCACGGCGACGGCCGTCCGGCAACGGCTGGACCGGCTGATGGGAGCCGGTCTCGTCGAGCGGGTGACCGTGGCGAAACCGCGGGGCAGGCCGTCGCACTCGTACAGCCTCACCGCCGCCGGCCGGCGGGTGGGCGGAGACAATTTCAAGGATCTGGCGGTCGCCTTGTGGCGGGAACTCCGCGGCATCCGGGATCCTGCCGTCCGTACGGGCTTGCTGGCTCGGATCGGATCGGCGATGGCTGAACGGTACCGCGACCGGGTCACAGGGCAGGCCCCTGTCGACCGACTAGAGAGCATCGCAGCGGCGCTCCGCGAGCGGGAGATCAGCTGCTCGGTGGAGCACTCGCCGCTTCCGGTTTTGATCACCCGTTCCTGTCCTTTTCCCGACCTCGCAGAGGAAGACCGCGGGATTTGCGCGGCGGAACGACTCATGCTTCAGGAACTGGTCGGGAGTCCGGTCCAGTTGACCGACTGCCGGCTCGATGGAGGCACCGCCTGCCTGTTCGTGGCGAACACGGAGAGAAGCGGGGCTTGCACGCCCGAGGGTTAACGCTTCGAATGCCGCACGGTTGATCGGAAAAAATCACAGTTTTACGAGTCACACGCCACCTCACCGGAGTCGCTTCCATGCCCGTCACCACCCTTCAGCCGCCGAATGTTCCCCACGCCACAGGTGGCCGACCGTGGATCGAAGGCCGCTTCGAGGAAAATCTGGTTCTGACGACGGTCGAACAGGCGATCAACTGGGCCCGGCAGTCAAGCATCTGGCCGATGACGTTTGGGCTCGCCTGCTGTGCGATCGAAATGATGGCGGCCGGGGCGAGTCGCTACGACCTCGACCGGTTCGGAGCCGGTGCGTTCCGGGCCACCCCCCGGCAGGCTGATCTGATGATCGTGGCCGGCACGGTCACGTACAAGATGGCCAGTCGGGTGCGACGGCTCTACAACCTGATGCCCGACCCCAAATTCGTCATCGCCATGGGCGCCTGCACGACGGGCGGAGGCCCCTACTTCAAATGGGGCTATCACGTGGTCAAGGGCGTCGACCTCGTGGTGCCGGTAGACGTCTACGTGCCCGGCTGTCCACCGCGGCCCGAAAGTCTGCTCGAGGGTCTGATGCGGATTCAAGACAAGATTCTCGGCCAGCGGATCGCCAAGCGGAAAGATGGCGTCGGCAAGATGGCCGACGAACTGCCTGTGCCGCACCACTCGGGCTACGTGTCGCCGGCCGTTGCCGCCGATGACCTGGTGTTCGACCACCAGAAACTCACGGGCTGATCTTCCAACCCTTCCGTCCCGCCACCTCTTCCCGCCGCCTGCAGGAACCCGCCAGTATGAGCCAACCGCAAGACAGGATCGTCATCCAGAACCTCCATGTCAGCGTTGATGGACAGGAGATCCTCCGGGGTGTCGATCTCGAGATCGGCCGCGGGCAAACCCACGCGTTGATGGGTCCCAACGGGTCGGGCAAAAGCACGCTCGGCTACGCGATCATGGGGCATCCCGGCTACGAGGTGACAGAGGGCTCGATTGAGATCGTCGACGCCGACGGCACCCGTCACGACGTCCTCGCGATGGAGCCTGATGAGCGGGCACGGCACGGCATCTTTCTCGCCTTTCAGCGGCCCATGGCAATCCCAGGCGTCCGGCTGGCCGAATTCCTCCGCCACGCCGTCACGAACGTCCGCAATCCCGACCGCAAGGAGGGGGAAGATCTGATGCCGATGAAGGAGTTTCGTGGAGAACTCAAGGCGAAGATGGCCGAACTCTCGATGGATTCAGATTTCGCGCGGCGGTACGTCAACGACGGGTTCTCGGGTGGCGAGATGAAGCGGGCCGAGATTCTTCAACTGGCCATGCTCCAGCCGAGGTTCGCGATTCTTGACGAGACCGACAGCGGTCTCGATGCCGATGCCGTCCGCCTTGCGAGCCAGAGCATCGCCCGCATCGGCGGCGACCAAATGGGCATCCTGATCATCACTCACCATGAACAACTGCTGGAGCACAACGTGCCCCTGCGGACGCACGTGATGCTCGGCGGCCGGATCGTCGAGTCGGGCGGACCAGAGCTGGCGGCCGAATTGCACAAGCGGGGCTACGAGCGGATCCGGGCGGCCTATCCGGAAGCGGCCGCGGTCGAGCGAGCGCTCGAGGATTCCAAGGCCGAAGCGGCGACCACCTGACGGGGGTTCTGCGGACCCACTTTCACGATCCGGAACAAAGGAGACGGCGATGGCGACTGGACTGGAAGGCTCGACGAGCGAAGCCCTCGGCGAGATCAACAAGTACGACTTTCGCACTGACTCCCCGGCCGTGTTCAAGGCCCGCAAGGGAATCGACGCGGAGATCGTCACCCAGATTTCGGAGATGAAGGGGGAGCCTGCCTGGATGCGGGACTTCCGCCTGGAGTCGCTCGCGATCTTCGAATCGAAGCCGATGCCCTCCTGGGGAGGCCGAATCGGCGTCGACTTCCAAGACATCTACTACTACCTCAAGCCCGCCGAGCATCAGGGCAAGACGTGGGAGGAGGTGCCCGACGCCATCAAGCAGACCTTCGACCGGCTCGGGATCCCGGAGGCCGAGAGGAAGTTTCTGGCGGGTGTGAAGGCGCAGTTCGAGAGCGAGGTCGTCTACGGTTCGCTCCAGGAAGATCTCGCCAAAAAGGGCGTGATCTTCACCGACACCGACACGGCGGTCCGCGAGCATCCCGACCTGTTGCGGGAGTATTTCGGCACGATCATCCCCCCATCCGACAACAAGTTCGCCGCGCTCAATTCCGCCGTCTGGTCGGGTGGCTCGTTCATCTACGTTCCCAAGGGCGTCTCGATCGAGTTTCCGCTCCAGGCCTACTTCCGGATCAACGCCGAAAGCATGGGGCAGTTCGAGCGGACACTGATCATCGTCGACGAGGGAGCCCAGGTGCATTACGTCGAGGGCTGCACGGCCCCGATGTATTCGACCGAGAGCCTGCACTCGGCCGTCGTTGAAATCGTTGTCAAGAAGCATGGCCGCTGCCGTTACACGACGATCCAAAACTGGGCCAACAACATCTACAATCTCGTCACCAAGCGGGCCATGGCTTACGAGGGAGCCCTGATGGAGTGGATCGACGGCAACCTGGGCAGTCATCTGACGATGAAGTACCCGGCCGTGTACCTGATGGAACCAGGGGCCAGAGGTGAAATTCTCTCGATCGCCTTCGCCTCCGCCGGTCAGCACCAGGACGCCGGCGCGAAGATCGTGCATGCCGCTCCCAATACCAGCGGACGCATCGTCTCCAAGAGCATCTCCAAGAACGGTGGACGGGCCAGCTACCGCGGCCTTGTCAAGGTCGAGCCCGGGGCGGTGAAGAGCAAGTCGAGTGTGGTCTGCGACGCCCTGATCCTCGACGACCGGAGCCGGAGCGACACCTATCCCTACATCGAGATCGAGGAACAGGACGTTTCGATCGGCCACGAAGCGAGCGTCTCGAAGATCGGCGAAGAGCAGCTCTTCTACCTGATGAGCCGCGGTCTTTCCGAAGCCGAGGCCAGCGCCATGATCGTGGGCGGCTTCATCGAGCCGCTCGTGAAAGAGCTGCCGATGGAGTATGCCGTCGAGATGAACAAACTCATCCAGCTCCAGATGGAAGGTTCGGTGGGCTGAGTTCGCCTGCCGCTGCCTCGCACCCCCGCCTCACCACCGCTTGCCCCACCCATCCATGACGACTGCTCCCTCTCTCGCTGCTCCCGCGGGCTCCGGTTTCGATGCCGACGGCTTTGATTCCCTCGTGACCGGTGGCCGGGAACCCGCCTGGGTTCTCTCGCGGAGACGGGCCGCCTTCGCTCGGCTTCAGAGCCTGGGGCTGCCGGATCGTCGCAGTGAGAATTGGATGCGAACCGACATCCGGGCCTTCCGTCCCGGGGCCTGGGGGCTCCGGCAGCGGCCGTTGTCGATGGAGGCACCCGCGGGACTGCTCACGGCGGCGATCGAGGCCGGTGACGGAGCGGTCGAGTGCTTTCCAGACGAATCCTGCCAGGTCGGAGGCGGGGGGCGGTTCTGCGGACGGTTCTCGTCACTCGACGGCCACCTGATCCGAGCCGAACTCGATCCCCAGGTGGTCGCACAAGGGGTTCGGTTCGGACCTGCCGAGGAGGTGCTTACCGAACTGGCTGGTGAACTCGAGCCCTGGTGGTTCTCGGTGATCGACGGCGGATGCGACTGGTTCGCCGCCCTCCATGCCGCGTTTCACCAGGCGAGCGCCGTGCTCTACGTGCCCCCTGGCGTGAAACTCGCGGACCCGCTCCATGTGATGGCCGCGATGACTCCCGGCGGCGTGGACACGTCGCACGTGCTCGTGGTCGTGGGCGAAGGGGCAGAGGCCACCCTCCTGACCGAGACGGCGGGTGGTGGCCCAGCCGGATCGGCTGGCGGATTTCATTGCGGCGGCACGGAGATCGTCGTGGGCCGAGGCGGATTCCTCCGAGTTGTGAACCTCCAGAATTGGAACACCGGGGTCTGGCATTTCGCGAGGCAGAAGGCGGTGATTCAGGAGCGGGGTCGGCTGCAATGGACGCTGGGCGCCCTGGGAAGCCGGGTATCGCAGGTCGCTCAAGACGTGGCCCTCGTCGGCCGTGGCGCCGAGGCTCAGGTGAACGGCGTCATGTTCACCGAGGGTCGGCAGCACCTCGTCTACAACACGCTTCAGCACCACGAGGCTCCGGATTGTAAGAGCGATTTGCTCTACAAGGGCGCGCTGCAGGACCGTTCTCGGCTCGTCTGGCGCGGCATGATCAAGGTGGACAAGGCCGCGCAGAAGACCGACGGCTACCAGCGAAACGACAATTTGATGCTCTCCAACGAGTCGCGTGCCGACTCGATTCCGGGTCTCGAGATCGAAGCTGACGACGTTCGCTGCACCCACGGCGCGACCAGCGGCCGCGTGGACGCCGAGCAGATCTTCTACGCCCAGGCCCGCGGCCTCACGGCCGACGAGGCGGCCCGGCTCGTCGTGGCGGGCTTCTTCCAGCAGGTCTTCGACCGGATCACGATTCCAGCGGTCCGCGAGGCTCTGGCCCGCGCCGTGTGCAGCCGGATTCGGCGAATCGCATGATTGCCAGACAGATAGCTGGCGGACCTGAGCGAGTGGCCGACGCCTGCCCCCGCAGCAACGTCTCGTCTCTCCTTCGGTGTCGACCGAGTCACAAGGGTTTGAGCCGAGGATTTTGACCGCGGCCGCGAGGCCGCATGAGAGAGGAGAGTGCGGAGTGCAGGGTTTCACGCGGGTGATCGACGTCGGCGAGGTGCCGGATCCCGGCAAGACGCTCGTGGAGGTCGAGGGCGAGATGATCGCCCTGTTCCACGTCGACGGCGCATGGTACGCCCTGGACGACGTCTGCACCCACGACGGCGGGCCGCTGGCCGACGGTGAACTCCGCGACCACAAGATCTCCTGCCCCCGGCACGGAGCCAAATTCGACATTCGCACCGGTGCCGCTCTGACGATGCCTGCCGTGAGGCCCACCCGCAGCCATGAGGCGGCGGTGCAGGACGGCGGCGTGTGGGTGCGCCTCCGAGCAGCTCCGCTCGACCACGGCCCCGGAGTCCTCGGACAACCGAACACCGTCCCCTCCGCTTCCACCCCAGCCCACTCGACGGCGGCATCAACGGCAGCGGTGACGCCGAGCCAGGCCACCTCCCTTGCCCCGACTGGGCCCCTCTGCGAGGAAACCGCCCGGGAAATTCTCAAAGAGGTCAAAGATCCCGAACTCTTCGTGAACATCGTCGATCTCGGGCTGATCTACGGTGTCACGATCACACCAGCCGCAGACGATGCGGCGCAACATCATGTCGCCATCGACATGACGATGACGAGCCCCGCCTGCCCTGCAGGTCCGCAGTTAATCGCCGACACCAAACGCGCGCTCGGCCAGCGGCCCGACGTCGCGGCCGTGGAGGTGCGCATCGTGATGGATCCCCCCTGGACGCCCGACCGCATGACCGAAGCGGCACGCGACCAACTCGGCATATTCTAGTTTTCGCGCTC
>CAYVNX010000083.1:0-12457 GCA_964453165.1 uncultured Candidatus Kuenenia sp. | reverse complement strand
CGGCAAAAGTCGCGTCTCGGGCTACGCCGTCAGCCGCGGGCCTGAGCGAACCGCTGGCCGATGGCGTCCCAGTCGATCACGTTGAAAAACGCGTTGACATAGTCGGCTCGGCGGTTCTGGTAAAGCAGGTAATACGCATGTTCCCAGACGTCGATGCCCACGAGCGGCTTGTTGCCGTGCATCAGGGGGCTGTCCTGATTGGCCGTGCTCTCTACCAGCAGCTTTCCTTGCGGGTCGAGCGAGAGCCAGGCCCAGCCGCTGCCAAACCGCTTCATGGCGGCGTCGCTGAAGGTCGTCTTGAAGTTGTCGAAGCTGCCGAACACGCTCGTGATCGCGTCACCGAGCCCGCCCGCCGGCGTTCCCCCCTTGCCCTTGCCGAGCGAGGTCCAGAAGAGCGCGTGGTTGGCGTGGCCGCCACCGTTGTTGCGAACGGCCGTGCGGATCGCCTCGGGCACCTGCTCCAGGTCGGCGATCAGCTTCTCGACCGGAAGGGCGGCAAGCGCGTCATGGCCCTCGAGTGCTTTGTTGACGTTGGCGATGTAGGCGGCATGGTGCTTGTCGTGATGGATCTCCATCGTGCGGGCGTCGATCGAGGGCTCCAGCGCGTCGAAGGCGTAAGGCAGGGCGGGCAGGGTGTAGGCCATGGCGGGGCGACTCCAAAACGAAGGGATCAAGCCGGGCGGCGGGAAGCGGCAGGAGGGCCGTGAGCCGCGCGAACCGGGAGGGGCACATGCCTCCGCCCGAGCGAGCGGATCGTAGCGTGATGGCCGGCGAGCGGCAAATGAGCGGGGCGTTTCCGGCGGACGGCGCTGGTCGCGGCGGGTTGCGCCGCTGCGGCAGAGTCTGACGAAGATGCCAGCCGTGCCTGCTCTTCGGGCATCGCACCCGGGGGTGAATCCTCCCGGTCCCGCTGGACGAAACCCAGGTGCGGCGTTGGGTTGACCCGACGCCGCGCGCGACGCGGAGCGTCTCGCCAGATACCGGAAGGAGCCGATCGAGTCGGATGGCCATGGGTGCCTCTTCGCGCCGCGACCAGCGCCGTAGGCTGGTGGCCTCCTGGACTCGTTCAAGCGGCTCGCAGCCTGCCGACGAGGCTCAGGGCGGCCGCCAGGCGAACGCTGCGACTCCCTACGAGGATGCCGCCGATCCCACGCAGCATCCGGCAGTCGCAACCCGATTGCCGGTCGGGCTCGGTGGTCTCGGGCTCGTGGCCACGATGATTCTGCTGCCGATGGCCGGCGCGATCGCCTTGGCGGTGAGCGGCCCGCTCTTCGACCGTCCGCTCCTGCCGGCGGCCGAGGGCCGCTTTGCTCGCTCGCTAGCCGTCGTGGCGGCCGCGTTCGATCCCCGCGGCGGCTTGCCGGTGCAGGTCTGGTTGGCGGAACTCTGCCTGCTCGCCGCAGCCGCCGTCGCGGGAGCGGTGCGCTACATGCGGCGTCATCGGCGGGACGACTTCAAGGGACGGTTTCGCGCCTGGGGCTGGCTGGCGGTGTTTTTCACGGTGGCCGCCTGGGCCGGCGCGGTGCCGCTGGGACCGCTCGTGGCCGCCGTCGTCGCCGACGCCACAGGGATCACGGCCGGGCCGGCGGGGATCGGCTGGTGGCTGGGGCTTGCGGCCTGCGGCTTCGCGGTGGTCGTGCCCTGGGCTGTGCTGCCCCTGCGGGAGCGGGCGCTGACCGCCCTCTGGATGGTACTGGGACTGGCGGCCTGGGCCGTGGCGGCGGCGATGCCCTGGGCGGGGCAGTGGGTCGGTGGCGATACCCGGGCGGGGCTGATCGCCCAGGCTGCCTGGGCCGCAGGCGCCGCGATCTGGCTTGTGGCGATGCTGGCGGCAGCCCGCTCGGTGATCCGGGAGGTGCGGGGCCTCTGCGGCTCAGCCACGGAGAAGCCGGCTCGCAAGACTCGGGCCGAACGAAAACAGGAGGCGCGGGCCGTAGCCGCCGCGGCGGCGGAGGAAGTCGCGGAGGACCAGGACGAGGACCAGCCCGAGGAGGAATTGATCTTCGAAGAGGATCAGGCGGCCGAGTCGGATGGGCACGAGAGCGACTTCACCGACGGATCGGAGGCCGACTCTCGCCATCTCTCCAAGGCGGAACGCAAGCGGCTGCGAAAACTCGCCCGGATGAACGGCCACGCGGCATAATGCGGCCCCGTTCCCGGAGACCGCCTGCATGACCGTTCGCACCCGCTTCGCTCCCAGTCCCACCGGCTACCTGCACATCGGCGGGGTTCGGACGGCGCTCTTCAACTGGCTGTTCGCCCGGCAGCACGGAGGCCAGTTCATCCTGCGGATCGACGACACCGACTCCGAGCGAAACATCGAGTCGGCGCTCGAGCCGATCCTCGACGGGCTGCGGTGGCTGGGGATCGACTGGGACGAGGGGCCCGACGTGGGCGGACCCTACGCGCCCTATTATCAGTCGCAACGCTCGGCCGGCTATGCGGCCGCCGTGGAACGGCTGCTGGCGTCGGGGCATGCCTACCGCGATTTTGCCCGCCCCGATGAACTCGACGAGGAGCGGAAGGCCGCCCAGGCCGCGGGAAAGCCGTTTCTCTACAGCCGCCGCTTCGCCGCCTTCGACGAGGCGACCGCCCAGCGGTTCGCCGCCGAGGGGCGGGCGGGGGTGGTGCGGCTGAAGATGCCCCGCGAGGGCTCGCTCGTGCTCGAGGATGCCGTTCGCGGCCGCGTCGAATTCGCCTGGGAGCGGGAACAGGACCACGTGATCCAGCGGGCCGACGGCTCCTGCCTCTATCACCTCGCCAACGTTGTGGACGACCACGACCTCGCGATCAGCCATGTGATCCGGGCCGAGGAACACCTCTCGAACACGCCCCGGCAGGCCTTCATCGCCCTCTCGCTGGGCTACGACCTGCCGGCCTACGCCCATCTGCCGCTCGTGGCCGAGCCGGGCAGCAAGACGAAGCTGTCCAAGCGGAAGCTCGCCCAGTATCTCAAGAACCAGGACTTCCGCCGGGTGATGGAACACGGCCAGCAGATCGCCGCGCGGATCGGCGGGGGCGGCGAGGCCGACACCTTCAATCCCGTGATTGTCGACTTCTACCGCGAGGTGGGCTATCTGCCCTGGGCGATCGACAACTACCTGGCCCTGCTCGGCTGGTCGTACGACGACAAGACGGAGTTCTTCAGCCGCGGCGAATTGATCGAGCGGTTTTCGCTCGAGCGGATCAACTCGGCCCCGGCGAGCTTCGACCCCAAGAAGCTCTGGGCCGTGCAGGATCACTACATGACGGCCCTCTCGGTCGACGAGAAGTTCGGCCTGATGCTGCCCTATCTCGTGAAGGCGGGGCTCGTGGCCGATCCCCCGACCGCCGAGCAGGCGGAGATCGTTCGCCGGGTGATCGAGGCCTCGGGCGATCGGCTGAAGGTCGCCGGCGACATCCTCGCCTACGCCGACTTCTTCCTGGTCGACCACCCCGTGATGGATCCCGACGCGGTGGCCAAGCGACTGGCGACGCCGACGGCCCGCCAGCATCTCGAGGCCTTTGCCGCCCGGCTCGCGACGGTCGAACCCTTCGAGCCGGCCGCCTTGGAAGAGGCCCTCAAGGCGACCGCCGAAGCGGCCGGGGCCAAGGTGGGCGACCTCGTCCATCCGATCCGCGTGGCCGTCACCGGCCGAAGCGTCGGCCCGGGCCTCTACGACTGCCTGGCGATCCTCGGCCGGGAGCGGGTGCTGTCGCGAATGTCAGCCGCGCTGGGCCTGTGCGGCTGAACTTCGGCCCGGCGGCTTGCGGCCTGGTAGTATGAGGTCATGGGCTGGCGTCCGTGTGGCGTCACTCCCAGGCCGCTCGCGACGTCGCACGCCGCCTCTCTCACCCCGCAAGGAGCAGGTCGATGCGTCGCAATCATGTTTTCGGGTCCTGTCTGTTGGCCATGCTGACGGCGGGAGCTCCCTCTGCCTGGGCCCAGGTTCAGAGTTATTACGACCTCACGGTGCGGAACAACTTCGGCACTGGTGAGTACTACGGCGCCACGCCAGCCGACGCCGACATCTGGCTGTTGACGAACTTCAAGTTCGATTACAAGTCGGGCGGGAACTACGTCACTGGCAACGCCTCGGCGGGAACGTATGGGGCGGCGGTGTCGTTGAGCCAGATTCAGGACGGGAGCGTCCGGCTCTATCCAGCCGAGAACGGGACGCGGATGTACGCCGTTCTGAGCCCGAGTGGGCCGCCTACCACTGGCTCGCTGGCCACTGCTCCCAACAACTACTTCGAATGGAGCTTCGACAGTTCCGGCAATCCCGGCACGCTCGACCTCAGTTGGATCGACAGTTGGGACTTCGCAACCCGGATGGATGTGAACGCCGCCGGCACGACCTCCCCGGCGCCGACGAGCGTGACCTACGGCGCGGGTACGAACGTCTCGACCCAGGCGATCGGCGATGCGATGAAGGCCTACGCCACGCAGCCTTCGTTCGCCTGGCTGGGCACGACCGGAAGCGGCTTTTCGCAGGCGATGACCTATCCCGGCGCCACGAATCCCGTTCGCTGGATCACGAAGAACTCCGCCGCCCCCGGCACCCTCGACGCCTCCCAGATCGCGAGCTTCACGGGGGCCCTCGATCGGATCATCACCGGACCGGGCAGTGTTCCGACCTGGGCCGCCGGCACGCCGGCCACGGGCCCCAACTGGACGACCGCGGGGTTTCGGGTGGCCTCGCTCCAGGGCGTGAATCCGCCGAATGGGAGCACGCCGTCGGCCACGCCTGAGATGTGGTCGGCGTACGTCGATTTCTCGAAGGACGGCTCGAACAACTTCACCATGACGCTGACCGACTTCACGATCTACGGCGGGACGGGCAGCGGAGCAGCGTATCAGCAGATCTGGAATGCCACGACGGATGCGAGCGGCGCCACCTATTCCGTCTCCCAGGCCGACGGCCTCCTCAACGCGCTGTGGACCTCGTCGCCGAATCCGCTGACCACCACGCCGGCCTGGGTGACGAACTTGGGTGGAAACGGGCCAAACCTCTGGTATGCCCTGTACAACGGCATCGCGTCGGGGGTGATTTGGCAGAGCGACTTCGTCGGCGACACGTCGCTGCCGTCGTGGCCGGGATATGTGCCCTGGGTGGCCGGCCAGAGCGACTACAACTTCGAGATTCTCACCGGCGGCGCCGCGGCGGCCGGAGGCCGGACGGGCAATCTCTCAGGCACCGACGTGGTCGCCCTGATGGAGGCACGCGAGCTCGCCGGCGACCTCGTGAACCCCTACTTTCTCGAACTCCTCAAGACCACAGAGCAGACGCCGGCCTATCTTTTTCCGTCGCAGGACTTCTGGCAGTCCCAGGCCATCGGCTCCGACGCCTTCATCGGCATGCAGACCGGCCCGCTCAACGGGGCCGACGTGTTCGGCCCCGCGACGCTCACCTGGGATCTAGGCACCGGGGTGGCCGTGCCTGAACCGGCTTCGCTCGCGCTCTTCGGCCTGGGCGTGGCGGCCTGGACGCTCGCGGCCGCCCGGCGGGGCGGAAGACAGGGTCGCAACGGGTAACCAAAAAAGAGCTCCATCGGGTTTCGGAAAGGGGGCGCCGCTCGTTTCGGCCTGGTACATTCGCGACACGTTGTGTTCGGTCCGCCTGCCAGGAGTGCCCCATGCCGTTGCTCGTCGTCGGAAGCGTCGCCCTCGATTGTGTCGAAACCCCCACTGCCGCTCGGAACGACGTGCTCGGCGGCTCGGCGGTCTTCTTCTCCTATGCGGCGAGCTTCTTCACGCCGGTGAAGATGATCGGCACCGTCGGGGAAGACTGGCCTACGGAGCACACCCGGTTTCTCGAGACGCGGGGCATCGACACGTCGGGCATCGAGACGATTCCTGGCGGCAAGACCTTCCGCTGGCGGGGCCGGTATCTGCCCAACATGAACGACCGCGAGACGCTCGAGGTGCACCTCAATGTGTTCGGTGAGTTCAAGCCGAAGCTCAACGGCGGCCACCGCGACTCGAAGTTCGTGTTTCTCGGCAACGCCTCGCCGGTCACCCAGCTCTCGGTGCTCGACCAGGTGCCGGGGGCGCAGCTGACCGTGGCGGACACGATGGATCTCTGGATCAACATCCAACGGGATGAACTTGAGGAGTTGCTCCGCCGCGTGGACGGCCTGGTGCTCAACGACTCCGAGGCGAAGCTGCTCGCCGAAGACGAGAACCTCGTGCGGGCGGGCCACGCCGTGCGGAAGATGGGACCGAAGTTCGTCGTGATCAAGAAGGGGGAGCATGGGGCGATGTTTTTCAGCGAGCACGAGATGTATGTCATGCCCGCCTTCCCGACGCCGGACGTGCTCGACCCCACGGGAGCCGGCGACAGCTTTGCCGGCGGCATGATGGGCCACCTGGCGGCCCTGGGAAGGTTCGACCCCCAGGCCCTCAAAGAGGCTCTGGCCTACGGCACGATCACCGCCAGCTTCACCGTCGAGGATTTCAGCCTCGACCGCCTGGCCGGCATCGATCGGGCCGATCTCGACCGCCGGATCGCCGAATATAAGCAGATGCTGTCGTTCTAGGCCCTCACGAGCGGCGGAGGGCGAGGGGGTCGGCAGTTTCCCGCGCGATCGTGACCGGTCTCGCCCAACGGCCCGGAGCCCCCGGACTGGCGTCCGGGGCTTGGATTCAACGCTGCGTCGAGCCCATAGAAGCCCCCGACGCGAGTCGGGGGACGCCGCGTGGCAGCGGATCCCGTTGTCTCTTCTTCTGCCCGCGACGCGACTTTTGCCGTCCCCGAGCCGGGTGGCCACCAAGCGACGGCGGGTTTTTCGCGGTGTACGGGCGTCCAAAAAACCTGTTGCATTCGCTGCCGGCATCCGATAGTATACCAGCGTTCAGTGTACGGTTTCCCGGCAAATCGCTCGATTCATGGTGGCGAAGCAACCACCCCGACGACGTGCCGGGACCGCTGGGAGGCAGTCGCCATGGTGACGGCAACGGCAGGAGTGAACGGACGAATGGCCAAGGACAAGAAGGCTGAGAAGGCAACGGCGGCGGAGGGACGGGCCAAGCGGGGCAGCGCGGCGGCTGCGAAGGCTCTGCCGTCGTTCCTCGAGGAGAATTCCACGCTCCGACACACGCTTGCGCAGATCGAGAAGCAGTTTGGCGAGGGGTCGATCATGCCCCTCGGGGCCGATCAGCAGAAGCCGATCGAGGGCATCTCCTCCGGCAGTCTGGCGGTCGATCTTGCGTTGGGCGGCCGCGGCTTCCCGAAGGGGCGGATCATCGAGGTCTACGGCCCCGAGTCGAGCGGCAAGACCACGATCGCCCTGCATTCCGTTGCCGCCGCCCAGCGGACCGGAGGCATCGCCGCCTTCATCGACGCCGAGCACGCCCTCGATCCAAGCTGGGCCAAGAAGCTGGGCGTGTCCCTCGAGCACCTGCTCGTCAGTCAGCCGACGAGCGGGGAAGAGGCGCTCCATATCGTCGAGATGCTCGTGAAGAGCAACGCCGTGGACATCATCGTGATCGACTCCGTGGCGGCGCTCGTGCCGCAGAAAGAGCTCGATGGCGAGATGGGCGATTCGATCGTGGGCGTGCAGGCCCGGCTGATGAGCCAGGCCATGCGGAAGCTCACCGGAGCGATCGCCAAGAGCAAGACGACCGTGATCTTCATCAACCAGCTGCGGGAGAAGATCGGCGTGATGTTCGGCAGTCCCGAGACGACGCCGGGCGGCAAGGCGCTCAAGTTCTACGCGTCCTGCCGGCTCGATGTCCGCCGGATCGGCACGCTCAAAGACGGCGAGGAAGTGGTCGGTCAGCGGGTGAAGGCGAAGGTGGTGAAAAACAAGGTGGCGCCGCCCTTCCGGGTGGCCGAGTTCGACATGATGCACGCCGACGGCATCAGCTACGAGGGAGACATCCTCGACCTGGCGATCGCCGCGAAACTCGTCGACAAGACCGGCACGTGGCTGCGGTACGGCGAGACTCATCTGGGCCAGGGCAGGGAACGGGCCCGGCAATACCTCAAGGACAACCCCCAGGTGGCCCAGGAGCTGCGGGACAAGATCCTGGCCGCCAAGGACGAAGTCATCGCGATCGACAAGCCCGACGCTGGCGAAGGCGACGAGGCCTGACCCTCTCACATTCCCGGTGCCCGCCCACCCGTCTCCGGCCGCCCCCGCGGTCGGAGTCGGGTGGTGTCGTTTTCGGGGCAAGGGCCCGGGTATAGTGCGGGCCCGATCCATTACCCACCCGCCTGGAGCCCTGGACCAGATGAAGGCCGACGACCTCCGCGAAGCCTATCTCGCATTCTTCGAATCGAAAGGCTGCGTCCGCCGGCCAAGCGACGTGCTCGTGCCCCGCTGGGATCCGTCGGTGCTGTTCACGCCGGCTGGGATGAACCAGTTCAAGGATCACTTCCTGGGGAAGTGCAAGCTCGAGTTCACGCGGGCCACCACCTGTCAGAAGTGCCTGCGGACCGGCGACATCGACAACGTGGGCCGGACGCCGCGGCATCACACGTTTTTCGAGATGCTGGGCAACTTCTCCTTTGGCGACTACTTCAAGCGGGAGGCGATCCACTGGGCCTGGGAGTTTCTGACCGCGAAGAACTGGCTCCACATGCCGCCGGAGAAGCTCTCGATCACGGTCTACCAAGACGATGACGAGGCCTACCGGATCTGGGCCGATGAGATCGGGGTGCCGCCGGCGAGGATCACCCGGATGGGCGAGGACGACAACTTCTGGCCGGCCAGCGCCCCCTCGCAGGGTCCCGATGGCGTGTGCGGGCCGTGCAGCGAGATCTTCTACCGGATGCCCGACGGCAGCGACGTGGAGATCTGGAACCTGGTCTTCACGCAGTTCAACCGCCAGGGCCCGCCGCCGGACAACCTTTCGCCGCTGCCCAGCCGCAACATCGACACCGGCATGGGGCTCGAGCGGACCTGCGCGATGCTCCAGGGGGTGGAAAGCAACTTCCACATCGACATTCTCCGGCCGCTCGTCGAGGCGGTGGCGGAGGTCTGCGGCCGGCGGTACGACCCGGCCAGTGACGATGGCCGGCGGATGCGGCGGATCGCCGACCACGTGCGGGCCTGCACCTTCGCGATCCACGAGAACGTGCTGCCGGGCAACAACGAGGAGAAGTATGTGGTCAAGCGGCTCCTGCGGCGGGCCGTGCTCGACGGCCGGCAGATGGGGATGCGGGATCCCTTCCTCCACCAGTTGCCGCCGGTCGTCGCCGAGATGATGCGGCGGCCCTATCCGGAACTCGCCGAGACCACCGAGCGGGTGGCGAGCGTGATCCAGCGGGAAGAGGAGTCGTTTCTGGCTACGATCGACGGCGGCCTCGACCGGATTGAGAAGCTCTTTGCTGGGATCGGCCAGGCTGGTGGCAGCCAGGTGGCGGGAGCCGACGCGGCCGAACTCTACACCACCTACGGCTTTCCTCCGGAACTGCTCGAGACCCTCGCCGCCGAACGCAACTGCGGCTTCGATTGGGACGGCTTCCGGCATGCGATGGAGGCCCACGGCCAGCGGTCGGGGGCGGGGCGGAGCGTGGAGGTGTTTACGAGCGGTCCGCTCGACGCCCTCAAGCAGACGATGCACGGCTCGGAGTTCGTCGGCTACGACGCGACCGAGGCGGCGGGCAAGCTCATCGGCATCATCGCCCAGGATGCGCTCTGCGATTCGCTGACCGAAGTGGGCCATGCCAAGCCGGTGACCGTCGTCTTGGACCGGACGCCCTTCTACGGGGAGTCGGGCGGACAGGTGGGCGACACCGGCTGGCTGGAGTGGCCGGGCGGACGGTTCGAGGTGGTTGATACGCTCCGAGAAGGCGGCTTCATGCTCCACATCGGGCATCTGCGGGAGGGCCGGCTCGACCTCGGACACACCGTCACCGCCCGGGTCGATGACCGGCGGCGGGCCGCCCTGCGGCGGGCCCATTCGGCCACCCACCTGCTCCATGCAGCCCTGCAGCACTTCCTCGGCAGCCACGCTGTGCAGCAGGGCTCGAAGGTGGATGCCGACCTGCTGCGGTTTGATTTCTCGCACGGCTCCTCGATCGACGAGGCCACGCTCGCCGCAATCGAGGGGATGGTCAACGACCACGTGCTGGCGGCTGTTCCGGTGGCGGCTCGTCTGCTCCCGCTGGCCGATGCCCGGCACGAAGGGGCGATGATGCTCTTTGGCGAGAAGTATCCCGACGTCGTCCGGATGGTGACGATGGACGGTGTCAGCCGTGAACTCTGCGGCGGCACGCACGTGGCGAGCACGGGCCAGATCGGCCTGGTGCGGATCGTGGCCGAGGAGAGCGTTTCGGCGGGCACCCGCCGGATCACGGCCGTGACCGGCCTGCGGGCGTTGGACCGGATTCGGCAGGCGGAGCAGACGCTGGCTCAGGCGGCCGGCGTGTTCAAGGTGCCGGTCGCGGAACTGCCGCAGCGGGTTGCCGCGATCGTCAAGGAGGTGAAGGAACTCAAGAAGGCGAAGCCGGCCGCGGCGGCCGCCGTGGGCCCCGAGACGCTTCTCACCCAAGCGGTCGAAGTGGGGGGCACCCGGATCGTGGTGGCCGACATGCAGGGGGGCGACGCCGGCGCCATGCGGCAGGCGATCGATCTCCTGCGGCGGAAGGCCAGTCCGATCGCGGTGCTGCTCGGCAGCGTCGAGGGCGACAAGGTGACCTTAGTCGCCGGAATCTCGAAGGAACTCGAAGCCCGTGGGCTTTCGGCCGGCAACTGGATCCGCGACGCCGCGGCGGTGGTGGGCGGCAAGGGGGGCGGTCGGCCCGACATGGCCCAGGCCGGCGGCAAACTCACCGACAAGCTTCCCGACGCCCTGGCAGTCGCCCGGCAGGCGATCGAACGGCTCCTGGCACCCTGACGGCACCCTGACGCTGGGTTGATCGCGAGCGGATCTCAGATCGGTAAGGCGACGATTTGGCAAGTCGGTGCTCCACACATCCCGGAGCGGGGCTACGCGGCCGTATACCGCTCGATGATCCAGCCGATCGAAAAGCAGCAGATGGAAAAGACCAGCATCCCCAGCATCGGCCCCGACGTGATCCTGCCGCTGAGTTCGAGCATCACCGCCAGGGCCGGCAGGCCGAGTCCGATCAACTGACCGAGTCGTCCGATTACTCGCATCGTCCCTCCGGGCAGGCGCGGGTGCCCACCGCATCGGTCCGCGAAGCGAAACAGGGCACGACGGCAGGATCGGCCACGCGCTGCTGGTCGGCCGGGGACAGCCCACACACCCGGATCAGTCCGCCGGAGTCTCGCATGCGAGAACCGAGTTCGGCGATCGACTCCCAGAGTGCCTCGTCTGGCCGTGCCACGCCGTCGAACTCGAGCACGACGCGATTGGCGTGATGCTCGCGGATCATCTCCCAGATCGATTCGGTGAGCCTGGCGGAGGCTCGAGGTGCCTCGTCGGCCGCCTCCAGCCTGACGAACAGCCAGTCGGGACCCCGCTCCGGGGTCAGTTCCCAGGCCGTCTGGTTCGTCTCTGCGGGGTGACTCGCAGTCGTGGGGCGGGGCGTGGGCCGCGCGTGTGTCGCTCTCATGATCCGATCCTCCGTGTGGGTGTGAAGACCTGCGAAATCCATTCCGCGTGGCGATCCGCTGTCGAGCGATCGCCTCCCCCTGCTGCCTCCATGCTACGGCAGAAGGCAAGCGCGGTGGCGAGAGTTTTTTCGAAGGCTCGCTTCATGGCCCGAGAAAATAGGGCTCGCCCGCGACCGGGGGGAGGCCCGGGCAGGGTGAGGGCCACCCCCGGGCGCCAGCAGGGCGGCTCCGGGGGCTTGTCGGTTTCGCCGGGCCGTCCATACTGCGTCCACCGGGCAGCATCCGTTCTTTCCAGGAGACTCGATCGATGGGCCGACATGGCGCAGTGACGTTCAAGGGCAATCCGCTCACTCTGGTTGGCGAGGAAGTGAAGGTTGGCGGCCCGGCTCCCGATTTCGACCTCGTCTTTTTCGAGGGGGGCATGCACCACGTCCGGAAGGCAGACCTGCTGGGCAAGCCCACCATCATCAGCGTGGTGCCGTCGCTCGACACACCCGTCTGCCAGGTGCAGACCAAGACCTTCAACAGCCGCCTCGGTGGCATGGGCGACACGATCAATGCCCTGACGGTGAGCCTCGATCTTCCGTTTGCCATGAACCGCTTCTGCGGGGCCGAGTCGATCACGAATCTGAAGACCGGCAGCGACTACATGGATCGCAGCTTCGGCACATCCTGGGGCCTGCTGATCGACGAACTCAAGATCCTGGCCCGGGCCGTGTTCGTGCTCGACGCCGATGGCATCGTGCGGCATGCCCAGGTGGTCAAGGAAGTGGCGGAGGAGCCCGATTACGACGCGGCGGTTGCGGCCCTCGAGAAGCTCGCCTAGCGGGTCGGGGGAAGCGGCCTCCGTTGGTGGGTCGCGGCTGCCCATGCCCCATCGCCGGACGTTTGCTGCGGCCCTCCAGGCCTTCGCTCACTCCGAGGAAACTGCGCTCCGCCATCCATGGCT
>CAYVNX010000082.1:0-12523 GCA_964453165.1 uncultured Candidatus Kuenenia sp. | reverse complement strand
GCTGAAGCAGCCTCAACTCCAGGGTCGGGATTGCCCATGCGCCGTCGCCGGACGTGGAGAGTTTTCGCGCCGTCGCCGCCGACCCGCGTCGGCTCCGGCTTATGGTCGCCGAGCGGAGACTCGGCTCCCGGGTGCTGAAGCAGCCTCAACTCCAGGGTCGGGATTGCCCATGCGCCGTCGCCGGACGTTCGCTGCGGGCATCCATGCCCTGCGCTCACTCGATGGCGGCTGCGCTCTCGGCATCCTGCCTTCGCTTGCCGCCAACGCTGGCTCTCGGAGCATGGGCAACCCCGACCTGGCAGACCGGTTCAAGTGGCCATGAGGCAGAACGCTTCGATTCAGTGGGCCGCGAGTCAGATCGCCTCGCATCAGCCTCCGCGGACCTATTCGTCGTTCCCCCGGAGTTGGGCGAGGACGGTGTAGTCCTCGAGGGTCGTCGTGTCGCCTACGGTCTCCCGTCCGGCGGCGATGTCTCGGAGCAGCCGCCGCATGATCTTGCCGCTACGGGTCTTGGGCAGGCTGGCCGCGAAGTGGATGTCGTCGGGGGCGGCCAGGGCGCCGATCTGTTGGCGCACGTGCTTGCGGAGGGCGTCCTCGAGTGCCTTGCCTGGCTCGCCGCCGCGGAGGGTGACGAACACGGCGATCGCCTCGCCCTTGACCTCGTGCGGCCGGCCGACGGCGGCCGCCTCGGCCACGGATGGGTGACTCACCAGGGCGCTTTCGATCTCGATCGTGGAGAGCCGATGGCCGGCGACATTCAAGACGTCGTCGATCCGGCCCATGATCCAGTAGTAGCCATCGGCGTCCTGGCGGGCGTTGTCGCCGGCCAGATACTTGCCCGGCACCCGCTTCCAGTAGGTCTCCACGAAGCGGTCGTCGTCGCCCCAGATGCCGCGGAGCATCCCCGGCCACGGTTTCTGCATCACGAGCCAGCCCCCCTCGCCCTGTTCGACCGCCTGGCCGGAGGCGTCGACGATCTCGGGCACCACGCCGGGCAGCGGGAGCGTGCAGCTGCCCGGCTTCGTGGGGGTGCAACCGGGCAACGGGCTCATCATGATCCCCCCGGTTTCGGTCTGCCACCAGGTGTCGACGATCGGGCAGCGCTTGCCCCCGATCACCTCGTGGTACCAGATCCAGGCCTCGGGATTGATGCCCTCGCCGACGCTGCCGAGCAGCCGGAGGCTGGAGAGATCCCGCCCCTCGATATGCTGCATGCCCCATTTCATGAACGACCGGATCGCCGTGGGCGCCGTGTAGAAGATCGTGGGCTTCTCCTGCTCGATGATCTCCCAGAATCGCCCTTCGTGCGGCGCATTGGGCGCACCCTCGTAGATCAGGATGCTCGCCCCGGCGGCGAGCGGCCCGTAGGTGACGTAGCTGTGACCGGTGATCCAGCCGCAGTCCGCCGTGCACCAGAAGAGGTCGTCGTCGCGGAGATCGAAAACCCACTCCGCCGTGGTCTTGGCCCAGAGCAGATAGCCGGCCGTCGTGTGCTTGATGCCCTTCGGCTTCCCGGTCGAGCCGCTGGTGTAGAGGATGAACAGCGGCGCCTCCGAGTCCATCGGCTCCGCTGCCATGCTGTCGGGCATGTCCGCGACGAGATCATGCCACCAGACGTCACGGCCCGGGGTCATCTCCACGGTCTGCCCGGTGCGGCGCAGCACGATCACGTGCTTCACGGTCGTGGCTGGGTGCGTGGGCGATGCCAGGGCTTCGTCCACGTTTCGCTTGAGCGGCAGCTGCGTGCCCCGCCGCCAGCCGCCGTCGGCGGTGATCACGGCCACGGCCGACGCGTCGTGGTTACGATCGGCGATCGCCTCGCTCGAGAACCCGCCGAAGATCACCGAGTGGACCGCACCGATCCGGGCGCAGGCGAGCATTGCGATCACGAGCTCGGGCGTCATCGGCATGTAGATCGAGACCACGTCGCCGGCCTTGATGCCCAGCTTCTTCAGGCCGGCTGAAAACCGGCAGACCTCGGCGTGAAGTTCCTTGAACGTGAGCTGCCGTCGCTCGCCGGTCGGCTCGCCGACCCAGACGATCGCCGGCTTGTCTCCCTTCCCGGCCGCAACATGCGCGTCGAGGCAGGCGGCAGAGGCGTTGGTCTGCCCCCCCGCAAACCACTGAAAGAAGGGCGCTTCGCCCGCAAGCACGCGGTCGTAGGGCTTGAACCACGGCAGCGCCAGAGCCCGCTCGTTCCAAAAGGCTTCGGGATCGCGGGCGGCGGCGTCGTAGAGTCGGCGGTAGTCGTCGAGTGAGCCGATCCGGGCTTTGGCCGAAAAATCCGCCGTCGGCGGAAACACCCGGGCCTCGGTCATCACGCTGGCCACGCGGCCTGCTGCCTTCGCTCCGTTCCCCGTCGTGCCGCTCTCAGCCATGTCGCATCCTTGGTGTCGTGGAGTATGTCCGTGCGGATTCCTGCGAATAGCCCGCCCCGCCGGGATCTCTCCAGATCGATAGCAAACCATCCCCGCCGGGATCAGGCAATGCCCCCGCCGTGGGCTGCGGGCCCGCAGCCCCGGAAGGGATCGCAGCGGTCTGCGTCATCGCCAAAGCCGATGCCAAGGGCCCGCGCCGCCTGCACGGCCGATCCCCGCGGGTTGACGGTCGAGAGTTGGCGAATCGCCTCGGCGATCGGAGCGCTTTCGATTTCGGGCGGCCGATAACAGACGGTCTGGCCGAACCGGCCGTCGTGAACGAGTCGCACGGCATGGGCCCCAAACTCGGTGGCAAGCATCCGATCGAAGGCCGTGGGCGTGCCGCCTCGCTGGAGGTGGCCGAGCACGACGGCCCGCACGTCTCGGCCGAGCCGCTTGGCGATCTCGTCGGCCAGGATGCCGCCGATTCCCCCGAGCCGGATCTGCCGTCGCTCATCCGGGCTGCTGGCACCATGCACGAGCCCGCCACCGGGGAGGCAGGCGCCCTCGGCCGCCACGATCAGGGTGAATCGCTTGCCCTCGGCCTCGCGGTCGAGGATCTTCTGGCAGACGTTCTCGAACGTCCAAGAAATCTCCGGCAGCAGGATCACGTCGCCGCCGCCGGCGATGCCGGCGTGGAGCGCGATCCAGCCGGCATGGCGGCCCATCACCTCGAGCACCATCACCCGCTCGTGACTGGCGGCTGTGGTGTGGAGCCGGTCGAGGGCGTCGGTGGCGGTTGCCACCGCCGAATCAAAGCCGAAGGTGAAAGCGGTGGCTCCAAGATCATTGTCGATCGTCTTGGGAACTCCCACGACCGGGATCCCGTACTCGTGTAGTTGCTGGGCGATCGCCAGCGAGCCGTCGCCGCCGACGCAGATCAGCCCCACCACGCCCAGTTGACGGATGGTCTCGGCTGCCTGCTCGAGCAGTTCGGGATCGATCTGCACCCGCTCCCCTTCGCCCACGAGCGCCGTGAACCGGCCCTTGTTCGACGATCCGAGAATTGTGCCGCCCTTGAGCAGGATGTCGGCTGTCATCCGGGCGTCGAGCGGCATGTAGCCGACCGGGTCGACGAGCCCCTCGTAGCCCCGCAAGAATCCGATCACGTCGTAGCCGAGCCGCACAGCTGACTTCGTTGCGGCCCGGATCACGGCATTGAGCCCGGGGCAGTCGCCGCCGCCCGTAAGAATGCCGATCGTGGGTTTGCGGGAGGACATATGGCAGAGTCTAGCCGCCCAGCCAGGTCTTTCGGGCGAGGACCAGGAGATCGCCGACGGCCCGGCGGATCTCGGCGAGACCGGCCTTGCTCGCGCCCCGGGTGCGGTCGCGGAAGGCGATCGGCACTTCTACGACTCGGCCGCCGGCCCGGTTGACGAGCCAGAGCAATTCCTCGTGGAAGGCGTAGCCAGACGTCGCGGGAGGGCCGAGCCGCTCGAGAATGGCGAGGCGGATCGCGCGGTAGCCGCTCGACGGATCGTGGACGGGCACACCCAGCAGGTGGCGGGTGAACAGGCCGACGAGGCGGCTCGTGAGGTGTCTTGTCAGCGGCCAGCCCTCGGTGCGGCCGCCCGGCACTCGCCTCGATCCCACCACGACATCGGCCGGTGGGCCACCGACGGGATTCAGGGCGGCGAGGAGGCGGGGGAGGTCGGCCGGATCGTGGCTGGCGTCAGCGTCGATGTTGACGGCGATGGCAAAGCCACGGTCCCGGCCCAGCCCGAGCCCCTCGAGGATCGCCGAGCCCAGGCCGCGGCGACCCTTCCGCACGAGCACGTGCAGCCGCGGTTCGGCTGCGGCCAGGTCGAGCGCGACGGAGCCGGTGCCGTCGGGCGAGTCGTCATCCACGATCAAGAGTTGGAACTCGGGATCGGCTCCGAGCACACCCCGCACCAGCGCGGGCACGTTCGCCCGCTCGTCATAGGTGGCAGAGATCACGAGCACTCGCCCGGGCGGCCACGTGGCGGCGGAGTGCCGGTCGGAAGCTCGGTCGGGTATCGGGATCATCGCCGCCCATGCTCCGACAGACGATCCGCCGGCCTCCGTCACCTCAGCCGTGTGCCAGCCACCGCTCAGCGTCGAGGGCGGCCATGCAGCCGGTTCCGGCGGCCGAGATCGCCTGGCGGTAGTAGTCGTCGGCCACGTCACCCGCGGCGAAAACGCCATCGACGTTCGTGTTCGTGCGGAAGTGTTTCTTCCAGACGACATACTTCTTCTCGGTGAGCTCGAGTTGGCCGTCGAGAAACGCCGTGTTGGGGGTGTGGCCGATCGCCAGGAACACGCCGGCGGCGTCGAGCGTCGTGTCCGAACCACCGGTCGTGCTCGAGAGCCTGACGCCCGTGACGCCGTGGGTATCGTCGCCGAGCACCTCCGCCAGGGCACTGTCGAAGTGGATCTCGACCTTCGGATCATCGACGGCCCGCTGGGCCATGATCTTGGAGGCCCGCAGTTCGTGGCGGCGGTGGACGAGGTGGACCGTGCTCGCGAACTTCGTAAGGTACGTCGCCTCTTCGACCGCCGAGTCGCCGCCGCCGACCACCACGAGGGGCTTGTTGCGGAACCGCGGCAGGGCTCCGTCGCAGACGGCGCAGGCGCTCACGCCCCGATTCTTGAACCGCTCCTCGCTCGGCAGCCCGAGCCAGTTGGCTGCGGCCCCGGTCGCCACGATCACGCACTTTGCCTCGACCACGCCTCCTTCGCTGCGGAAGAGCTTGAAGGGCCGCGATGAGAAATCGACCTTCACGATGTCATCGGTGATGATCCGGGTGCCGAAGTTGGTGGCCTGCTGCCGCATCAACTCCATGAGTTCGGGACCGGTCACGCCATGCCCTTCGTGGGGCGGCATCATCAGGCGGCGCTCAGGCGGGAGGGCCGATTCGAGGAAGCCGCCGAGGTTGCCTGCCGGAAAGCCGGCGAAGTTCTCGACCTCGCTCGTCAGGGCGAGCTGGCCGAGCGGCAGTGTGCCCGAGAGCCGGTTCTGCTCGCTGATCGCCCCCTCGAAGACGAGCGGCTCGAGCTGGGCCCGGGCCGCATAGATGGCGGCCGACCAGCCGGCCGGGCCGCTGCCGATGATCACGACGTTTTCGAGCTGCTTGGCGGTCATTTGCATCAGGCCTCCGAGTGTGCGGGCAATGCCGGCCGGCGATTCGACGGGCCGACGCGGGCCGGGCATGATAAACGGTGATGGCCCGCCACCGGAAACCCACCGAGCAAACCACGGCCGCAGGCCGGTCGCGGGAGTCCGTCCGCGGCCCCAAGCCGGTCAAGACCTGCGTCGCCTGCGGCCGACCCTTCGAGTGGCGGCGGAAGTGGGCCCGCTGCTGGGAGTCGGTGAAGTTTTGTAGCGACCGTTGCCGCGGCGGCTGAGCCGCCGGGTCGGAGGCTTGTACCGGGGCGGTTTCCGGGATCGGGATCGGCGCCCCGTCAACGGCCGTCGGCGGTCGTTTCAGGGCGCCAGTTGCTGCTCCAGAAACGCCCAGGCCAGGGCCTCCATGAACGCCCGCTGCTTGTTGTCGGCGGCCCCGCCGTGGCCGCCTTCGATGTTCTCGTACGAAAGCACGCTCTTCCCCAACTCGATCAGGCGGGCAGCCAGCTTGCGGGCGTGGGCGGGATGGACGCGGTCGTCGCGGGTGGAGGTGGTGAGCAGCAGCGGCGGGTATTCGCGGTCCGCTACGACCATGTGGTAGGGAGAGAAGGTCTGAATGAAGGCCCACTCGTCGGGCAGATCGGGATTTCCGTATTCGCCCATCCAACTGGCCCCGGCGAGGAGCTTGTTGAACCGCCGCATGTCGAGCAGCGGCACCTGGCAGACGACCGCGCCGAACAGGTCGGGCCGGCGGGCGTACATGTTCCCCACGAGGAGGCCGCCGTTGCTGCCCCCCTTGATCCCGAGCCGGGACGGGCTCGTGACGCCCCGGGCGATCAGGTCTTCGGCCACGGCGGCGAAGTCTTCGTAGGCCCGCGGCCGCTTCGCCTTGAGCGCCGCCTGGTGCCAGGCGGGCCCGAATTCGCCGCCGCCGCGGATGTTGGCGATCACGAAGACACGCCTTCGCTCCAGCCAGGCTGCGCCGGTGGTCGGGGCGTAGCTCGGCACGAGCGGAATCTCGAAGCCGCCGTAGCCGTAGAGCAGGGTCGGCGTGGAGCCGTCGGCGGGAAGGTCGGCCGGGCCGATCTGAAAGTAGGGGATGCGGGTGCCGTCCGCGCTCGTCGCCTCGTGCTGGCTGACCGTGAGCCCGGAGGCGTCGAAGTCGGTGGGGGACCGCTTGAGCGAGGCCGGCTCCGGCCCGGTGCCGTCGGGGCCGAGGTCGCCCAGCAGGAGCGTGGTCGGCTCGAGCGGCGTGGCCGTGGTCAGGAAAAACGTGTCGCTCTCGAGGTCGTCGACGGCCCCGACGCTGGCGGTCGCCACGTCCGGCACGCCCGGCAGCGGCAGTCGCTGCCAGGCTCCGTCGCGATGCGTGGCCACGAATAGCCTGCTGCGGACGTTGTCGAGCGTGGTCAGCAGCACATGGTTGCGGGTGAAGCCGTAGCTGGCGAGCGAGGTCCGCGGCGACGGCTCGAAGAGCAGATCGAGCTTCCGGTCGCCGGCGAGAAACCTCTCGAAGTTGGCCGCGAGCAGGCTGCCGGCGGGATAGGTGCGGTCGACGACGGTCCAGGGAGTTCGCAGTTCGAGAAACAGCCACTCGCGGTGCACGGTGGCGTTTGCGTCGTCGGGCTTGGCGATCTTCACGAGCTCTCCATCCCGGCGGAGAAACAGCTCGTTGGTCCAAAACGTAACCTGGCGGGCCACGAAGTCGCGTTCGAAGCCGGGTGTCGGGTCGTGCCAGCCCGCGACCGACATGTCGTCGGGCTTGCCTTCGTACACGAGGGCCGCCTCGGCCAGCTCCGTGCCGCGGGCCCACTCGCGAACCGTCCGCGGATAGCCCGACGCGGTGAGCGAGCCTGGCCCAAAGTCGGTCGCCACGAACAGGCTGTCGTGGTCGCGCCAGGCGACGCGGCTCTTGGCCTCGGGCAGGGCGAAGCCGCTCGCTACAAACTGTTTGGTCTCCAGATCGAACTCCCGCACCACGTCGGCGTCGGCACCGCCGCGGGAGAGCGAGACGAGGCACAGCCGGTCCTCGGGCTCGAGCACGTCGGCCCCGTGCCAGACCCAGTTCTCGCCTTCAGCTGCGGCGAGGGTGTCGAGGTCGATCACCGTCTCCCAGGCAGGCGTGTCGGTGCGGTACTCCGCGAGAGTCGTCCGCCGCCAGAGGCCGCGGGGATGGGCCGCGTCCCGCCAGAAATTGTAGTAATGGTCACCGATTTTAGAGACGAAGGGAATCTTGGCATCGGAGTCCAGAATCTCGAGCAGCCGCTGCTCGAGCCGCCGAAAGCCGTCACCCTCCGCGAGCGCCGCCACCGCCTCGGCGTTTCGCTCCCGCACCCAGGCCAGCGGCTTCTCGCCCGTCACGTCCTCGAGCCAGAGATGGGGATCCGGGGAGTCGGGGGCTGTTTCGGCGGCGGCAATCGGCATCAGGAGCAATCCAGCGAGAAGGAACGGGGGGCGAACGATGAGCATGACGAAGCGAATCAGAGAAGAGGTTGGCCGGCGACGGCCGTCAGGTTCGCACCTGGCCGGTGCCAGTGACGATGTATTTGTAGGTGGTCAGTTCGCGGGGGCCGCAGGGGCCGCGGGCATGGAGCTTGTCGGTCGAGATCCCGATCTCGGCGCCCATCCCCAGTTCGCCACCGTCGTTGAAGCGGGTGCTGGCATTGACGATCGCCACCGCCGTGTCGACCCGGGCGGTGAACCGCTCGGCCGCGCCAGAGTCGGCTGTCACGATCGCGTCGGTGTGGCGGGAGCCGTGGCGGTTGATGTGATCGATCGCAGCATCGAGGGAATTCACGACCGCGACGGAGATCTTGGGCCCCAGAAACTCGGTGTTCCAGTCGGCTGCGGTCGCGGGCACGGCCGCGGGCACGAGCAGACAGGTGGCCTCGTCGCCGGCGATCTCAACGCCCTGGGCCGTGAGCATCGCGGCAACGGCTGGGAGAAACCGCTCCGCCACGTCGCGGTGGACGAGCAGCGACTCGGCCGCGTTGCAGACCCCCATCCGTTGGCACTTGGCGTTGACGGTGATCGCCTCGGCCATCGCCAGATCGGCGGCACGATCCACGTAGACATGGCAGTTGCCGGAGAAGTGCTTGAGCACGGGCATCCGCGCCTCGGCGCAGACCCGACGGATCAGGCTCTCACCGCCCCGCGGGATGGCGATGTCGATCAGGTCGTCGAGCGCGAGAAATTCCCCCACGGCCGCGCGGTCGGCCAGGTCGACCAGCTGGACGGCGTTGGCCGGCAGCCCGGCTTCGGCGAGCCCTTGGCGCACGCTGTCAACGATCTGGCGGCTCGAACAGGCCGCCTCCTTGCCCCCGCGGAGAATGATTGCGTTGCCCGAGGCGATCGCGACGGCGGCGGCATCGGCCGTGACGTTGGGACGCGACTCATAGATGAAAAACACGACGCCCAACGGCACGCGGACCTTGCGGACCACCAGCCCGCTGGGCCGGGTGCTCTCCTCGAGGACTTCGCCGACCGGATCGGGCAGGGCCGCGACGGCTTCCACACCCGCGGCGATCGCTTCGAGGCGGGTGGGGTCGAGCGTGAGCCGGTCGATCGCGGCGGCAGAGAGCCCGAAGCCGGGGGCGGCGGCCACGTCGGCCCGGTTCGCCTCGAGGATGGCGGCCGCGTCGGTCCGGATCCGTGCGGCGGCAGCCCGGAGCCCGCTCGACCGCTGCCTACCCGGGATGCCGGCCAGATCGATCGCCGCGGCCCGGGCCCGCTCCGCGATGCGACGGCAATGAGCCGACAGCGAGGGTTGGGACGGACCCACATCGATCGTGGAGGGCAAGGAACTCATGGTGTGAGAGTGTATGGTAACCGGAGCCCGAAACGACGCGATCGTCGTGGGGCGGAGTCCACCGCGGCATGACCCTCTCGATCGGAACGGTTTCGCGGCGTCTGGCCTGGCGGGCTCTTCTTTTCGGCATTCTGCTGGGCGAATCAGCCGCCGCGCCGCTCTCGGCCGAGCCGACGCCACTGGCCGAGATCCGCACCCTCTCGCGGGAGCAACTCGCCGCCAATCCGCCGGTGCAGGTGCGGGCCGCCGTCACCCGGGCCCGCCGCCATTCGCTCTTCATTCAGGATGCGTCGGCTGGCATGTATGTCAACATTGCCCGGGCCCGGCTGCTCGGCGTGATGTCGGCCGACACGCCGATCCCCGAGGTGCCCTGGGGCAGCGAGGTGGAGATCGAGGGCGTGGCCGACCCAGGCGGATTCTCGCCGATCATCCTGCCCGCGACGATTCGGGTCCTCGGCACGGCGGCGATTCCCCCCGCTATGCCGGTCGACCCCGTCCGCTTCTTCTCCGGCGCCGATGACAGCCAGTTCGTTGAGTGCCGGGGAATCGTCGAAGACGCCATCGACCATGGCGACCATTGGCGTCTCGCCGCGAGGCATCTGCTGCAGCCATTCGTGATTTCGGTCAACAAGGCCGCGGTTGAGATCGACCCTGCGGCGCTGATCGACTCCATCGTGGAGATTCGCGGCCCGACCGCCTCGATGGCCAACACCCGCGGCGAATTTCTGGCGCCGGTCGTGTTCGTCGAGCGGCCCGAATGGCTGGCGGTGGTTGAACCGTCGTCGTCGTCGGCCTTCGCGGCCCCGCTTGTTCCGATCACCGACCTCGCGCGGTTTCTGCCCGAAGGGCCCGTGGGCCATCGCGTTCGGATCCAGGGCACCGTGATTCACGCCGAGCCGGGCCGCGCGGTGTTCCTCCAGGATGCGGGCTTCGGCACGCGGGTGCAGACCAGGTCTCGGGAGCGCTTCGCCCCCGGAGACCGGGTCGAGGCGGCCGGCTTCGTGGTCCGAGGCAGGCCCGTCGCCGAACTCGCGCGGGCGGTTGTCCGCCGAATCGGCACGGGCACGCCACTGCCACCGATCGACATCACTCCGGCCGAGGCGCTCGAGATCAACCTCAAGGCCATGGCCGCCTCGGTCAACGCCGAGCCGAGCGATTTTCAGGGATCGCTTGTGAGGTTTCCGGCTCGGCTGCTCGACGTGCAGTCGGGGCCCACCGGCCGGTCGCTCGTGCTCAACAGCGAGGAGGGCACGATCCTGGCCCGGCTTCCCGACGACGACGAGACCGAGCCGGCCATTCCGCCGCCGGGCAGCGAACTGCTCGTGACGGGCATCTTCGGCATCGACTGGGACACCGACCCGCTGGTGGCCGGCGGCAGTACGCCCCAGGGCATGTCGCTTCTGATCCGATCGCCGGCCGACATCGTCGTGACCCGTGAGCCCTCGCCCTGGACCCCGCGGCGGCTGGCCGGCCTGCTCACGGCCGCGGCCGTGGGCCTGGCCCTCGTCGGCGGCTGGGCCTGGTTTCTGAGGCGGGAAAGTGCCCAGCTCGAACGGATGGTGGCCGATCGCACCCGGGAACTGGCCGAAGCTCGGCGGCAGGAGAAGCGGACTGAAGAGAAGCAGCGATCCGTGCTCGAGCAGAAGCTGAAGACCAGCCTGGCTGCCTCGGCGGTGGCCCACGAGATCAATCAGCCGCTCTCCCGCCTGCTCCTCAAATGTCGGCTCGAGGCAGAACGTGGCACGGACAACGACGGCTTCATCGAGGCCGTCGTCGAGGATGCCGAGCGGGTGGTGACCACGATCGAGAAGATGAAGGTGCTGTTGCGGAACGTGGAGACCAGGCACGAGCCGGTCGATCTCGGCCAGGTGGTCACCAGCACGCTCCATCAGGTCAAGCGACTCGCGGCCGCCAACGGGGTGGAGGTTCGGCGGCAGGGGCCCGCCTTCGGCTGCGTGGTCGAGGGAGACGACGTCCAGCTCCAGTTCGCCGTCAGCAATCTGCTCCGCAATGCAATCGAGGCGATCGCGGCAGGAGGCACCGGCCGTCGCGAGATCGAGATCCTGGTCATCGACGGTGGAGGCGAGGCCCAGATCGTGGTCGGCGACAGCGGCCCAGGCTGGCCCGGGGGAACGCTCGACGAGGCGCTCCTGGCATCGAGCAAGCCGGCCGGCACCGGAATCGGTCTCTTCGTCGTCAGGACGGCCGTGGAGAACCATCGCGGCACGGTCACCATCGGTCGCTCGCGACTGGGCGGCGCAGAGTTTCGGATCGTGCTGCCCCGCCGCACCCGGCCCGGCGGTCGCGGCGATGTCTGACTCCCCAGGTCAGGGTATCGTCGACGAGTCGGAAGCGGGCGACACTGATCCAAGGGCGGCGAGGACCTAAGAGCCGTCCGCGATCGAGGCAGCCAACGGGAGGAGGAGTCGATGCATGGTCAGGGAAGCGGTTCGGTGTCGCGCGGTCCCGATGACCAGCCGTCGGCCGCGACCGGCCATACCGGCCCGCTCTCGTGCGTGATCGTGGAGGATCAGGCGATGTTCCTCGACATGCTCGGTGGCATGCTCTCGATGCGGGGTGGCCTGCGGGTCGTGGACCGGGCCCGCAGCGTGGCGGCGGGAAAGCGGTGCTGCCAGCAGCATCGCCCGGATCTGCTGGTGCTCGACCTGACACTCGCCGACGGCAGCGGGCTCGAGGTGGCGCGGGCGTTTCTCGAGGCCAACCCGGCCGGTCGCGTGATCGTGGTGTCAGGCAACTCGAGCGATTTCGTCTGCCCGGCCTGGCTCAATCATTCGCTCCAGGCCGTGATCGACAAGAACGAAACCTTTCAGGCTCTGCGACAGGAACTCGACGAACTGCTCGGCCCTGCCCGCTCGGCGCCGGCCATCCCGCGGGAAGGCACGCCCGCCGAACTGCTCACGGCCCGCGAAGCCGAAATCTTCGCCCTCATCGGCGACGGCTTCACGAGCCGTGAAATCGGCGAGAAGCTTTCGATCTCCGAGCAGACGGTGCAGACCCACCGCAAGCGAATCGCAGCCAAGCTCGGCACGCATGGCGACGAACTCACCCGCCTGGCCGTGGCCCAGCGGCAAAGCTACCTCGCCCGGCCAGCCGAGTAGGCCGCGAACGGTTCTGCTTCCGCGTTGGCAACGGGTCATCACCGTCCGACGGGGTGGCTCGGGGGTCGGCGAACGCTCGCGGAGCAATCGGGGC
>CAYVNX010000081.1:10585-12766 GCA_964453165.1 uncultured Candidatus Kuenenia sp. | reverse complement strand
AGCGGCTGAACGTCTTTCGCCAGGCGGCCAGCCGCTGTTGACGGCGGGCTTCGATGGTTGCCCCGCGCTGGCTCGACATGCGAACGGTCGAGCGACTGACGGGCGAGGCGGTGCGGGGGCGTGACATGCGCGACATGGCGAAATGAATCCTGAAGACTTGGATCTAGCTATGAATCAAATGAAAGGAATCAGATGGAACGATCAGATGACGAAAGCAAAACGATGGATGAATCAGAGGGATCGAGCGGCCGAGGGGCGGGACGTACGTGTAGACCAGGACATCGAGGCGACCGGGGGAGAGCGAGCGTTACAAAGAATCCGAGCCCTGCGGACGACGTGCGGCCGGGGAGCATCGAATCCGCCTAGGTAACCCGCGAGGGGGATGAGTATGTCTCGGTCGCCAGCGAGTTGTCAACTACTGTTTCAGTAGGCTTTGGCAGCCATCGGGGAGGCCGGCCCGGACGGCCGCTTGGCAAGGCCGGCCTAGGTTCGGTAGGCGTCTCGAGCAGGCGGCTATATAGGGAAGCGTGATGAATGGAGCGGGTGGAGCGATTTGGCTCACCCCAGTGGGGGGTGTGGGGCGAATCGCTCCAGTTCGGGCCTCGGAGTGGAGCGATTCGCTCCACTACTAGAGAGGGGGTGTTGCCGCGGGTTTCTCTTGGGCAACCGATTTTTTTGAGGGCCACCAGTTGTTCCGGCGAAGCTGGGAACTGGGGTAATTCGCGGGAGAAAGCCGTTTTTCGGGCAGGCCTGGGGCGACGAGGGCGGGGGCGATCGCCCAGCAAGAAGCTCGATGCTGGCACGCTAGCGTGGATTTGGCGCGCGGTTTGCATTTCCTATCCACCGTCGGACGCGGCAGTGACCTGACCTCTGGTCGGTCCGGTCGAGTTGCGGTCGGCGCTAAACCCCTCAGTTTCGCATTGTGCCCGTTCGCGGGCTTCTCTTTGAAAGGAATGATCCGATGAGCATTCGTCACACACTGCTGGCAGTCGACAAGGAAGTCAGCCGATTCCTCCGCAAGAACCGCTTCGGTCGCGGCCTGGCCGCCTTCGGCATGACGGTGGTCGCCGTCGTGTTCGGCACCGTCGCATCCGCCGCACCGATTCTGTCGTTCCCGAGCCAGCAAGTAACGGCGGATGGAACAAATCCGACCAACTTCAGTGTCACGGTGATGGTCGACAATACGGGTGGACCGGCTTTGAGCGATCTGATTTCGTTGACGAGTCAGTTGATCTGGACGGCTTCGGGCGGACCGACCGACGCGGATCTGACGACGATCGCCGATGACGGCACTGCCAGCACGACTGGGATGCTCTTCGCTACGACGAGCCCGTTCTTCGATATGGATGCTGGGTCAACAGAGCCGAAGAATTGGGGCGTTGCCAATAACGGCACCGGTGTGAGCCTGGGCACCGTAACCCAGAACGTTGCCACTCTGAATTTCACGATTGCCCCCGGGGTGACGAGCGGCCAGTTCTCGCTCGACTTCGTCACTGGAAACAACCTGTTCAACGTTTTTGGAACGTCTACGAGCAGCATTGCTTACGCCAACGGTAACAACGGTCAGCCATACACGGATCCCAACGGCAAGGGTGTCATCACCGTCGTCCCCGAGGCCTCGTCGAGCGTGATCCTCGCCAGCGGTGCTCTCGTCGCGACCGGCGTCGGCTTCGCCCAGCGTCGTGCTCGCCGCAACAGCCGCCGGTCGGAGATCGCCGGCTGATGCAGGAAGAATCTTCCGCGACCAGCGGAGATGGTCGCACTGAGCCCGCCAGCGGAGGCCATGAGGGGGCCGCCGCCGGAGTGAGGCCGGTGCCCAGCGGACTCGTCGAGCCGCAGCCTCTGCGGCTCGACGAGTCGTCGCTCGTTTCCGACTACACGAACTTCGTGCGAGTGACGGGAACGGCCGAGGAAGTGATCCTCGACGTGGGCCTGAACAAGCAGTCGCCCGGGGGCAAGGTCGAGTCGGTCGTGATCGGCCACCGAATCGTGCTCAGCTTCTACACGGCCAAGCGACTGCTCAACGCCCTGCAGATGTCGGTGCGACGCCACGAGGCCAACTTCGGCCGGCTCGAGACGAACGTCCGGCAGCGGCTGCTCAAGAAGCCGTCGTGAGCCGAGGTCGCGGCCCGTGATGCGGGAATACAAGCCCCCGACGCGAGTCGGGGGGCACCGGGTGGC
>CAYVNX010000081.1:9150-10485 GCA_964453165.1 uncultured Candidatus Kuenenia sp. | reverse complement strand
GCCGCATCGCCTTGAACTTCATCTCCGCCGCCGACGGTATTCTGGTGCGGCCGTGAGCAAGTCGGCCCGCGGAGCTTTCGGAGTGAACGCCAGGTGACCGAGCAGGGCCAGTGGGATGCCGTGGTGGTCGGGGCGGGCATCGCCGGGCTGGCTGCGGCGCGGGAACTCGTGGCGGCGGGGCTGCGGGTGATCGTGCTCGACAAGGGCCGGGGCCTCGGCGGCCGGATCGCCACCCGGCGGATCGGGTCGGCCGTGTGTGATCACGGAGCCCAGTTTTTCACCGTTCGCGGTCGGGCTTTCGGCGCGATCGTGGCCGAGGCTCATGCCGCCGGCGCGGTGGTGGAATGGTGTCGCGGGTTTGCCCGGGAGGGCTCGCTCGGCACCGAGACCGGGAGCGACGGCCATCCCCGCTGGCGCGGCAGCCGCGGCATGACCGACCTGCCCAAGCGGCTCGCGGAAGAACTGGCCGAGGCAGGGGAGGGCCGGTGCGTCATTCAAACGCAGGCGCAGGTGACGGCCGTCGGGGTCGAGGTCGACCGCGTGAGCATCGCATGGGGCGAAAAGCGAATCATCGCCCGCGGTTGCATCCTCGCGCCGCCGGTGCCGCAGGCGCTCGACCTGCTCGCGGCCGGTGGGCTCGTTGCGGCGGCCGGGGCTGCACCGTCCACCGCGGCGGAAGCCGGCCGGGCTGCCGATGCCAACGCCATCGCGGAACTCCGTCGCGTTGTCTACGACCCCTGCTTCGCGCTCATGCTCGTGCTCGACCGGCCCAGCCGCGTGCCCCCGCCGGGCGGCATCCAGTTTGACCCGGCCGACGGCGGACCGATCGCCTGGCTCGCCGACAATCAGCAGAAGGGCATCTCGCCGGTGCCCGCCCTCACGATCCACGCCGACGGGGCCTTCTCGCGGCGGCACTTTGACGACCCGCCGGAGGAGGTGGCCGCCCTGCTCATCGACCGGGCGCGATCCTGGATCGAAGGTGACCCCGCGACAGCCGTGGTCGAGAAGTCGCTGCACCGCTGGAAGTTTGCCCTGCCGACCACGATCCTGGAGTCGCCGCTGGTGGCTGTCTCACAGACGCCGCCCCTGGCCTGCTGCGGCGACGCCTTCGCCGGGCCCCGGGTCGAGGGCGCCGCGTCGAGCGGACTGGCCGCCGGCCGCTGGCTGGCGAGAATCCTGGCGGGCCAGTAGACAGGGCCTCGTCCGATCCGGGCCCTGGACGCTCTGGAGTGGATGACGGTCCAGGCCGCGGACGCGCTTGGGAGTGGATGACGGTATCCGCTGCCGCGCGGAGCCCCCCGACTCGCGTCGGGGGCTTTTATGACGGTGGGTATG
>CAYVNX010000081.1:7546-9050 GCA_964453165.1 uncultured Candidatus Kuenenia sp. | reverse complement strand
TGGTATTCATGTCCAAATAGAAGCCCCGGACGCGAGTCCGGGGGCACCGGGCTGTTGGGCGAGACCGGCCTCGATGCCCACGCGGCGGGAGCCGATCCGGCGGCACACACGAGAGACGACCGATGACCGATTTCGACGCGATCGTGATTGGCGGCGGCCTCGCAGGTCTGGCCTGCGGTCGCGAACTGTGGCGGGCGGGGCGGCGGACCCTCGTGCTCGAGGCCGCCGACCAGGTGGGAGGCCGGGTGGCCACCGAGTCCGTCGACGGCTTTCGGATCGACCGCGGCTTCCAGGTCTACAACGACGCCTATCCGGAGGGCCGCCGCCAACTCGATTTGGCCGCGCTCCAACTCGGAGCATTCGAGGCCGGAGCCCTCGTGGCCGAAGGAACTCGGCTCCGGCGGGTGGCCGATCCCTGGCGGCAGCCGCTGGCCGCGGTGGGAGCGTTGCTCTCGGGCACGATCGGGCTCGCCGATGCCCTGCGGACGGCCGCGCTTCGCCGCGATGCGGTGCGGGCGGTGCGGGCGGGCGAACTCGATCCCGACCTCCCCGCCGCCGGCGCAGAGCGGACGACGGCCGAGGAACTCGCGGCCCGCGGCTTCTCGCCCGCCTTCATCCGGCGGTTTTTCGTGCCGTTCTTCGGCGGCGTGTTTCTCGAACGCTCGCTCGAGACCGCGGCCTCCGTCTTTCTCTACGACTTCGCGATGTTTGCCCTCGGCCGGGCCACGCTGCCCGCCGGCGGCATGGCGGCGATCCCGGCGCAGCTGGCCGCCGGGCTGCCCCGCGACGCGATCCGGACAGGCTGCCCGGTCAGGAGCGTCGCTCCCGGTCGGGTCGAACTCGCCTCCGGCGACGTGCTCACCGCCCGCGCGGTGGTGCTCGCGACCGACCTCGCGGCGGCCGCGGCGCTCCTCCCGCCTGAATACCGCGGCCCTTGGACCAGCCGCCGCGAGAAGAGCACGGCCGTCGTCGCCTTCGCCGCCGACCGCTCACCGCTGGCGTCGCCCACGCTTGTGGTGAGCGGCGACAAGGCCGGGCCGATCGACAATCTGACGGTGCCCTCCGACGTGGCCGCGGGCTACGCGCCCCCCGGAGCGGCGGTCATAACCGTGTCGCTGCGGCCCGAATGGGCCGAGCCGGGGCGGCGGAGCGAGGCCCCGGCGGCGATCTGCGAGCAGGCTGCGCGATGGTTTGGTGATGCGGTCCATGGCTGGCGGCACCTCGCCACGATCGCGGTGCCCCGGGCGCTGCCCGACGAATCGCCGGCAGCCCGTCGGCTGCGGCCGGCGACTCCGCAGCTGGCTGCAGGGCTTTTTCTCTGCGGCGACCACTGCACGGCCGCCTCGATCAATGGGGCCCTCGCCAGCGGCCGGCAGGCCGCGGAGGCCGTGCTCGCGGGCCGGTAGCGGAGCGGGCACCGCGCGGCTGCGGTGGTTTTGGTATCTGGGCTGGTCTCGCCCAACGGCCCGGTGCCCCCGGACTCGCGTCCGGGGCTTGTATTGGG
>CAYVNX010000081.1:0-7446 GCA_964453165.1 uncultured Candidatus Kuenenia sp. | reverse complement strand
TGGTCTCGCCCAACGGCCCGGTGCCCCCGGACTCGCGTCCGGGGCTTGTATTGGGTTGGGCGCTACCGGTTCATAGAAGCCCCCGACGCGAGTCGGGGGGCTCCGCGTGGCAGCGGATCCCGTGATCCACACCTCGAGACGGAGCGGCTGCGGTGGTTTTGGTATCTGGGCTGGTCTCGCCCAACGGCCCGGTGCCCCCGGACTCGCGTCCGGGGCTTGTATTGGGGCGCGTGATCCAGCAGAGTTTGGGAATCTCCCGCGTTGAACGGTGTTGCCAGGGATGGCGTGGTTCGCAACCAGCGACGGATTGCCCCATGAGTGAGCAGATTGGAGCGGTGTTGATCTTCGCCGGCCTCATGGCGGCGACCGTCGGTGGGCTGTGGGCGATCGGCCGGGGCCTGGCCGTGGTGCTCGGCCGCCGGACCGTCCGCCAGCTGCTCGTGCCGCTGGCGCTGCTCGGGGGCGGGCTCGTGCTCGGGGCGGTGCCCTTCGCCGCCCAGCGGCTTACGCTTGCGATCTTCGGCCTCGGCGAGCGGGAGCGGGTGATCGACGGCGAACGGGCGATCGTGCTCACCGGCTGGGATCGCGCCGACTACGCCCTGCTCGCCGACCGCCGCGATGTGGCGATCCTCGAGATGGGAAACCCCGACGTCACCGACGACACACTCGCAGCCCTGGCCGACCTGCCGAAGCTTCGGGAACTCACGCTCAACGACACCGCGATCACCGACGCCGGGCTGGCCACCCTCGCCACGCTCCCAAGCCTGGAGACGCTGCGGATCGCGCGCACGCAGGTCACAGCCGAAGGCCTGCAGCGGTTTCTCGACGCGCCGCCACCGCGGCTGCGGCAGCTCGACGTCTCGGGTAACGGAATCCCGACGAGTGTGCTTCGCCGCTGGAAGAACGCGGCGGCCGACACGGAAGGAGAGCGGAAGTATGTCAACTGAATCCCGCGCGGCGGTGGCCGCATGGCGGCTCGACGAGGACGCCCCGGGCAGCCTGGACAACGCCCGGTTTCTCTGCGAGGCGTCGGCCCTGGCCTACCTCCCCGCCGAGCCCGGGGCGGCCAAATTCAAGCAGCTGCTCGGGCTCGATGCCCGGCTCTTCAGCGCCGGCAACACCCAGGCCTGGCTGGCCACCGACGCCGCGAACATCGTGCTCGCCTTCCGCGGCACGGAGTCGCCCACCAGCATCGACGGTCTCAAGGACATCCTCCTGACCGATGCCATGAACCTGCTGGTGGTGCCCGAGGGGAGGCTCGGGCACGATCTCGCCGCCGCGGGAGTCGGGGCGAAATTCCACAAGGGCTTCGCCGACGCCATCGCCTCGATCTGGGACTCGCTTGCCGACGCCGTCGAAGCGGAGGTGAAGCGACGGGACCGGCCGGTCTGGATCACGGGCCACAGCCTCGGCGGGGCGCTGGCCCTCTACGCCGCCTGGCTTCTCAAGCGGCGGTTCGTGCCGGTACACGAGGTCTGCACTTTCGGAGCCCCGATGATCGGCAACGAACAGGCCAGCGCCGCCTTCAATCGGGAGTTCGCCGGGAAGATCTTCCGCTACGTCAACGGCCGCGATCCGGTGCCGAAGCTGCCGACGATGTCGCTGGTGGCCAACGCATTTCTGCACGTCGACGCCGAGCGACTCGTGGGCCGGGAACCCGTCACCCGGATCGTCGATCTCGTCGGGACGGTGGCCTCGAAGGCGGCCGACGGCCTGCTCTCCGGCACGCTCCTCGACGAGGCCTGGGCGCACCTCAACGCCGAAGTGGCGGCGCACTTCCTCGACCGCTACCGCGAACACCTCCGCGGCTGACGCCGGGTGAGAGCCCCGGTTATTCCGGTCGTGACGCTGCGGTTTTCCCTGTATATACTCGTTTCAAACGCCTGTTTGAAACAGGCTCAGGGGCCCGCCATGATTCGGCACATTCCGGAAAAAGACGACGCAGCGGTCCCGGTTGGAGACGCCAAGGACCGGCTGCTCCTGGCTGCTGGACGGGAGTTTGCTGAGAAGGGCTACGAGGCGGCCACGGTGCGCGACATCTGCCTGGCGGCAGGGGTCAACGTCGCGGCCGTCAACTACTACTTCGGCGACAAAAAGCGGCTCTATATCGAGAGCGTGAAGCACGCCCATCGCGAGCGGGTGCGGCAGGTTCCCGAGCCGGATTGGCCCGCCGGAACCTCCGCCGCGCGCAAACTCCACGACTTCATCGGCAACATGCTCGAGCGGATGCTCGGCTTCGGCCAGCCCCCCTGGCAGGTGCGGCTGATGCTCCGCGAGGTGCTCCAGCCGACGGAAGCCTGCCGGGAACTGGTCGAGGACTACTTCCGGCCCCACTTCGAACTGCTCGTTTCGATCCTCGGTGAACTCACCGGCGATGCGGTCGACGCCCCCCGGCTCCGGCGGATCGCGCTGAGCGTGATCGGCCAGTGCTTCCTCTACCGGGCCGCCGGCGACGTGGTGGGCATGCTCGTGCCCGAAAACGAGCGACACGACCTCCATTCTCTCGGCCAACTCACCGATCACATCGCCGCCTTCACGCTGGCCGCGGTCGGGGCCGGCCCATCCCTCGTTCCCGCGGTGAGCCGTCGCCGCGGCCCCTCTTCGGAGCCCGCTGCTTCATGAACCTGGTCCGCGAAGTCATTCGCTGGTTGACTCCCCTCGTCCTCCTCGGCGCCGGGATCGCCGCCTTCATGCTCCTGGGCCGACAGCCGCCCCCCGAACGCAAGGTGGCGGAGACGACGGCGGCCACGCTCGTCCAGGCGACCGGTGCCGTCCAGGAGACCGGCGGCCTGGTGCTCGAACTCGACGGCGTGGTGGTGCCGCTGCGGGAAGTGACGCTCGCGGCCGAGGTGCCCGGGCGGGTGCTCCGCAAGTCGGATGCCTGCAAGGCCGGCCGGTCGGTGACCAAGGGAACGGTGCTCTTCGAGATCGACCCGCGGGACTACGAGCTCGACGTGGCCCGGCTCGAGCGGGAGCTCTCGCAGGCCGGACTCGCGATCGAAGAACTCGGCGAAGAGATCCTGCAGAACGCCCGGGCGATCGAGCTCGGCAGGCAGCAGGTGGCGCTCGCCCACCGTGAGGTCGTGCGGCTCGAGGGGCTCAAGTCGAACCGGATCGTGACCGAGTCGGAGCACGACCGGGCCATCCGCGAAGAACTGGTGGCCGAGACGAGCCTGACCAACCTCCAGGGGCAGGCGCGGATGCTCCAGAAGCGGAAGAGCCGGCTCGAGGAGGCGCAGGCGCTCGCCGCCACGATGCTCGAAAAAGCCAAGCTCGATCTCTCCCGGACGACGGTCGTGTCGCCCACGGACGGGGTCGTCGTGAACGACGCCGTGGAGCAGGATTCCTACGTGGCCAAGGGAACGCCGCTGGTCACGATCGAAGACACGAGTGCCGCGGAGATTCGCACGAGCCTGCAGATGGACGAAGTGGCCCGGGTCTGGCGGACGGCCACCGCCGCCGAGACTGCGGCGGGAGCGGCCCACGATCTGCCGGAGACGCCCGCCAGCGTCGTGTTCGCGATCGGCGACCGCCAGTACGAGTGGTCCGGTGTGCTCTCGCGGCAGGAGGGCAGCGGGCTCGATGAACGGACTCGCACGCTGCCCTGCCGGGTGATCGTCGCCGACCCGACCGCCGTCCGCGGTCTCGACCGCTATGGCATGCCGCTCGACGAACTGCCCCTGGGCGGCCCGCGGTCGCTCCTGCGAGGCATGTTCGTCGAGGTGCGGGTGCACGTAGACGCTCCGGGCGAACTCGTGTCGATCCCGGAGGAGGCCCGGCGGCCCAGCGGCGAGGTCTGGGTGATCCGGGATGGACGGCTCGCGATGCTCCACCCCCGGCCGATCCAGGTGGCCGGCGGCAAGGCCGTGTTCGAGAGCGGGCCCGGCGGTCTCGTGCCGGGTGACCGGGTGATCACAAGCCAGTTGACGCATCCCCGCCCGGGCATGGCCGTGACCGAAGCGACCGAGCAGCCGGTTTCCGCGGGCACCGGAGAGCGGAGGGACGACACATGAGGGGCGTTGTTTCCTGGACGATCCGGAATATGCCGGCGATGAACTCGCTCATGATCGCCGTGCTCCTGGTGGGGGCGATGGCCTTCGTCAGCATGCGGCGGGAGGTGTTTCCCGAGTTCGACCTCGAGATCGTGCTCGTGACCGTGCCCTATCCCGGGGCCACGCCCGAGGAGGTGGAGGAGGGAATCTGCCAGAAGATCGAGGAGGCCTGCCGGAGCGTCGAGGGAATCAAGAAGGTCACGAGCGTGGCCCAGGAGGGAACCGGGTTCTGCGTGTTCGAGCTGCGGGACAGCGTCGAGGACGTGCAGAAGACGCTCTCCGAGATCCGCTCCGAGGTCGACCGGATTCCGAGCTTCCCCGAGCTTGCCGAGGATCCGAAGGTGGAGCAGGTGACGCTCCGCACGCCGGCGATCAAGGTGGGCGTGCTCGCCCCCGATCCCGCCACGGGCCACGCGGTGTCGGAGGAGGAATTGCGGGACGTGGCCGAGGCGGTCCGCGACGACCTGCTCGGCCTGCCGGCCGTGTCGGCCGCCAATCTCCAGGGCGCCCGCGACTACCAGATCGACATCGAAATCCCCGAGGCGACGCTGCGGGAATACGGCCTCTCGCTCCGGCAGGTGGCCGACATCGTCCGCCGGGAAAACCTCGAACTGCCCGGCGGCATGATCCGCAGCGACAGCGGCGAGATCCTCCTGCGGGGCAAGAACAAGCGGTATTCCGGCGAGGAGATCGCCAAGCTTCCGCTGGTGACGCTGCCGGACGGGCTGGTGCTGACCGTGGGCGACCTGGCGACCGTCCGCGACGAGTTCGCCGACGTCGCCTCGACCAACCAGATCAACGGCCGGCCGGGCATGGTGATCTCCGTCGATCGGACAGCCAGCGAGGATCTACTGGCGATGGTCGGGGCCGTGCAGGGCTACGCCAAGGAGACCCGGCTCCCTCCCGGCTACGAACTCGTCACCTGGGCCGACCAGTCGGTCGACGTGCGCGATCGGCTCGACATGCTGATCTCCAACGGCATCCAGGGCCTGGTGATCGTGTTCGTGGTGCTGGCGCTGTTCCTCGACATCAAGATCGCCTTCTGGGTGGCCCTCGGGATCCCGGTGTCGATGCTCGGCACCGGGGCCTTGATGTTCACCACCGACCAGACCCTCAACATGCTCTCGATGTTCGCCTTCCTGATGGCGATCGGGATCGTGGTCGACGACGCCATCGTGGTCAGCGACAACGTCGAGCGGCACCGGCGGATGGGGAAGCCGCTTGTCCAGGCGGCGATCGACGGCACGGTGGAGGTGATTCCCAGCGTCATCTCCAGTGTGATGACGACCGTGATCACGTTCATGCCGCTCTGCTTCGTCTCCGGCGTGATGGGCAAGTTCATCGCCGTGATGCCGTTCGCCTTCATCTGCACGCTGATGATGTCGCTCCTGGAATCGACCCTCGTGCTGCCGGGCCACCTGGCCCATGAGGACAACCTCGTGTTCCGGATCTTCGGGATTCTGCTCTACCCGTTGCGTCCCCTGCTGGGCGTGGTGGCCTGGCTGCAGCGAATCTGCGACCGGTCGCTCAAGTGGTTCGTCCGCACCGTCTACTCGCCGGTGCTGGAACTCGCCCTGGAGAACCGCTACTCCACGCTGGCCCTCGCCCTGGGCATCCTGCTCGTGGCCCTCGGCATCGTCCGCAGCGGCGTCACGCCCTTCGAACTCTTCCCCAAGATCGACGCCAACCGGCTGCTCGCCAAGATCGTGTTTCCCGACGGCACTCCGGCGAGCGTCACCGAAGAGGCCACGCTCCGGATCGAACGGGCCGCCTACGAGACGGCCCGGAGGTTTTCCCCGGCCGACGAGCCGATCGTCACCCTCGTGCACCGGGCCGTCGGGCAGGTGGCCGCCCAGGGCGAGGTCGGCCCCGACGCCCGGATGAGCGGCAGCCATGTCGGCGCCGTGGCCGTGGAACTCGTCGAGGGGGAGAGCCGCGAGATCACGAGTGAAGAGTTCATCAGCGAATGGCGGCGGGCGGCCGGCGACTTCACCGGCACCGAGTCGCTGCTCTTCGGCACCGAGAACATCGGCCCCGGGGGCAAGACGATCGAGTTCAAGCTGCTCGCCTCCTCCGATCCGGAGGCGGTCCGGCAGCTCGAGGCCGCGGTCGAACGGTGCAAGGAATGGCTCGGCCAGTATCCGGGCGTGATCGACATCGACGACGACTCGCGGCCCGGCAAGTGGGAGTACCAGATCAAGGTCAAGCCGCGGGCCGAGGCGCTGGGGGTGTCGCTGGCCGACCTGGCCGGCACGATCCGGGCAAGCTACTACGGCGAGGAGGTGATGCGGCTCCAGCGGGGCCGGCACGAGGTCAAGCTGATGGTCCGCTACCCGCGGGACGAGCGGCGGAGCTTCGCCACGCTCGACGAGATCCGCGTGACCAGCCCCGAAGGCGTGCAGCGGCCGATCGGTGAACTCGCCGACATCGCAGTGGCCCGCGGCTACTCCGAGATCAACCGGCTCGACCAGAAGCGGTCGATCTCGGTCGTGGCCGACATCGACGTGGCCAAGAGTTCGCTCACCAGCGGCCAGATCACCGCCGACATGGAGAAGCGGCTGATGCCCGATCTCCTCGCGGAGTACCCGCTCGTGAAGGTCCGCTGGGAGGGGCAGCGGGAGCAGACGAACGAATCGCTCCGCAGCCTCGGCGTGGGCTTCGTCGTGGCCCTGTTCGCGATGTTCGTGCTCCTGACGATGGAGTTCAAGAGCTACTTCCAGCCGCTCCTGATCATCGCCGTGATCCCCTTCGGCTGTGCCGGCGCCGTGTTCGGCCACGCGCTGATGGGCATGCCGCTGACCTTGTTCAGCATGTTCGGCCTGGTGGCCCTGTCGGGAGTGGTCGTCAACGACTCGATCGTGCTGATCGACTTCATCAACCACCGGATCCGAGCCGGCCATCCGCTTCGGCAGTCACTTCGGGAAGCGGGCTGCCTCCGCTTCCGGCCCGTGCTGCTCACGAGCGTGACCACGATCGGGGGGCTCTTGCCGCTGCTGCTCGAGACCAGCTTCCAGGCCCAGTTCCTCGTGCCGATGGCCACCTCGATGGCCTTCGGCCTGGCCACGACCACCCTCCTCGTGCTGATCCTGGTGCCGACGATGTACTCCTTCTTCGGCACCAGCGCCCGCGAAGGCCACCTCGAGCCCGACGATCTGCCGGGCCAGGCCACCACCGCGGAAGAGGAGGAGGCGGCCGAGCAGGACTGGCTCCCGGCCGACCTGCAGCGGCACGAGTCGCGATCCGGCTCGCTCACCGCGTGACGCAGGTCGAGGACACGAGGCTTTCGCCCACTGGCGTGGAGCGGCTTCCGCCGCTTGGTCATCAGGGCTGGTTTCGCCCAACGGCCCGGAGCCCCCGGACTCGCGTCCGGGGCTTTGATGGGGAGCGGGGTGCT
>CAYVNX010000080.1:0-13593 GCA_964453165.1 uncultured Candidatus Kuenenia sp. | reverse complement strand
CGTGCTCGTCGCCGCCGCCGCGGGTCTGGCGGCGATCCTCCGCCGTCGGCGGGCGTGAGCCTGCGTTTGGAGCGGAAGAGGCCTTCGATGTGCCGCCCGGATTCCACAGGCTGCAAGCAAAGCGGTCACGGGTCTTCTGGCCCGCTGCGGTTCTTGTCTACCGATGCAGAACCGTCGTAGAATATGGCGTCATGAGTGCCGCAGACATTCTCAACGAATTGCCGAGATTGACTCCGTCAGAGCGGCGTGAAGTTGCCCGGCGTTTGGCGGAACTCGACCATGGCTCGATCGATCTGCAGAGTCGGGGCATCGATGGAGCGGGTGCCGCTGAGTTGCGATGGCGGTTGTCGCAGTTCGCCGACGACTGGGATAGCCTCGAGATGACCCCGTATGACACCTATGACGCCGCCAAGTCCACGATGTAATCGCGGCGATGTCGTGCTGGTTCTCTTCCCCCCACTCCGACTTCAAGTCTGCAAAGCAGCGGCCGGCGTTGGTGGTGCAGGCTGACGGGTTGCAGACGGGGCTTGCGCAGGTCGTGGTTGCCATGATCAGCGGCCGTGTTTTCCGGGCGGGCCATCCGAGCCGTGTTCTCATCGAGCTTGCAACACCCGACGGACTCCGGTCAGGCCTCCTGGGAGACTCGGTCGTCATGACTGACAATCTGGCAACCATCACGGAGGCTGCGATTGACCGTGTGATCGGGCAGTTGCCGATGGGTGAGATTGACGTCGCCCTGCGACACACGCTCGGGCTCTAAGCAGAAGTGGTACCCTCAAGGCTCCGTTTCGGCGGGCCCGCCTGCCCCGGCCGGGCTGCCGCCGCGACACCGAGAGGCTTCCTTTTGAACGGCTCCCTCGACACCCGCGGTTCGCTGCTGTTGCGGCTCCACGAGGCGCCCGACGACACGGCCGCCTGGGAGGAGTTCGTGAAGATGTATGGCCGGCCAGTGGTGGGCTGGTGTCGGGCCCACGGGCTTCAGGCGGCCGATGCCGAAGACGTGGCCCAGGACGTGCTCGTGAGGTTTTGGGGGCAGGCGGGGCGGTTTCGCTACGACCCGTCCCGCCGGTTTCGGGGCTATCTCCGCCAGATCCTGGTGTCGGCCTTGTCGGAATGGAATGAGCAACGGCGGGGCGGCGGGCCGCTGGCGACAGCCGAGGCCGCCGCGGCCATTCTCGGCTCGATACCCGCGCGCGAGGATCTGATCGCCCGGATCGAGCAGGCCTACGACACGGAACTCCTCGCGATCGCGATGCGGGAGGTGGAGACCCGCGTGCAGCCCCACACCTGGCAGGCCTTTCGGATGCTGGCGATCGAAGGTCGTTCCGGGAGCGAGGTGGCCGCCTTGCTCGGCATGGAGGTCAGCACGGCCTACGTCGCCCGCTCGAAAGTCCAGCGGATGATTCGCGCGGCGGCGGAGCGACTGGGAGGCCGGGAGGCCGACTCGCCATGACAGCCCCGGCAATGTCGATCGGCTGCCCCGACGAACGGCAACTCGTGGCCTTCCTTGAAGAGCGACTCGCCGAGCCCCAGCGGCAGTTCGTGGCCGCTCACGTCGGCAACTGCACGGCCTGCACGGCAGCGCTCGAACGGCTTTCGTCCCGCTGGAGCTTCGCCCCGATCGCGGGCGATACGGATCGGCCGCTCGGCGCCGACACACTCGCCATCGCCGCCCGGCTCGCAGACCGACCGCCCGACCCAGCCATCTCCGGCGCCGGCCCACGTGATGCTGCCATTCCTCGCGCCACGCCCACCATTCCCGGCCTGGTCGATCTCGAGCCGATCGGTCGGGGAGGGATGGGCGTGGTCTACCGGGCCCGTGAGACGGCGCTCGACCGGATGGTGGCGGTGAAGCTGCTCTGGTCGTTCGGCCCGCTCTCGGAAACCGCGCGGGCCCGGGCGGCTCGGGAAGCGCTGATGCTCGCCCGGCTCAATCACCCGAACGTGATCACGATCCACGGCACCGGGGAGACCGTCGAGGGCGTTCCCTACCTTGTGATGGAGTGGGTGCCGGGCCGAAGCCTTCACGAGCGGATCGACGCGGGATCGGTTTCACCCCGCGAGGTCGCCCGGATCGCTCGCGATCTGGCCCGCGGCCTCAGCGAGGTCCACGCCCTCGGGATCGTGCACCGCGATCTCAAGCCCGACAATATTCTCTTGTCTCCGGCGGCGGGTCCCGCCGGTGAACTCCCCAAGCTCGCCGACTTCGGCCTGGCACGCCCAGACGACGCGGCCGCCAACCTCACGCAGCCAGACGCGATCGCCGGCACGCCCGCCTTCATGGCCGCGGAGCAGACGGGCCTCGATCCCACCCTGGGCGACGTCGGTCCGGCGACCGACATCCACGGCCTCGGGGCCGTGCTCTACGCCGCGATCGTGGGGCGTCCGCCGTATGACGCCAAGACTCCCGGCGAGTCGCTCCGGCTGGCCGTGCAAGGCAAGCCCGCGGCGCTTGCGACGCTCGCGGCTCGGTGTCCGCCCGACCTGCGGACGATCGTGGAGAAGTGCCTGCGGCCCGATCCCGTCCACCGGTACCGCTCGGCCGGCGACCTGGCCGACGATCTGGATCGCTACCTGAACGGCCTGCCCGTGGTGGCTCGGCCGCTCTCTCGGGTGCAGCGGATCGCCAAGTGGACGAGGCGGCAGCCGCTCGCCGCCGCGGCGCTCGCGCTGGCCATGCTCGCCACGCTCTCCGGCCTCGCGGGCACCGCCTTTCAGTTGGCCAGGCTCCGGCGGGCCAACGCCGAGATCACCCGCAGCCGCGACGCGGCCGACGACGCCAACGCCGTGGCTCGCCGCTCGCTGGCCCGGCTCACCGACGCGGCCGTTCGCCGCTTGATGGTTCGGGGCGAGCCGCTCAACGACGAGGACCGCCGCTTTCTCCAGATGGTCCGCGACGACTATGTGAATTGGCCGCTCCAGCCCGACCCGCGGACAAACCTCCGGTTTCGTGCCGACGGCCTCACCCAGTTGGCCCAGCTGCTCTTCGAGATCGATCAGTATTCCGAGGCGCTCGCGGCCCAAGAACCCTTGCTCACCGCGCTCGAACAGCTCGAAACCCTCGATCACGACCCTGCCACCGGACCACTGCCGCCGTCGCTCGAGCGGCTCGGGGCGATGCGGATGGAACGGCTGATCATCAGCCGGATGTCGGGGCCTGAGGCCGCCGAGGCGGCAACCCGCCGAGCCCTGGCGCTGATCGAAGCCGCTCCCTCCGATGACTTGCCGTACCGGCGGGAGCACGCAGCCGTGCTCTTCGAGCACGGCTGGCACCTCGCCGCCCTCGGCCGCGACGAGGAGTCGGTGGCGGCGCTCGACCGCGGACTCGAGCTCTTGGCGGAGATTCGGGCCGAGGCTCCCGACGATCCCGAGGCGATGCGGCTGGAGGTGGCCGGTCTTTTCAACACGGGCCTCGCGCACGCCAATGCGGGGCGGGCCGATGCCCAGGCCGCCTTGATCGAACGGCTCGTCTCCTCCACGTCGGCGACGCTGGCCCGATCGAGCGACGTGCCGATGGACGTGCCCAAGGGCCTGGGCCTCGGCCTTGCGTTTCTCGCCGGCTGGGAGGCCAAGCAGGGCCATTGGTCGGAAGCGATCGCCTTGGGGCAGCGGCGGCTGGATATCTGCCGCGGCTGGCTCGCACGTTTTCCGAGCGACTCCGTGATGCGGGGCCAAGCGATCGACGCGGGGCTCGAACTTGCTCGGGCGTGTGGCGAGACAGGGCAGGTCGAAGAGCAAAACGCTGTTTTGAAGGAGGCCGTTGCGCTGGCGGAGGCCGGGGTGGCCGCCGAGCCGGCCGTGTTCGATTCATGCTTCACATTGGCCCGCGTTCTGCTTGCCTCCGCCGGTGCCGTCAGCCAGGCGGATCCCACCGCCGCGACCGCCAGACTCGAGCAGGCGATCGACCTCATGATGCCTTGGTCAGACCTCGAAGGACGGCAGCAGGAGGTGAAGGACATGGTCGTGAACCTCCACGTGGCCCTGGCCCAGGTGTTTGCAGTCGGGGGCAACCACGCCGAGGAACTGCGGCACCTCGAGCAGGCGGCCCTGCTCGTGCCGGCGGACTATCGGGAACGGATGGCGGCAATGGTCGACGCGGCTCGCAGCCGGGCCGGCGGGCTCGCCGCGGGGGAGACGCCAGCGACCCGGATCGAGGGGGAACCGGAGCCCGGAGAAAGCGGCCGTTAGGTTTCGTGCCGCCGAGCCGTATGGACTGGAGCCGGGCGTTTTTCCGGCCGTGTCCCCGAGCGCTGCCAATCCGTGCGTCCGAATTCCGTTCCCCGAAAACCTGCCCGTCGAGTCATCGCCTGTTCGGTCGTGATGCACGATCGGATGCTCGCGGAGCTCCTCGTTGGTTGGCTGTCGCTCCAGCCAGGCCTCAGGCCGGCGGCGCATGTCGGGAAGGCTGCGGCGGCGAAAGCGGCCTGCCTCACCCTGCGGCCCGATCTCTTGATCCTTGGCGTCGATCGGCAATCGACCGCCATGCTGGACGTGGCACTCGCCTACCGGGTCGCGATGCCCGACGGCGGGATTCTCCTGCTGACTGGCTCGGGGAAGAGTCGAGACCTCCCCGACTGGCTTGATGGCCCGCGGACGGCGAAGGTTTCCAGGACGGAACCGCTGGCAAAGCTCGCTGAAGTCCTCGATCGGCTCGTGGGCCAGCCTCGGAACGACGACAAGGAGCCTCTGTCTGAGCGGATCGAAAACCGACGGCTTTCGCCCCGCGAAGCCGAGATCTTGTCGTTCATCGGGTCCGGGCATACCAGCGACGAAATCGGCGAACGGCTCGGGCTCTCGGTCCACACGGTCCGCACCCATCGCAAGCGACTGGCCGCAAAGCTCGGCACCGAGGGCAACGATCTGGTGCGAATGGCGGTGGTGATGCGGGAGATGGGCCACATGCAACCGCTCGGCCAGCGCCGCGCTGGTCCCGACGGGCGGAGCCAGGCGCGCCGTGAGTCCAATGGAAAGTCATCAGCACATCCCCGCCGCTGACACCTCGGCTATGGCCGATCGCGGACCACGAGTTCGCCGTTCATCACCATCCAGTGCCCCGGAAAGGTGCAGAGGAAGGGGTAGCGGCCCGGCGTGGTCGGAGCCGTGAAATGAATCGTCTGCCGGCTCCGGGGTGGCACGATGTCGGTGTAGGCGAGCACGTCGTCGGTCTCCGGGATGTAGTGGCGAGCCGCGGCCGATGGATCGGTGACGAACCGATTGACCAGGTCGCCCACCTGGTTCAGGCTGCCGGCCGCGGCCAGGGCCCAGTTGTGGGGCACGCTGTCGGGATTGTCGAGCGTGAGCCGCAGCGGCTCGCCCGGCGCGGCTTCGAGCGAGCGGGGATGGAATGACAGATTGGGGCCCACCGAGATGTCGATGGCCCGCGCTGCCTTGATCCGCTTGGCGAAGGGATTGGGGGCACGGCTTCCGAGCCGGGCAAGGTCAGCCAGGATCGGGGGCGGTGGCAGCGGCGCGGTGCGGGGCTCGATTCCGTCCACGCAGAACGATCCATCGAGGGCGTGGACCGTGAGCACGAGATCGCAGAGCTGCCCGGGAGCCGTCTCCAGGCAGAGCTGCAGCTGGTTGACCGGCGCGATCTCGGGGATCTCCAGGAACACGCTCCGGCCGTCGGCGAAGACGTGGCAGGAGCGGATCGTGAGATGATCGTGGCCGAGCACCCCCTCGTGCCGCGTGGAGAACTCCGGCGACCCGTAGCCGGGCGAATAGCGGTAGTTCCAGCACTGGGCGAACTGGCGGGCGGGGTCTTTGATCGTCGCTGGATCGAGCGGCTCGGCGAATCGGACCGTGACGCCGTTGTCGTGCACGTGAAAGCCGACGGGGAGATTGCCGCGAGTCGGGCCGCCCACGAAGCGAACCCGTTCCAGACACCCGGGGTCGGGCGTGTACGTTCCCCAGCCGCCCATGCCGGAGACATAGAGACAGCCATCGGCCGGACGAAAGCGGCCGCGGTGGGCGCCCGAGCGAAACTCGACGGGCAGCGGTACGATCGCTCCCTGTCGCTGTCCGGCCACCTCGTCGCCGAGCAGGAGAAAGGCCGTGCCGGCACCGAAGGAGAGGTGCACGAAGTGTCCGCCGATGGCCCCGAGGCCGCCTTCCGGCACCCATGCCTGTCCGCCCGACGAGTTGTCCATGCCCCGCGGCAGATAGACCAGCGGCAGGGCGGGCGGTCTGCCCTCCCGCGGTCCGCGATGGCCGAAGTGGAGCGGCCACGAGTCACGGTCGGGCCGCACCGCCGCCACCATGCTCCCGGGCACCCACTCGCCCTCGCTGCTCGGCACCGTGATCGTGCCATCTGGCGCGATGCCCAGGCCGTCGGGGTTTCGCAGGCCCGTGGCCAAGACCTCCACGGCTTGGCCGTCGGCCGAGATCCGCAGCAGCCCCTGGTGGCTCGAGGCCGTGAGAAACCGGCCCGCGGCGTCGCGTTCGAGGCCCATCACGTAATCGTGCCCGCCCGCGGAGGTTTCGTAGGCCCGGGAGAAGCACTCATACCGGTCGATCTCCCCGTCGCCGTTCTCGTCGTGGAGCCGCGTGATCTGGTCGCGGCCGAGCACGTGGATCACCCCCTCGACGACCAAGAGGCCGAGCGGCTGATGCAGGCCCGAGGCGATCCGCCGCCACCGCAGCCGCTCGAGATCGTCGTCGACGCCGTCGACCCGCCAGACATCGCCCTGCATGGTGCAGACCGCGATCCCGCCGTCGGGGAGGAAGTCGTGGCCGCCACAGAAGAGCTTTGCGTTCCAGGGATTCTCGTGGGGGAGCGTGAGCCGATCGACCGCCAGGGGCGTGGTTTGCCCGCGCTCGCCGATGGTCTCGATCACCTGCGGCCATTGCGGCGGCCCGCCTTGGAGGAAGTGCCGGCAGGGGTGCTCGGCCAGCGGAGCCACCTGGGGCACGAAGCGGCCGGCCTCCACCCGCGGCACGTCGAGATGCAACACACCGTTCACCCGGTAGAGAAAGCCCACCTCGCTGCCGTGGCGGCAGAAGCCCTCGTAGGCCAGATCGGCGCCGCGGGGCGGCGCGGGCTCGTGCTCGAGCCGCGTGCCGGCCGCGGTGAGTCCGCCGAGGAAGCCGGACCGCACGTCGGAGTAGCGAACGAAGCCGTCCTTCCAGACGACCGGATACGAGAGACTGTCGGGGTCGAAGCAGGCCGAGACCCCGCCGGCGAGTTGCACGCAGACCGCCCGCCGTACCGTCTGTCCGAAGGCATGGAGCACGCCGCACTGCAGCGAGCCGGCCTCGATCTCGTTCCACTGATTGCTCCGCCACGTCTCCTCGGTCTGATTACCCCAGTGGCCGTTGGTCGGCCCGTCGAGGCCTGGAAAGGGCGGCGTCAGCACCGGTCGGGGGCAGAGGTCGCGGAAGAACCGAGCCTCCTTCGCGTAGAAGTCGTACACGCGTTCGCGATTGACCGGCTCCTGCCAGGCCGGATGGACCTCGGGCTCGAGCGGCTCGCGGTCCCAGGTGAACGTGGCCGGCACGCCGCCGTGGGCCTGCCGCAGGATCGCGTCGAGGGTGGCCGCCGGGAGTCGCTCGTGCCTGCCGAGCTCGGCGAGGAACCGCACAAGGTCTCGTTGTTCGCCGGCCGAAAGCGAGCCGAGCAGCCGTTCGGGCATCAGGCTGCCGACCTCGGCCGTCTCGTCGATCTCGTCCGAGCGAATCTCGATGAGTGAGTCGTCGACGGGCTCGCGGATGACGAGGCCGGCGGACGTGTCGGGCTCGCGATACCCGCGGATCGTCCGGCCGTCGGTCGTCTGCACGACGATCGCCCGGTAGGCGGGCTCGACATCCCGCTGCGGATCGAGCACCGCGTCGGCGAGTTGGGCCGCCGTCCGTTGCCGGCCGATCTGGTCGAGCGCGGGGCCGACCCGGCCGCCGTGTTCGCCGACGCGGTGGCAGGAGAGGCAGGCCAGCGTGTGGCGGGCGAAGATCTCGGCGCCGCGGAGCGGGTCGCCGTCGCGGGTTGCGGCGGCGGCGAGCGTCTCGGCCTCGGCGGAAGGCTCGGCCCGCACGGACGCGATTGCGGCCCCGACCACCAGCAGGGCGACCGCTCCGGCGGGCAGTGGGCGGATGCGCACACGTCGCGGGGCTGCGGTGCTGTCTCGGTCCATAGATTCCTCCCGCAGCAAGGCCGGATCCCTCTCGGTGTCTGGCCTGTCATCATGAGCGATCAGGCAGTTTGCCGCGAGGGCTGCACAGCCCGATCGCCGCCCGTACGGCTCCGCAGCCCTTCAGCCGGGCCTTTCAGCCTCGTATGATGGTCGCCACCACGTTGAAGCCGTGAAACCGGCCCGAGGAGCCTTTCATGACCCGCACCGCCGACGGGCAAGGCCCGATCTTCCTCACGGCGACCGACTACGCCTTGCCTGAGCCGCTGCCGGAAGGGGTTGCCAAGTACACGAACTTCCATGAGATGGCCCGAGGCGGATCCGCCCTGCTGCGGACCTGCTTCGATTGCCTGACCGGCCGAACGGTCGTGATGAAAACGCTCCTGCCGGAGTTTCGGGCTGACCCCAAGGAGAATCGCCGGCTGCTCCGCGAGGCCCGGGTCACGGCCCAGCTCCAGCACCCCAACACGGTGCCCGTCTACGAGATCGGTCGCGACCCGGCCGAGGGGCTCTATTTCACGATGAAGCGGGTCTCGGGAGAGAACCTGTTCGGCATCCTCCGGCGGATCGCGAGCGGCGACGAGGCGACGCTGGCCGAGTTTCCGCTGCACAGGCGGCTGGAGATCGTCGTCGGAGCCGCCCAGGCCCTGATGTATGCCCATGCCCGGGGCGTGATCCACCGCGATGTGAAGCCGGAGAACATCTGGGTGGGGAACTTCGGCGAGGTGATCCTGCTCGACTGGGGTGTCGCCAAGGTCTGGGGCCAGCCCGATGACGCTCCGCAGCATCCGCTCGTGGCCCGGGGGCAGCAGGAGGCGATCCAGAACCTCACGATGGCCGGCGATCGGCCAGGCACGCCGCTCTACATGTCGCCTGAGCAGGTGAACGTCAATCGCGCGATGGTGGACGAGCGAAGCGACATCTTCAGCACCGGCGTCGTGCTCTACGAGATGGCCGCCCTGAGGGAGCCGTTTCGCGGTCGGTTTCTGCAGGAGACCTTCGCCAACATCATCCACGACCATCCGCCTCCGCCATCGAAGGCGGCCCCGAATCGCGGGATTCCTCCGCGGCTCGACGAGGTCGTGATGACGGCGATCGCCAAAAACCCGGCCGACCGCTACCAGACGATGCGGCAGCTGCTGGAGGCCATCCGCGAGGTCGAGTTCGGCGACTGAGCTGCGGCCGAAGAAAAAAGCCCCCGCGGCGGATTCGCCGCGGGGGCCACGAGCCTTCCTGGAGAACATTCAATCGCGTCAGCCGATGCCGGCGGCGGCGGTCGCCTCCTTGACCGTCTTGATGATCGCGGCGGCCACCTTGTAGGGGTCGGCGTTGGACGCCGGCCGCCGGTCCTCGAGCCGGCCCTTCCAGCCGTTTTCGATCGTGCCGACCGGAATCCGGATCGAGGCACCCCGATCGGAGACGCCGTAGCTGAACTGGTCGATCGCGGCGGTCTCGTGCTTGCCGGTGAGCCGCTGATCATTGTCGGCACCGTAGACGCTGATGTGCCGATCGATCACGCCGCCGAAGCCCTCGCAGATCGTCATGAAGACCTGCTTGTCACCGCAGGTACGCATCAGCTCATTGGAGAAGTTCGCATGCATTCCCGAGCCGTTCCAGTCGAGCTTGCCGAGAGGCTTGGGATGCCACTCGATCGCGTAGCCGTAGTCTTCGCCGATTCGCTCGAGCAGGTAGCGAGCGATCCAGATCTCGTCGCCGGCCCGCTTGGCACCCTTGGCGAAAATCTGAAACTCCCACTGGCCCGCCGCTACCTCGGCGTTGATTCCCTCGACGTTGAGGCCGGCCTCGAGGCAGGCGTCGAGATGATCCTCCACGCAAGCCCGACCGTGGGCGTTCTCCGCTCCCACCGAGCAATAGTAGGGTCCCTGGGGGGCCGGGTAGCCGCCCGCGGGGAAGCCCGGCGGGTTGTTGTTCTTCGTGCACCAGAGGAAGTATTCCTGCTCGAAGCCGAACCAGAAGTCCTCGTCGTCGTCGGCGATCGTGGCCCGGGCGTTCGATACATGGGGCGTGCCATCGGCACTGAGCACCTCGGTCATCACGAGGTAGGCATTCTTGCGGCCGGGGTCGGGGAAGATCGCGACCGGCTTGAGCAGGCAATCCGAATCGCCACCCGCGGCCTGCTCGGTGCTCGAACCGTCGAACGACCACATCGGGCAGTCTTCGAGTTTCCCGCTGAAATTCCGCTCGATCCGGGTCTTCGACCGCAGGCTCTGGGTGGGCTTGTACCCGTCGAGCCAGATGTATTCCAACTTTGACTTCGTGCTCATGACTGAAGCTGTCCTCACTTCGGAAGGGAAAAGGTACCGTCAGGCCTGTCGACCACAGGACGACTCGACATCGATCCGATCCTCCCTGGGCGAGTCCGCGAGGACTCGGGAGAACGATGGGGAAAACCGGCCGCCTCGTCGGTGTCTGAATCGCTTCAGGCATCTGCCGCAATTTGAGCAAATTTCGTGCCGAAGGCGCAGGGGGTGGAGTTTCGGTGAAAAACCCGGGATTCACGTCCCAGAGGGCGTCCCTGTCGCCCGGCTGCGCGGCACGATTCGGCGAACTCTGCCGCAAACGGAGGCAGTGCCACGGGCGAGCCGCCGGCCGCGGTTGGGCGATCAGAAGCCACTTCGAACCGTGATTTCCAGCCAGGCCCCACCGCTGATCGACGGCGCCGGGGGCAGGCTGGCAGGCCAGAGGGCCACGCTTCCTGCCGCGATCGAGGTGGCACCCCAGACGAGCGGGTCGATGGCCATGATCAGCCGAAATCCCGGAGCCTCGCCGGTCGGGCCTGTGGTGCGTCGTTCGACCACGAAGTGATCGCACTCAGCCAGCGGATTGCCGGCGGCCGCGGGATGGAGGCCCGGCTCGAAGTCCGCAAAGTCGATGCATCGGAGCGACTCCTCGACGTGCAACTGCCGCGGGCGGCCGTCGAGACCGAGCCGGTTCCAATCGAAGACTCGGTAGGTCGTGTCGCTGTTCTGCTGGATCTCGAACACGAGCAGGCCGCCGCCCAGGGCGTGCAGCCGGCCGCTCGGCACCATCAGGCTGTCGCCAACGGCCGGCCGCAGGGCATGCACGCACTCCGCCACCGTTCCCGTTTCGAGGGATCGGGCGAATTCGTCGCGGGTGATGCCTCGACGCAGGCCCGCGTAGAGCGCGGCGGCCGGCTCGACCGCCACGAAATGCCACATCTCCGACTTCGGCTCGCCACCGAGGGCCGGGGCGATGGCCGCCGGCGGATGCACCTGGATCGAGAGGTCGTCGGCGCAGTCGAGCACCTTGATCAGCAGGGGAAACCGCGGCCGCGGATCGGCCGCAAGCGAGTCGCCGAAAATCTCGCGGCGATGCCCCTGCCAGAGTTGATTCAGCGTGAGGCCGGCCAGCGGTCCGGCCGCAACCACGCTCTGGCAGTCGGGCCGGTCCGACAGTTCCCAGGACTCGCCATAGGGCTGAGCGTCGGGCAGCGAACGGCCGAGCATCGTCTCCAATCGTCGTCCACCCCAGACGCGGGTGTGATACTGCGGCACGAAGCAGATCGGCGCGGCGGGCAGAGTGGGCACGACAACTGGCTCCTTCGGTCGGCGGCGGGCCTGGAACGATCCGACACCGTAGCGAAACCGCGGCCGGGCGACCACCACTTCGATCGGCCGACGAGTCACTCCGCGACCGGGCCGCGGCGTCGCGCGGCAGAGTAGTCGCCTGCGGGTATCAGCCGCGCGGCCGCGAGCGACCGGGCGTAGAGATAGACCCAGGCAAACGCTTCCTCGCCTTCAGCCCGCACCACCGGCATCAGCTCGCGGCGATAGAGGGGATCAGGCCCGTCACACTCCTCATAGGCGTCGAGGGCTGCGAGTTGCTCTGGCGATGTGATCTCGAGCAGGTCGCCCCGAACGGCTCCCTCTCCCGGAACCAGGCCGGGATAACCGCCCAGGTCGTAGAGCAGACCCCGAACCGTCGCCGTCCCGCAGGCACGCAGGCCTTGGATCAATCGGGCCGGCTCGCCCCGGGCCAGCGCCGGCCGAAGCGTTCCGTAGACGAACAGCAGGGCAGGGGTGAACTGCATCGTCGGCATCCCCGCCGCCGCTCAGCGGGGCTCGTGCCGCTCGACGATCAAGGGATCGTGGGAGCGGATGTCGCCGATCCGAAGCGAGGCTCGTCCAGCCAAGAGATCGTCAACGAGCGAGCCCACCACCTCGGCCCGCCAGCCCTCCGCCAACAGCGGTGTCCGTTCGAGATCGCCGTAGCCGAGCTTCCAGGCCAGGAGGTCGCGCATGTCGCTCGACGTGCCGACCAGGGCGGGCGCGAGATTCATCTGCCGGCAGACACCCGCCACGGCGGTCGCCAGAAACTGACCCAGCATCGCCAGCTGCGAGGGCGGAGCCCGATGCCGGTCGCCGCCGGGCAACTCCTCCTCGGGGCATTCCAGGCCGCGTTCGATCGCGACCGTGAGCCCGTTGATGATGTGCCGCAGGTCCGATCGCTGCATGCCGCGAATCGCGGAGATCCGCCGCTCGTCGGCGCTCTTCTGTTTGCAGAGTTCCACGAGCAGGTCATCGCGGAGCACTCGCTTCGGCGGCATGTTTCGTTGCTCGGCCACCGAATCCCGCCAGTGCCAGAGTTCGCGGGCGATCGCCAGTTCGCGCCGGGAGAGGCCGTTGAGCCCCGCCACCCGCCGCCAACGCTTGCGGGTAAAAGACTCCTCCACATCGTCCTGCCAGGCGGCCATCTCGGCCGTCATCCAGGCGGTACGGCCAGCCGCCTCGAGCTTCTGCTCGAGCGACCGCCAGAGCCGCTCCAGATGCCGCACGTCGTCCACAGCGTAGGCCAATTGGGCGTCGGAGAGCGGTCGCTTCCGCCAGTCGGTCCGGGTCTCGGCCTTGCTCGTCTGCTCGCCGAGAAACTTTCGCACCACCGACGAGTAGCCGGCGGGATAGTCGTGGTCGACGAGGCCGGCTGCGACTTGGACGTCGAACAGGTTCGCCGGTCGGGATCCGATCCCGTGGAGAATGAAGCCCATCTCCTCGCGGCCGGCATGCACGATCGTGGTCCGGCCAGGTTCGGCAAGGAGCCGCCAGAAGGGCTCGATCTCGGTCACCGCGAGGGTGTCGACCACGGCCAGCACGCCTGGCGCCGCCACCTGCAAGAGGCAGAGTTGGCTGCGGTAAGTGTGCTCCGAGACGAACTCGGTGTCGAAGGCCAGGAACGGCTGGGCGGCGAGCCGGTCGACGAGGTCACGGAAGTCGCCGTCACTCGTGACGACCTGATAATCAGCGGAAGGTTTCGGCACCGGGGTCACGCGGAAGGGGCAGGTTACAGAAAGAGCGCCGCCGTCAGGGCGAACACGGGCAGCAGCACCCCAACACTGTAGAGGATATAGCCGAAAAAGCTCGGCATTCGCACGCCGGACTGCTCGGCGATCGCCTTGACCATGAAGTTGGGCCCGTTGCCGATGTAGGTCATC
>CAYVNX010000079.1:0-13600 GCA_964453165.1 uncultured Candidatus Kuenenia sp. | reverse complement strand
TCTACCGCCCCCGAGCCGGTGGGAACCGATTCTTCGATGCGGTCTCGACCGTCAGGGAGGGCGGCCATGGCTTCTCCTCTCTCGCGTGACACCGGAGTTGCCTGCTCGCCGCAGATCGAGCGGTTTCTGCGGTATCTTGCCGCCGAGAAGGGCTGTTCGCCCCTCACGATCAAGAGCTACCGTGAGGATCTGCTCCAGTTCGAGGAGTTTCTCAGTTCGGCGGGCTGCCGGTCTCCGGCCGAGGCGTCGAGTCCTCTGCTCCGCCGGTTCGCGGCAGGTCTCCATGCCGCCGGCTACGCCCCCTCGACGGTGGCCCGAAAGCTGGCGAGCATGCGGAGCCTCTATGCCTTCGGACTGCGGGAGGGCTGGGTGCGAGCCAATCCGGCCAAGCCGCTCCGGAGCCCCCGGCAGCCGCGGAAGCTGCCCAAATTTCTCACCAGCGAAGAGATCGCGCGGCTCCTCGCAGCGCCCCGGCCCGAGGCGGCAGGGGGGCTCCGAGACCGCGCGATCCTCGAACTGATGTACTCGGCGGGCGTTCGCGTGCAGGAACTCGTCAATCTCGACGACGCCGACCTCGACCTCCGAAACGCCACGGTTCGCGTGCGGGGCAAGGGCCGCCGGGAGCGGCTCGGCATCGTTGGCTCCCATGCCCGCGAGGCGATCAAAGCCTGGATGGCGTCGCGGCCCCGCCCCGCCGCGGCGGCCGGTCGGGCCGCCTCACAGCCCCTGTTCACCAACAAGTTCGGTCGGCGGCTCTCAGTGCGGGGCGTGGCGCGGCTTCTGGAAAAGCATCTCGCCGTCGCCGGGCTCACGGGCCGGGCAAGTCCTCACACCCTGCGGCACAGCTTCGCCACCCACCTGCTCGACGCGGGGGCCGACATACGAAGCGTGCAGGAACTCCTCGGTCACAAGAGCCTGGTGACCACGCAGATCTACACCCACGTCACAACCAGCCGCCTGCTCGACGCCTTCGACAAAGCCCACCCGCGGGCGAAGTGACTTCCACAGTCACTGCTCCCAGCCTTGGTGGAGGCCTCCTCCGCCCCATGCAGGCGGCCGCGGCTACACGAGTCCGCGGCGGACGGCCCAGACGGCGGCCTGCGTGCGGTCGCTGACGGCGATCTTCCGCAGGATGTTCTGGACGTGTTCCTTCACGGTCTCGACGCTGATCGTCAGCGACTGGGCGATCTCCTTGTTGGAGAGCCCGAGGGCCATGTGCCTGAGCACCTGCGTCTCGCGCTGGGTCAAGGGGATGTCGGGGTCGGGCGTAGCGAGTCGATTGGCCATCGTGGTCGCGACCCGTCGGAGTTCGCCAGCCCGCATCGGCAACTGGCCGGACGCGGCGCCAGTGATCGAGTTGATCAGTTCGGCCCGGGTGCACCCCTTGAGCATGTAGTCGTGGGCACCGGCCGCCACGGCCCGGGCTACGTAGGTCGGGTTGTCAAAGGTCGAGAGCATCACGCACCGGACCCCCGGCATCTCGGCCCGGATCTTCTCGAGTGCAGCGAGGCCGTCCTTCCCCTGCATTCGGATGTCGAGAAGCACGACGTCCGGCTTCATCTTCTTCGTGACCCGCACGGCCTCTTCGCCGGTGGTGGCTTCTCCGACGATCTTGACTTCCGAACCCGCCAGCAGACTGACGAGGCCACGACGAACCACCTCGTGGTCGTCGGCAATCACTACTTTGATAGCCATGGAATGGAATCTTTCCGCGACGGGCTGCCGCCGCTGCAGAGCAAGGAATGGCGACCGTCATCAGAACGGCCGCTCAGGTCGACGCCTGAAGTATAGGTAATCAAATAAGTTGATATCAACCGCTGGCCGAGGGGTACACCCCGCCCCGCATCTGGGCCAGCATCTGGTCGGCCCCCTGGGCCTCCAAATCGGCTGCGACCTGCAGGCCCAATTCGCGAGCGGCATTGTGGACAGCCCGTCCCGAACCGACAAGATGGCCGCCGTCGAGGAAAATAGTGCGTTCCGCGGTGACGTGGCTCACGACCCCGCCCCGGCTTGCGAGCACCCGGGCTCCGAGCACGAGCGTTCCCGCGGCAGTCATCCGACCCCAGCCTCCCACCGGAGCCAGACACCCCCCCGCCAGCGCGCCGAGGCAGGCCCGCTCGGCCACGACGGCCGCGTGCGAAGCAGGATGATCGAGCGGCGCGATCGCCAGCCGCGTCGGCTCGTCGTCGGCACGGATCTGCAGCCCCAGGGCACCTTGGCCGACGGCAGGCCAGAAGCCGGGAGGCTCCAAGAGACTCGTGATCCGGTGCGCGAGCCCGAGTCGGGAGAGACCAGCGGCTGCCAGAATCAGGCAGCGGTAATCACCTCGATCCAGCCGCGCAAGGCGGGTGTCGACGTTGCCTCGGACCGGCTGGACGTCGAGGTCGGGTCGAACTGCCTGCACCTGCGCGACCCGGCGAATGCTGGACGTGCCCACGATCGCGCCGGTCGGAAGGTTCTCCAGCGTGTCACCGGGCCGCCCGACCAGGGCATCGAAGGGCGAGGCCCGCTCCGGGATGCAGCCGAGGCACAGCCCGGGAGCGTCCGCCGTTGGCAGGTCCTTGAGGCTATGGACCGCGAGATCGACCCTCCCCTCCAGGAGCGCCCGCTCGAGTTCCCGAACGAAGACGCCGTCTTCCCCCAGGGCGGCGACCGGCTGGTCGCCGCGGCAGTCGCCACGCGTCGTGATCACCTCGACCTCGACCGTCAGCCCCGCCGCTCGGAGCCGCTCGGCCATCAGTCCGGTCTGGGCCCGTGCCAGGCCGCTGCCGCGGGTGCCGATCCGGAGCCTGCCGTGCGTCATCGTCGAGAGAGCCTCGTTGTTCATGTCGTTCCATTTCGAAAATCGAAGGTCAGACGTTCAGTCTTCAATCGGCCAGCGTATCACCGCGATCGGCTCGGGCGACGACCGCCGCGAACACGGCCGACGCCCCCGCCGCCACCAGGGCCGCCTGGCACTCGGCCAACGTCGCTCCGGTGGTGGTGACATCATCGACGAGGAGCACGCGACGGCCGGCCGCGGAAACCGAACGAAAGACGCCCTTGACGTTCGCCCTCCGGTCGGCGGGATGAAGCTCGTTCTGCATCCGGGTCGGGCGAACTCGCCGAATCAGCGACCGGCAGGGCAGACCCAGCCCGGCGGCAAGCCGTTCAGCGAGGCCCTCCGCCGCGCTCGAGCCGCGAGCGAACCGCCGCGTCCAGTGCAGCGGCACCGGCACGACCAGCTCGGGATTCCATTCGGTGACGATCTGGCGATGACGCTCCAGCAGCAACGCCGCGAGGCCCGCGACGACTAGGGCCCCGGCCGGGCGTTTGGCCGCGAGCACGGCCGACCGCAGTTCATCCGAGTAGCTGCCCAGCACCACGATCCCGTCCCAGGACCGCCACTGGCCACGACAGGTTCGGCAGTTCCCGTCCTCGACCGCCAAGGAACCGCAGAGCCGGCACCGGGGGCCATCGGCGGAGAGGAGCCGCCGGCAGGGGGCACAGACGAGCACCGGCTCGGCCTGGAGCGAGCTCTCCGCGCGACAGACCACGCACCGCGGAGGACAGATCAGGTCGACTCCCCGGCCGAGAACCCCCCCTATCCCGCGACGGAGGACAGCCTGCCACGCCATGGGGGCCCTGCCTTTTCCGCGGGGTGAAACCAGAGCTAGCCGGATTGACGCTGCCGGGGCCTTCCCGGTACCGTCCGCCGCCTTCGCGGCGACGCCGGCCCCCCCATCCTCGCTGCCTGCCCCGGCTCGTCAAGCAACCATGCTCATCGATCGCTACATCGGCCGCGCCCAGCTTCACGCCTTTCTGGTCGTGTTCGTCAGCCTGGCTGGGCTGTACTTCGTGTTCGATGCCTTCACGAACATGGAGGAGTTCATCACACATGCCGCTGAAACGGGCAGCTTGGCCCGCGTGCTGGCGGGCTACTACAGCTGTCGCTTGATCTGGTTCTTCGATGCCACGAGCCCGGTGATTTCGCTGGCGAGCGCCATGTTCGCCCTGTCCTGGCTGGAACGGCACAACGAACTCACAGCGCTGCTGGCAGCCGGTGTCACCCGCTGGCGGATCGCCCGGCCGGTGCTAGTCTTCGCGGCCGCAGTGAGCATCCTGGCCGCCACCAACCGCGAACTGGTGATTCCCCGCATCCGGGAGGCGTTCGCCCGCAACGCCCAGAACCTCGACGGGAACGCAGTTCAGCCTTTCGAATCTCGTTACGACCACCGAACCGACATCCTGTTTCGCGGCCGCGGCGCCCGCGCAGCGGGCTGCCGCATCGAGGCTCCCAGCCTGCTGATGCCTCCGCAGCTCGCAGAGTACGGTCCGCAGATCACCGCCGCCGCTGCGACCTGGGCGCCGGCCACCACCGAGCATCCGGCGGGCTACGTGCTCTCGGGCGTTCAGGAACCGGTCGACATCGACGCCCTCCCTCCGCTCACGTCGGCGGCCGGCGAGATCGTGCTCACACGACAGGCGGCAGACTGGCTCGAGCCGGGGGAATGTTTCGTGGTCAGCGACGTGACCTTCGAGCAGATGATCGGCTCGACGAACTGGAGCCAGTATTCCTCGACACCCGATCTGGTGCGGGCCATCGCCAACCAGAGCCTCGGTGTCGGGGCTGACCTTCCGCTCCGAGTGCATGCCCGGTTCACGGCCCCGCTGCTCGACATGGCACTGGTCCTGCTGGGAATCCCGCTGGTGCTCGGCCCCAGCCGCCGGGGCATCTTCGCTGCGGTGGGCGCGTGCGTGGGCATGACGGTGGTGTTCTTCATGGTCGTGCTCGGCTGCCACGCCCTGGCCCTGGGGGACGCTTTCAGCCCGTCGCTGGCCGCCTGGCTGCCTCTGCTCCTGCTCGGACCATTGGCCGCCTGGTCGGCCCAGCCGATGTGGCAATGAATCCGCAGTCACGGATCAGGCCGCGGGCTGGGGATCGCCAGGTTCGGCGGCTGGCTGGCCATCCGCGGGATTCGCTCCCTCGGCGGCGTCTGGAGGAAACGCGACCGTGCGGGCCACGAGTTCAGCGAACCGGGTCACCGGTACTTCGAGCAGATTGGCCACGGTATTTGGGCATCGCCAGACGATCACGGCCGTCGTCTTTTGATCGGGATCCGCCGAGAGCCAGATTTCGCAGCGGCCTGGTTGCCGTTTGAATTCCGGCATCGTCGCCACGACTCCTTCGAAAATCTGTGGTCCCTCCAGCGACAGCACCCGCCAGGCACCTGGACCGCCGGCGATCGGCTGCACCTCCCGGCTCTCCCAGGTCTGGTCTCCGTTCTTGAACGCGTCATCGCTCTTCACCTGACTGAGGATCGCGGCCTCGATCGCAGCCACCTGCCCGCCGTCACCGGGCACGGCCCCGATCGCGACGGAGGCGAAATACTCGGCGTTGTCGACCGTGAGGCTCCGCTCGAGGGTGTCGATGTAGCCGGGAAACTGGCCGACGAATGGGGGCCGAAGCCGGCTGGGGTCGATCGGCTCGTCCCGCATCTCACCAGTGGTCTGGTCGGCCTTCTCCTGCCGACGGGGCACGGCCGTAAAGCCTCGGGGAAGCCGCACGTCCAGCTTGCCGCCGATCGACTCCGGCGTGCGAACCAGGTACGCGAAGGGCGCCTCGGCCCGGTAGGTCTCGGCCTGCTTGGCATAGCTTTCGTCATACCGGGCCGACGAGCACCCGGCCGACAGCATGACGGCCATCCCGAACCACCGACACAACCACAGTCGCATGCGAGCCACCTCCGGGGGTCGAGCGGGAGGCGGGGATCCGCCCACCAAGCCACTCGTCGAATCATCGGTATTGTGCCGCGGGCCAACCCCCCGGCACAAACCCTGCGACCGGCCCCGGCCCCCCTGGCCCTACCGCCCCCCGCATCCATCCCGATTCGCCAGACCTTTTTTCTTCACCCGATCCCCCAAGGCCTGCCGATGGAAAAGGTGCGGGCAACAGCTCGCTCGCCGACCGCGGGAGCGGGGCGGATCCCTCCCGGCAAGGAGTGCCAATCATCATGCAAATCAACACGAGTCGCTTCGGTTGGATCGACGTCGATGCCGCCGACCTGATCCGGTTCCCCAGCGGGCTGCCGGGCTTGGAGGACTGCCGAGAGTGGGCCCTGCTCGCCGACTCCACCAACGACGCCCTCGGCTGGCTGCAGAGCACGACCCGCGGGGACGTGGCCCTGGCGGTCGTGAGCCCTCGCCGGTTCGTGCCCGACTATCAGGTCCGGATTCCTCGCAGCGAGCTCACGCCCCTGGCGATCGCCGACATCCGCCAGGCGCAGGTGGTTGTGGTGGTCGGCACGAACGCCACGACCCTCACGCTCAATCTCAAAGCGCCAATCGTCATCAACCTCGTCGCCCGCACCGGCCGTCAAGTCGTTGCGAGCGGCGAGCTGCCAATGCAATACGAACTCTCCCCCGACCGAACTCCCCTGAAAAAGAGTGCATAATCCTTGGTGACGGGCGGCGTGGAGCGCCCCCCCTCGCCACAGGATCAGGAAGGAACCAGCGATGCTCGTGCTCTCCAGACAACGTGATGAAAGCATCATGATCGGCGACAACATCGTCGTGACGATCGTGGATATCAGGGGAGACAAGGTCCGCCTGGGCATCAACGCACCTTCCGAGATCCCGGTGCACCGCCAGGAGGTGTACGAGGCCATCCAGCGGGAGAACATGCGGGCGGCCCAACTCGAGCCGGGAGACACGGCCGACATCGGCCGACTGGCCAACCGCGGCACCGGCCGCAGCGATCCACCCCGCCGCTAGCACGCATTCGAGTTCCGTGGCGGACCGGCTCGGGGGCGGCAAAAGTCGCGTCGCGGGCGAGGATACGCCCCTAGCTGTCCGTGGAAAAAGCCATCCCTGGCCTTTTTCCACTCAGGCGACCGCAGGAAACGCCGAGGGTTTCCAGGGTCGCCGGTCGCCGCATCGTGCGGCGGCAGGCTTTTTCCAAAGCCTGCTAGGCTCCGCGAGCGTTTGCCAACCCCCTCGCCTCCCCCGCTCAATATGCAAATCGTCGCTACAGCTATCTCAGACGCGCTCTACGGGTTGAAATACGGGGGCTCGTGGCCGGCCTTCCACTTGATGTTGCAGCCGAGACTCGGAATCTGATCGGCGACCGGCGGGCCCCCGGCCAGCAAGGCATCGATCGCTCGGCGGAGATCCGATCCGGTCACAGGCACGTCGTTCCCGGGGCGACTCGGATCGAGCTGTCCCCGATAGACCAGCTTCCGCCCGGCGTCGAACAGGTAGAAGTCGGGCGTGCAGGCGGCGTGATAGGCCTTCGCCACGTCCTGGGTCTCGTCGTAGAGATACGGGAACGGGTAGCCCCGCTGCTCGGCCTCGGCGACCATCTGCTCCGGAGAGTCGGCAGGATGGGTTGAAACGTCGTTGGAACTGACGGCGATGAAGCCAATCCCCTTGGCCTGGTAGTCGTGGCCGAGGGCCGTCAACTGGTCGGCCACATGCTTCACGAACGGGCAGTGGTTGCAGATGAACATCACCACGGTCCCATTGGCTCCCGCCGCAGCCGCAAAGGACACCATCCGGCCGTCCACGTTGATCAGGTCGAAATCGGGGGCGAGCGTGCCGAGCGGCACCATCGTGCTGGGGGTGCGGACCATTAGGGCGATCTCCGGGGAGGCGAATGGGCCTGGCAGTGTAGGTCGCAACCGAAAGGCGTGCATCTCCGGCCCGGGGGCATAGAAGCCCCGGACGCGAGTCCGGGGGCACCGGGCCGTTGGGCGAGACCGGACACGAACACGCCTTCGCCGACCCCCGAGCCTGGCCGTGGCGACCGCTCACCGGTCGCAGCGGTACACCCGTCGGGCATTGGCGGTGGTCGCCGCGGCGAAGACGGGCAACGCCTCACCCCGGGCCAGGGCCAGGCAGGTGGCGGTGTGGACGACGTTCGCCGGTTCGTTCCGCCTGCCACGGAGAGGCTCTGGCGAGAGGAACGGGCTGTCGGTCTCGACGAGCAGGCGGTCGAGGGGCACCGTCGCGGCCACCGTCCGCAGGTCGGCCGCCGATCGGAAGGTCACCATGCCGGCGAAGCCGAGGTGGCAGCCGAGTTCGACCGCCTCGGCCGCCTCGTCGGCCGTGCCGGTGAACGAGTGGAGAATCGCCGCCAGGGGGCCGCGGGCGGCGGCCTCGCGGAGCATCGCCAGGCAGTCGCGGGTGCTCTCGCGGGTGTGGATCACCAGCGGCAGCCCGACCCGGCCGGCCAGGCGGATGTGCCGGTCGAAGTAGTCCCGCTGGGCCTCGGGTGGGGCGGTCGTCCGGTACCAGTCGAGCCCCGTCTCCCCGACCGCCGCGACTCGACCGCTTTCGACGAGGGCTACGATCCGATCCCATTCGTCGGGCTCGGCCTCCGCCACGTCGTTGGGGTGGATTCCGGCGGCGGCCACGAGTCCCGGCTCGCGGGCGGAGATCACCGCCGCTGCCTCGCTGTCGATTGCCCGGGTTCCGATCACCGCCATGCCAGTCACGCCAGCCGCCCGGGCCCGCTCGAGGACCGGGTTCAGATCAGCTCCGTATCGGATCGCGTCGAGGTGACAGTGGCTGTCAAAAAACTCCATTGTCAGGAGGTCGCCGGCGTCGCCCCGGATGGTTTGCCAGCGAGCCCGGCGCGGAGTTTCGTGGCAAGCTGGTGAAGGACGTCGAGATGCTGGTGGTTGATCCGGATCGCCTCAGCGGAAAGTCCGGAGGCGGTCGCGTCGTCGGGCGTGGCCGCGAGGGCTTCGAGAGCGGTCGTTTGGGTCCGCAGCGACCCGAGAATCCGCGGGAGGAAGGAGCCGAGGTCCGCGTCGTGCCATCCCGTGTAGGAGAGCGGATAGGCCGTCTTCGGGACGGGCACCTCTCGTTCCTCCAACACATTCGCCGCCTGGTCGATGATGCCGCGATGGGCTGCGACCAGGTCCGCGAGGGCCAGCCTCACCTCCTCCGGCCCGGGGTAGGTCCAGAGTCCCGAATCGGCCAGATACATCGCCGGTGATGGCTGCAGAATGTCGAACAGGCGAAGGAGCGGTTCGGCTCGGGTGGAAGGCATGGCAGACTCGACGATGATCGGGCGGACCGGAGGTCAGGCGTTTCAGGAGGCGAACGTCCCCGCCAGCCGGGCGAAGTCGTACAAACCGCTCCAGAGGATGCCGAACACGACGACCGGGATGGCAACTGCGGTGATGTACCAACCCGCCAGCGACACGGCCGACGGCGGCTCCACGTAGCGGTCCTCAGCAGGTGGATCGAAGGTCATCACCTTGAGCACCCGCAGGTAATAGAACAGGCTGATTACGGTATTCATGCCGCCAATCACGAGGAGCACCAGCATCAGCGGCCGATCGGGCGTCGAGGAGATCGCTTGGACGAGCGAAGAGAAGATGAGGAACTTGCCGACGAAGCCAGCCAGGGGTGGCAGACCGATCAGGCTCACGAGCACCACGGCCGTTGCCACGACCATGCCCGGGCTGGTTCGCACCAACCCGGCGTAGGCGGCGATCTCCTCGCTTCGCAGCCGGTTCCGCAACACGGCCACGATCGCGAACGCCGCGAGGTTCATGAAGAGATACGTAGCGAGGTAGAAGGTGAGCGCCGAGACCGCCTGCCGCGCACCGGCAGGATGCACGCCTGCCAAGGCCGTCGCAGCCGCCACACCCATCATGAGGTAGCCGGCATGGGCGACCGTCGAGTAGGCAAGCAACCGCTTCATGTTCGTCTGACCATAGGCGGCCAGATTCCCCAGCGTGCAGGTGATCGCGGCCATTCCGCCCACGACATAGACCATGAAATGCCGCACACTCGCCAATCCGGCTGCGGCGTCGGCATCGACCACGCCCGCGGGAAGGGTGCCCAGGCCGAACACGATCCGAAGTGTGAGGGCCACGGCGGCTGCCTTGCTCGCCACCGAGAGAAACGCTCCGACTTCCGCAGCCGCTCCCTCGAACACGTCGGGGCACCAGAAGTGGAACGGAACCGCGGACAACTTGAACGCCAAGCCCACGGCCAGCATCAGGCCGCCGAGGACGAGCACGAGCACCTGCCCTTCACCGCCAGCCGCCACGATCCGGCCGATTTCGACCGCCATGGTGGGGAGATGAAAACTCCCGATCACTCCGCCGAGCAGGCTGATGCCGTAGAGCATGATCCCAGCCGCGCCGGCACCGTAGACCGCATACTTGAGCGCCGCCTCGGAACTTGCCTTTCGACCCTTGAGAAACCCGGCCAAGGCGTAGGAGGGCACGCTCGCCATCTCGACGGCCATGAACACCATCAGGAGATGGTTCGCCGATGCCATCAGGCACATGCCGAGCGTCGCCCCGAGCACCAGCGCCGAGAAGTCGGCCGCATCCTCCCGGTCGGGAATGCCGGAGATTCTTGTGAACAGGAGGTACAGCACCAGGAATCCTGCGAGCAAGACCCTGATCGAGGCCGTCAGCGAATCGAACACCAGCAACCCGCCGAACAGTTCCTGCCGCCCCGTACCCGCTGCCTGGAAATCGGCCCAGGCGTAGGCCAGCGCGAACGCGGCTCCGCCGATCGCTACCAGGCCCGAGTCGAGCCAGCGGAGCACGGGCAGCATCCGGCAGAGCAGCACGAGCACCACCGAGGCGGCGATCGCCAGTTCCGTGCGGAACAAGGGCACCGACACATCGATCGTGTCAGTGATCGTGCCGGAGACGAGGGTTCCTAAATCCATCGGGTCAGTCCTCGGCCAGGGCACGGGCAGGAGCGGTGGAGGCCGCCGAGGCTGCAGGGCCCAGCGCCGGTTGTCCCGGGAAGTCGGGATGAACCTCCCGCGTCCACGCAGCCAGCGTCTCGACCTGTCGGTTCACCGTCGGCGTCACATAGTTGAAGAGCAACTGCGGGGCGACGCCGAACAGAATCGCCAGGAATACGAGCGGAGTCGCGATCGCGAGCTCCCGGCCGGTCATCGGGGTCAGGTGGTCGCCGTGCGGTCCCTTGTACTCCGCCCCGAGGTAGACGCGCTGAATGGCCCAGAGGATGTAGGCGGCCGTCAGGATCACCGTGAAGGCGGAAATAACCGCCAGCCAGCGGCTGTAATTCCAGGCCGAGAGCGTGACCAACACCTCGCCGATAAACCCACACAACCCCGGCAGGCCGAGGCCCGCGAAGAACACCGCCACCGCCAGCGAGGCGTAGACCGGCATCCGATTGAAGATCCCGCCGAACTCGTCGAGGTTGCGGTGATGGACGCGGTCGTAGAGCACGCCCACCATGAAGAACATGCCGGCGGAGGAGAAGCCGTGGGCCAGCATCTGGAACATCGCCCCGTTGACGCCCTGGGCCCAGTAGTCGGGATCGAAGCCATTGGCGCCCACGGCGCTCCAGACGCCGAGCCCCAGCATCACGTAGCCCATGTGGCTCACGGAGCTGTAGGCCACCATTCGCTTGAAGTCCTTCTGCGCGAGGGCCGCGAACGCGCCGTAGACCATCGACACCACCCCCAGCCCGCAGACGAGCCAGGCGAGCACGAGTCCGCCTCCCGGGCAGATCGGATAGCAGATCCGCAGAATCCCGTAGCCGCCGAGCTTGAGCAGAACCCCCGCCAGGATCATCGAAATCGGCGTGGGTGCCTCCACGTGAGCGTCGGGAAGCCAGGTATGCACCGGCACAACTGGCACCTTGATCACGAACCCGATCAAGAGCAGCAGGAAGGCCCAGACCTCGAGCGACACGCCCCGGATCGACGCGGCTGCAAACGGAGAATTCTTCAACTGCCCCAGCTCGGCGAGGGCGAGCAGGTTGAAGGTATGCACCGGCTCGGCCGCCTCCACGATCGTTTGGGCCGCCGCTGCGTCGACAGCCGCGTGACTGGCGACCAATTGCTCCGGCGAGAGCATTCGCAGGTCGCTTGTGAAGTAGAGCATCAGGATCGCGATCAGCATCAGCACCGAACCCAGCAAGGTGTAGAGGAAAAACTTGATCGCCGCGTACTCACGCCGCGGTCCACCCCAGATGCCGATCAGGAAGTACATCGGCAGGAGCATCACCTCCCAGAAGACGTAAAAGAGGAAGAAGTCGAGCGAGACGAACACCCCGAGCATGCCGGTCTCGAGCAACAGGAAGAGGATGTGGTAGGCCTTCACGTGCTTCGTGATCGGCCAACTGGCGGCACAGGCGAGCATCGAAAGGAAGGTGGTCAAAACGACCAGCGGCATGCTGATCCCATCGACGCCGAGCAGGTATTCGATGTTGAAGGACGGAATCCAGGGCCGACTGACGACCAACTGCATCCCGGGCTCGCCGACCGTGAACTGGGCCGGCCCCTGGGCGCCGAACAAACCGGGCCACGCCATCCAGAGCGAGAGGACAAATACGACCGCCGTGGTCGCAAGCGCGATCCAGCGGATCGCTTCCTCCCGGGCCTTCGGGATGATCGGCAGCGAGAGCACGGCCGCCACGAGCGCCGGCAGAAAGACGATCGCCGTCAGAGGCCAGAGGGCGGGCTGCGAAAGGGCGTCGGCGGGGGTCATGATCGGATCCGTTGCGATGCGGGACGAAAGGGAATGAATGCGAAAGGAACGAGCGGCTCATCCTGGCCCGGCCGAACGGAACGCCGCCGCGGCCAGCACGAACAGGGCCACCGTGCCGAGCACGATGAACATCACATATTGGCGAAGCCGGCCGGTCTGCAGCCCACGGAGCTTGAGCCCGGTGTTCCAGGTAGCGCTGGCCGTGGCATTCACGAGCCCGTCGACGAGCGTGCGATCGATCCAGGCGTCGATGCCGGCAAGGCCGCGGGCTGCCCAGGCGAGACCGTCGATCAGCCGATCGATCAGGCCGCGGTCGACGGCCGAGGCCAGACTCGCCACCCCGAGCGTCGGCTTGACGAAGACCAGATCATAGAGTTCGTCGAAATACCATCGGCCCGCGAGGAATGCATAGAGCGGGCGGAAGATGGTGGCAACCAATTCCGGCGAGACCACCTTCCAGAGGTACATGAGGGCGGCCAGCAGCACCCCGCCCAGGGCAGTGACGAATGCGGTCAGGGTCGCGGTCACGTGCACCGCCCCCTCGTGGCTCTCGTGCTCGGCCGGGAAGAGGAGCGACTGCCCGAACACGAACCCACCCTCGAGGCCGGCCGCCGTGCCTGCCGGCCGGGCCTGCTCGAGCAGGTTGGAGATCCCCAGGCCGCCAGGAAGCGTCCAGCCAGCGACGACGGCCAGTACGGCCAGCACCACGAGCGGCGTCACCATCACGTTTGGCGACTCGTGGGCATGCTCGTGCACGTGGTGGTCGCGCGGCTGACCGGCGAACGTCATGAACCAGAGCCGGAACATGTAGAAGGCCGTCAAGAAGGCACCGCCCGCCACCGCCCAATAGAGGATCCGATGGCCGGGATTGGCGTTGGCAAAGGAGAGGGCCTGGGCCAGGATCGAGTCCTTGGAGTAGTAGCCGGAGAGGCCGATCACGAACGGCACCCCGGCGCCGATGATGGCCAGGCAGCCCACCAGCATCGTGAGGGCGGTCCATGGCATCACCTTGGCGAGCCCGCCCATCTTCCGCATGTCGTTGGTGTGGCAGGCGTGGATCACCGATCCGGAGCAGAGGAAGAGCAGGCTCTTGAAGAAGGCGTGGGTCACGAGGTGGAACA
>CAYVNX010000078.1:7466-13614 GCA_964453165.1 uncultured Candidatus Kuenenia sp. | reverse complement strand
AAGTCGCGTCGCGGGCGAGGATACGCCCCGAATGCTCCGCGAGCGTTCGCCGATCCCCGAGCCTACCGCCCGGTGTGCTGACTGTTCAAACGCGTTCACTGACTCGCGCTCAGGCGAGTTCCCGGAGGTAGTCGAGGGTGTAGATGCCGCTGTCGTGGCCGTCGGAGAACGTGATGGCGTAGGCATACTGACCGACCGGTCGCATGCCGGTCACCGCCAGCGGCAGCGTCTCCTCCGGGGCGAGCACCTGCAAAAGCGGTGCCGGTGCCGGTGCGGCCCGCCGTTCCCGGCAGGTTGCACACGGACAGGCATCACGGAGCAGACGCGGCGTGTAGCTGGCGGTCGTGCCGTCGCTCCAGACGATCTCGATCGCGGGCGGCCGACCTTGCTCCGTCTCCCGGCGGGCGATGCTGGTGGGAATGATCTGCGACATGCTGAACCCTCAAGGTGAAAATGTTCCAGGGTAGCCCACGGTCGATGCGATCCCATGACGCACCGGCTCGGGAGCGGCACAAGTCGCGTCGCGGGCGAGGATACGCCCCCATGCTCCGCGAGCGTTCGCCGACACCCGAGCCTCGTCGATTCGTGGACAAACTCGGCCTTCCAACGTTCCGAGGTGCGTTTCACGACGGCTCGGCAGCCCCGCGGCCCGAACGCTGGTCGATCAGCCGACGGCCCTTGCCCTCGAAGCGGGGCAGGCTGCCCAGCGGCACGGCCGTGACCTCGACCTTGAGCCCGAGTCGGAGACGGAGTTCATCGGCGATTCGGTCTGGCGTGTGGAGCCGGTCTTCGACTTCCAGGGCCAAGACGTCGAGGCTCTCGCGGGTCGACGCGGTGAGCCGGTGTTCGACGACTTCCGGAAAGCCGCGGACGATGTCGTCGATCGCCCCTGGAAAGATGTTGACGCCCCGGACGACGAGCATGTCGTCGGACCGACCGAGGATGCCCCCTTCCAGGTGCACCCAGGGACACCTCTCGTCGCTCAGCGAATCGGCCCAGATCGGCCTGACCACGTCGCCCGTCCGGTAGCGGATCACCGGGGCGCCCGTGCGGCCGAGCGTCGTCAGGACGAGTTCCGCCAGTTCACCCGGCCCGGCCGGCCGGCCCGTTTCCAGCGCCAGAAACTCGGCGTGAAAAAAGGGTTCGATCACGTCCAGTCCGCCGCCGGCCGAATCGCCGACGCCCCAGGGCCCAACTTCGGTGGCGCCGGCGTGGTCGAGCACGTCCGCGCCCCAGGCGTCGGCGATCCGGGCACGCGTGGCAGGCACGGAACCGCCGGGCTCGCCCGCGACGATCACAAGCCTGATCGGCAGCGCCGCCAGGTCGAACTTGTGATCGTCGGCCACCTCGGCGAGATGGAGCGCGTAGCTCGGCGTGGCAACGAGTACAGTCGCCGCGAGGGTACGGGCCAAGTGGAGTCGCCCCAGGCTCGGCATCCCGCCAGACGGAATCGCCAGACAGCCGCGACCGACGACGGCGTCGAAACAGCTCCAAAAACCGGCGTAAGGACCGAACGACGAGGCCACGAACACGCGATCGGCCGGGCAAACTCCACCGCGATCGAGAATCAGTCGCCAGCAATCCATCCACCACGCCCAGTCCTCGGCCGTATCGAAGACGGGCAAGGGGCGACCGTGAGTACCGCTCGTCTGATGAAATCGCACATAGCGATCAACGGGCCAGGTGAGATTGCCGGGAGTTCCCGAAGCCGCCGAGGCCACCAACTCCTCTTTGAACGTGAAGGGCCACCCCTCGAGTTCCGCGAGCGACTCGATCGCATTCGGATCGACGTGGGCGAGCTTCGCGGCGTAGAACCCGTTGCCAGGCAGAATCGCCCGGAGCAGCGACCGCAATCGGTCGAGCTTCCAGGCATCGATCTCTAACCGGGTTGTCGGCATGCCGACATGGTGGGCACGGATCGTCATGCCCCGATTATGGCGCGCCGAGACTTGGAATGCCCTGTTGAGGAGCATTCTGCATCGGTGGCTGGAGCCCCTGCCAGGGCGACGGGCCCGGAGGTGGCAGAATCAACGGCTGCGCCGGCGGTGGCAGCGGTTGGGCCACGGGCGGAAGCGGTTGATACTGCTGCAGCGGCGGAATCGCGGGCGGCGGCGCAGGGACCGGCTGTGCGGGAGGGGGCAGGGGCACGACCGCAGCAGGCCGTGCAGGAGGGAGGCTGCCCGCACCGCGACGAGCCTGCTCGGCCCGGGCCACGACCGACTCCGGCGGCGTCGAGGCAGCCGGCACCATGGCCAGGTCGACCACTCGCTCGTCGCGAATCTCCCATGGCAGGAGGTTCTCGGTCACGAAGTCGAGCGGGAAGATCTGATACCAGGGCAGTGGAAAGGGCTGCCGAACGGTGAGTGTCTCGAAGCCGTCCTTGACGAGCCTGATCTTGCGGGTGCCGTAGTAGACGAAGTCGTGGGAAACGGGCGTCGTGCCGAGCTGGTAATCGTCGACGTAGACGAGCGCGCCAGGGGGGTTGCTGCGGATCGTCATCCGCCGCTGGACGCACCCGCCCAGGGACAGACCGACGGCGAGCACGACGAGGGCCACACGATCTCGCATGGTCGGAAAACTAGGGTCCCACGCGGGTCGCCGCCAGACCAACTCCGGCATTGCCCAAGCCCCCGGAATCCGCCAGGTATCGCCTCCGCCGCCCCCCGGCTACACTCCTCTTTTCTCCGATGTTTCGCCGCCCGATGGGGTTCCTCACGCGTGGGATCTGGCACGACCCTCGAATACAGTGACGTCTCCCACATCGGGCTGCGGCGGCACAAGAACCAGGACTCCAGAGCGGTCCTGGCGCCATGGAGTCGAGAGCAGTTCCGGCGAAACGGATGGCTGTTCGTGGTGGCCGACGGCATGGGGGCTCATGCCGCCGGCGAGACAGCCAGCGACCTCGCCACCAAGACCGTGCCCGCGGCCTACCAGCGGCTCGCGTCCCGCTCCCCTCCACTCGCGCTTGAGTCGAGCATTCGGCAGGCCAACGACCTCATCAACCAGCAGGGCGACGCGTCGGCGGAGCTCAGAGGCATGGGCACAACCTGCACCGCCCTGGCGATCCTGCCGCGGGGCGCCCTGGTGGGTCACGTGGGAGACAGCCGGGCCTACCGGATTCGGGGCGGCACGATCGAGCAATTCTCCCAAGACCACTCGCTGGCCTGGGAAGTGGAAGCCCGCCAGCCCCGCGGCGGCGAACAGATTCCGCCTCCTCCCAAGAACATCATCACCCGCTCGCTCGGCCCGCATCCTCGGGTCGACATCGACCTCGAGGGTCCCTTCCCGGTCGAGGAAGGGGATACGTTCGTCGTCTGCAGCGACGGCCTCTCGGGGCAGGTCGCCGACGAGGAGATCGGGCTCTTGGCCGGGTCGCTTCCGCCCGCAAAGGCTGTCGAGTCGCTCCTCGGCCTGGCGCTCGTGCGGGGTGCACCCGACAACGTCACGATCATCATCGCGCGGGCTGGCCGCCACGAGGCCACCACCAACGAAGCCGGGGCGCCGGCCTGGCCTCTTTCCGCAGAGGAAGTCGACGCCCCCCCGCCGCAGCCGCTCCCGATCAGACCACTCGCTCTCGCTGCCGGGGCCCTTCTGGGAGCGCTCGTGGCCGCGAGCCTGAACAGCGTGGCTGGCTGGGACGCCCTGCGTCGCGGCCAGTGGCCCGCCGCCTTCCAGGATAGGCTCGCGCTGACTCTCTTGGGCGGCCTCGCACTCGTGTTCGTGGCAGCGCTCGCGCTGGCCTTGGCCAGGCTGCTTTCGGGGGGCGGCTCAGCCACTCTCGTCCTTCCCCCCGGCAAGCGGCTCGGGGGTGGCCCCTACCGCTCCTTTTCCTGCCGGCCTTCAACCGAACTCGTCGAGGGCATCATCACGAGCCTCGAGTCGGCTGCTGACGGGTTCGACGACGCGGAGGGAGCTGCGTTCTTGCAGCAGGCGGCTGCCGCCCGGGCCGCCGCCCGGGCCAACGACGTTCCCGCCGCCCTGGCTGCCGTGCACCAGGCGCTGAGCATCTATCGGCAGGCGGTCGACGCCGCCCGCGGGCAGCAGCCCCCGGATTCCGCCTGAGAACCGGGAAAACCGGTCTGCAGGCAGGCTGCCCCGGGCCGCTACACTCCGGCGGCCATGAAGATCATCACGCGATATGTGCTCTCCGAGTTGCTCCAGGTGTTTCTGGTGGCCCTGTCGGCGCTCACGCTCTTCATGCTCGTGGTGGGGCTCGTCAAGGAGGCCCAACAGCAAGGACTGGGGCTGATCCAGATCCTGATGCTCGTGCCCTACGTGCTCCCAGAGGCGATGCGATTCGCTGTTCCGGGCACGATGCTCTTCGCCGTGGCGAGCGTCTTTGGCCGGATGAGCGCGGCCAACGAGGTGACGGCCCTCAAGGCGGCGGGGATCACGCCCATGGCCCTCGTCTGGCCGGCCGCCGCACTCGCCTTGGTCGTGAGTTTCGTCTCGGTCTGGCTCAACGACGTGGCCGTCTCGTGGGGCCGCGACGGGGTTCGCCGGGTCGTAGTCAACAGCGTGGAACAGATCATCTACGGCAGGCTCCGGCAACAACGCAGCTACGCCACCTCGGAAGTCTCGATCAACGTCAAGGCGGTGGACGGCAAGCGACTGATCCGCCCGACGCTGAGTTTCCAGACCGGCGCCGATGGCAAGCCCGCGACCGTGTCGGCAGCGGAGGCGATGCTCGAGGCGAATCCCGAGGCGGGCACGCTCGTGGTCACTTTCCGTGACGGCACGCTTCACATGGCCGACTACACCGCCTCCTTTCCCGACACGATCGTCCGCGAGGTGCCGCTGACGGCCGTCAGCCGCAAGGAGGCCTCCTCGACGAGCCCCTCGGAGATCGCGATGGCCGACTTCGGCCGGGCCCGGCGGGAGCAGATCGCCAAGATCGATCAGGTCGAACAGATTGCTGCGGGCAAGACCGCGATGGGGATGGTGATGGGGCGGATCGAACACACGGTTCCCGAGTACACCCAGCCGGAGCGAGACCTGCTCAAGCACGAACACAACCGGCTCAATCGGATCGTGATGGAGCCCTGGCGTCGGTGGGCCAACGGCTTCAGCTGCCTCTGCTTCGTGCTCGTGGGCGCACCGATGGCGATCCGGATGCGGAATGCCGATTTCCTGACGAGCTTCTTCCTCTGCTTTCTGCCGATCCTGGTCGTCTACTACCCCGTCTTCATGCTCGGCGTGGATCAGGCGAAGCGTGGCTCGGTGCCGCCGATCGCCGTCTGGCTGGGCAATCTGCTGATCGTGCTCTGGGGCTGGTGGCTGCTCCGCCGCGTCGTGCGCCAGTAAGGCCGACCGGCCGAATGCAGGCCCCGCTCAGGCAGCCCGCCGAATGGGCGACTGGCTGGCAGCGAACGTGGCGTGATACCAGGCGAAGTGCCGCCGCACCTCGGCCTCGAGCGTTGGGGCAATCACGGGCGCGGACCGGCCGCCCTGCGGCTCGGGCCGGCAGTTCTTCCGTGGCAACTCGACGGACACGTCGAGGCCGAAGTCGCGGCAGGCTCGCTCAAGTCCTGTCGCCACGTCGTCGAAGTGAACGAGCCGCGTATTCGTCCAGGCCGGCCCCCCGAAACCGAAGAACGTAGCGTACGATGGCAGCCGTCCGCGGATCGCCAGCCGGACAAAGTCGGCGAACCGCCCTTCCCAGGCGGCCGTCACGAGCCGATCCCGTGGGTTGGGATTCTGGGGCGACCGCTGCCAATAGGCTGCGAGGGATCCGAGCATCTCCAGCGGCGGTCGGACGACGCCCAGAATCCGAATCCGGCTCGCCACGTCCGGCCGCGGCTGATCCGGCAGCCGCCAATTCGAGGCTCGGGCCAGATACCGGAGCCGTTCCAGGGGCGGCAGCGATCGCCCCCCGGAGAGCCAGGCCAGCGAGCGACGGACATCCACATGAGGATGGCCGGGGCGAACGTAGCGGGCGTCGGGGAAGCTTCGCCGAAACCACTCCGCGATCGCGGAACCCGCGGTCTTCGGGTAGTGTGCGAAAGCGACGTTGTGTTCGACGCTGTAGAGCATGATGATCGGCGAACGGCGGGCGACCCTGCCCACTTTCTTCTATCGGCAACCACGGGCCATCTCGTGCGGCCTTTCGAGCCGATCGCCGACCCTCGAGTTCCCGGCCAAACGTGGC
>CAYVNX010000078.1:0-7366 GCA_964453165.1 uncultured Candidatus Kuenenia sp. | reverse complement strand
GCTCCGCGAGCGTTCGCCGACCCCCGAGCCTCGTCGTCCGAGATGCGATCGGGGCAACTCGGGAAGATTGGGGAATCCTGCGGCGGTTCAGCGGTCGGCCCCGGCGGTGGGCTTCCTCAGCACCGCGTGGTCGAACAATTGCCCCTGGTCGTCGAAGGCTTTGATGTCGAATTCGTCGCCGAAGCAGGTCACGTAGCAGAAGTGATGTCCTCGGCGGACCCGGTTCTGGAAGGCCGGTCGGTACGGACCGAAGGTCTCGAGATGGCCGCCCGCGCCGCCCGTGATCATGTAGACCGTGCCCCCTTCCTCGACCGGCTTGCCACCGCGGATCATCCAGGTCCGCTCGTAGGAATGGATGTGGCCATTCCAGACGACGTCCACCGCATGCTTGTCGTAGAGCGTCACGAGTTGCTTGGCCCGGGTGTCGCCGAGCGTGGCCGAGCGAATCGGCTGCTTCCAGTCATTGCCGTAGTCGTCGTCGGAGGAGAACGGCGGCTGGTGGTGCATGCAGACCTTCCAGGTCGCGTCGGAAGCCGCGAGTTCCCGATCGAGCCACTGGTACTGCTCGGTTCCGGACGACACGTCCTTGTTGGTGTCGAGCATGAAGAACTGCACGTTGCCCCTCCGAAACGTGTAGTAATACTCCGGCTCAGGCAGGTGCATGTAATCGTAATAGTGGCTGGCATTCTGCTCGTGGTTGCCCAGCACGGGAAAGACCACCGCCCGGCTGGCGATCGGGTCCATGTTGGGAAAGTAGTGTTCGGTCCAGTGCCGCTTGTTGGTGCCCGTCGTCACGAGGTCACCACCGAGCAGCACGAACTGGGGTCGAAATTCCCAGATCGCCTCGGCCACCCGATGGACCACCTCGGGCTGGGCTTGGCTGTCGCAGATCACGGCGAACCCGATCGGATCGTCCGGTCCGCCGGCTGTCTGAAACGTCCGGACATCGGTCGCGAGTGGGGCTGCGGCAGAAGTTGCAGCGGTCGAATCGTCGGCTTCGACGGGAGAAAGCGTGCGATAAAAATACAGCATGTCGGGCTCGAGTCCCTCGAGTGTGATCTGGTGGAGCGTCTTTGGCTCCGCCTCGATCCGCTCCTCACGGCACCGGTGATCCTCGCCAAACCGGACGATGCCCCGACATGGATGCGCGGTCTCCCACATGATCGTCATCGAATCGGCCGTGCCCCACTGGAGATACGGCTTCACGACGATCCGTGGCGGAACGCCGCGATCGAGCCCGTGAACCGGGGCGGCGTCGATCGGCAGCGCCACGAGATCGGCCCCATCTTGGTATTCGTGGGCGACCCAGGCCGGCTTCGCGCAGACGGCGAACACCTTCACGTCACCGAGCCGGCCCTGGTGGGGATTGCTCTCGTCGGTATCGCGATAGCCGCCCAGCCAAATCCCGAAGTTCTCCGGCCAGAGAATGTCGCCCGACTGCCGCGTTGACGTAGCCGCCAGCTCGCCGTCGACGAACAAGGTGAGGGTCTGGCCATCGTAGGTCGCCGCCACATGATGCCAGCGGCCGCGGACGAAGGGCTTGGCCGCCCGGAGGTACTCGATCGTGCCGTCGGCGTCGGAGCCCCCCTGGGTGGCCAGGCCCACGTAGAACCGCTCCTGGTCATAGCCCAGCACGAGCCCCTTCTCCGCCTCGCCGTTGTCCTCGATCGCGGAGAAGATGCCACCCCACTCCTTGGGCTGATCGACGGAGACCCACGCGGCCACGGTGAACTCCCGTTGCGGCAGCATGCTGGACCGCCTGGAAGCGTCGAGTGGCACCCGGTGGGGCTCCTCGAGTTCGTCAAACCGCAGCCCGCGAGCCGTCTCTGGCTCAGGGAGGGGTGATCCGCCGAGGACGAGCACCGGTCCGAACTGCGGTTTGAGCTGCGGCTCGGCGGCATCGCTGGCGACGAGGTGACGGCGGGCAAACGTGTAGGAGAGCAGCGGATCGGGTGTGGGCTCATGGCCGCGAGTTCCCCCCATGGCCACCAAGAGGAAGACCACTGCGAGCCAGGGCCGAAACCGCCAAAAACACCGAGCGTTATTCATCATCGTCGGCCTCCCGCACACCTCGTGACGACCGGCTCACCCCCAGCGATTGCCGGGCAGACCGCGACTTATAACCGCTGAACACTCGTGGGGCGTGTGAGAATCTCGCGAGCTAGGAGCCGCCGGGACGTTCTCCGGAGCCGTTGAATCTGGCAGAATTCGGCGACGCCGAGCGGATGACTGCTCCGCGCAAGGATCGACAGACTCCAGGAGTTCCCCATGTCCCGTCCCGTGACGCTCTTCACCGGCCAGTGGGCCGACCTTCCGCTCGACGACCTGGCCCGCAAGGCGAAGGAGTTCGGCTACCAGGGGCTGGAACTGGCCTGCTGGGGCGACCACTTCGACGTCACGAAAGCCCTTCAGGAAAGCGGCTACTGCGCGGCCAAGCGGGATCAACTCGAACGACACGACCTCGCCGTGTTCGCCATCTCGAATCACCTCGTTGGCCAGGCCGTTTGCGACCGGATCGACGAACGTCACAAGTCGATTCTCCCGCCCCATGTCTGGGGTGACGGGGACCCGGATGGCGTGAACGCCCGGGCCGCCGAAGAGATGAAGAACACAGCTAGGGCCGCCCAGAAGCTCGGCGTCTCTGTCGTCAACGGCTTCACGGGCTCGTCGATCTGGCCGCTGCTCTATTCGTTTCCACCGGTTCCCGAGTCGATGATCGCAGCTGGCTTCGCCGAGTTTGCAGACCGCTGGAACCCGATCCTCGACGTCTTTGCCGAGTGCGGGGTGCGGTTCGCGCTCGAAGTCCACCCGACCGAAATCGCCTTCGACATCTTCACCGCCGAACGGGCCTTGGCCGCGATCGGACGGCGGGAGGAATTCGGCTTCAACTTCGACCCAAGCCACCTCCACTGGCAGGGCGTGAGTTCGGTCGAATTCATCCGCACGTTCGCCGACCGGATCTACCACGTCCACATCAAGGACGCGATCGTGACGCTCAACGGTCGGACGGGCATCCTCGCGAGCCACCTCAACTTCGGCGACCCCCGGCGCGGCTGGGACTTCCGGTCGCCCGGCCACGGCGCGGTGGACTTCGAGGAGATCATCCGGGCCCTCAACCAGGCGGGGTACGAGGGGCCGCTGTCGGTGGAATGGGAAGACTGCGGCATGAACCGGGAGCATGGGGCGGCCGATGCGGCCCGCTTCGTCAAAAACCTCGACTTCGCGCCGAGCGGAAGGCAGTTCGACTCCGCCTTCGCCGAGTCATGATCCGCGACCGTCGGCCGTCGTCGGTCTGGCGGTGGGCGGCAGCCGCGATGGCGATGATCCTGGCCTCGGCTCCCGCTGGGATGAAGGCCGGGAATCCCCCCGCGCGGTCGCTCGCCGAGATCGACGAGCAGTTCGCGGCGGCGGCGGCCGACCTGGTCCGCCGCTGCCGCCTCGCAGCGCTCGACGAACTGGCGGCCCTGATTGCCGACTGGCCCCTCCCCGCCGCAGCGGGCCGGCAGTTCGCGCTTGCGATTCCCGCCGCCGCGGAACCGCCGGCCGTCGTCGCGAACGAAGAGGCCCATGCGATCTGGTCGGACTTCCTCGCCGCTCGACGGGCTCGGGCCGAGGATCTCTTCGCCCATGCCGTCTTCGCCGCGAGCCGCCACGACCGGCTTCCCACGCGGGCCGACCTGGCTCGGCCGACCACCGGAAACGAGGTGTCGCTCTCGCAGCGGTCCTGCGAGGCGATCCGCCTGGTCTATCTCGCGCTCCGTGACGATCCAGCCCATGCCCGGGCCCGCGAGGCCGCCGGATGGGTCCGCCGGGGCGATCGCTGGGAGTGGCCGGCGGCCGCTCGCCGGAGCGACCGAGCCGCGGAGTACGATCCGCAGTTCGGCTGGGTGCCGAAGGGCCGACTGGCTCGGCTCCGCGAAGCCAAGCGAGACAACGAAGGCCGTGACGACGAAGCGACGACCACCACCGACCTCCGCCGCGCCCCACAGTTCGACTCTGATCACTGGGAGATCGTCTCGACGGCCCCCCGGCCGGCAGCGGCCGAACTGGCGGTGCTGCTGGAAACGACCCGCCTCATCTGGCTCCAGGTGTTCGGCGGCTTCGCCCTCGAGCCCGCCGAGTTGGAACGCCGACTCGCAGGCCGAGGCCGTCTTCAGCCAGAAACGCCCCACTCGGCGGTTCTCTGCGGCAGCCGAGACCAGTATGTCGCCGAACTCGAACGGCTCGAGCCCAGGATCGCCATCAGCGACGGCCTCTATTGGCAACCCACCCGCACGATCTGGTGCTACGCCGCCCCGACGCTGCCGGCAAGAGACACGGTTCGCCATGAGACCGCCCACCAGCTCTTCGCGGAATCCAGGCCGGACATCCTGCGGATGCGGTCGGAGCCAGGCATGCGGTCTGGCTTCTGGGCCGTCGAAGCAGCGGCTCTCTATGCCGAGTCGATCGCCGAGGCGCCCTTCGGCTGGACCCTCGGCGGCCGCGACCGGGGCCGGGCTCCTGCGGCCCGGCGACAGCTCGTTGAAGACGAGCTGTTCGTGCCCCTCGCCGAACTCTCCGCGCTCGGCCGCGCCGAGTTCCAGGCCGACCCGCGGCTGCCGCAGCTCTACGACCAGTGCGGCGGCCTGGCCGACTTCTTCATGAACGCCCACGACGGCCGCTACCGCGAACCGTTCGTGGAGTATCTCGTCCGCGTCTATTCCGGCACCGCCCAGCCCGACTCCCTGTTTCGTCTCTGCGGCCGCTCCGGCCCCGAACTCGATGCCGAATACCGCACGTACATCACAGCGGCCTCCGGACCAGAATGAACTGTTGAGCGGTCAACCGGTACACGGGCTTTCCGGCAAGGGCTTTCAAGCAAGGGATTCACAGAAAAGGTTGCCAGGTCGGGGTTGCCCGTACCCCGAGAGCCGGCGTATGCAGACAAGCGCAGCAAGGATTGCGGAGCGAAGTCTGCATCCGAGTGAGCGAAGGGCATGGATGCCCGCAGCGAACGTCCGGCGACGGGGCACGGGCAACCCCGACCCACCACAGGGCGCCGCCTCCGCCCCTTTATCCGCCAAGCAGCGCCCCCGTGACGGGGCATGGGCACCCTCGACCCACCACAGGGCGCTGCCTCCGTCCCTTCGCCGCATAGGCCGAAAACTGCAAGTGTCTTGAGTTCTGGCGTCTTGGGCCGCCTGTTTGAGCCGGGGGGCCGGGTTCGTCTACACTCCCGCCGCACGACTCACCCGAAGGAGCCCCCATGCCCGCGACCGCCTCCGACCTCGATCGCCTCGCCATCGACACGATCCGCACGCTCGCCATGGATGCCGTCGAGGCGGCCAAGAGCGGTCATCCGGGCACCCCGATGGCCCTGGCGCCGGTCGCCTACGCGGTCTGGAAGGACTTCCTTCGCTACGACCCGACCGACCCCGCCTGGCCCAACCGCGACCGGTTCGTGCTCTCCTGCGGCCATGCCTCGATGCTGCTGTATGGACTCATCCATCTGGCGGGCATCCGCCGCGGACGGCCCGGCACGGCCGACCATGCGGAGCCGGCCGTGTCGCTCGAGGCGATCAAGAAGTTCCGCCAGCTCGACAGCGTCTGTGCCGGCCACCCCGAGCACCACATGACGGCGGGCATCGAGACCACGACAGGGCCGCTCGGACAGGGCTGCGGCAACTCGGTCGGCATGGCGATGGCCTCGAAGTGGCTGGCGGCCCACTACAACCGGCCGGGGCATGTGCTCTTCGACTACGACACCTACGTGCTCTGCAGCGACGGTGACCTGATGGAGGGCGTGGCGGCCGAGGCGGCCTCGCTGGCCGGCCATCTCAAGCTCGACAACCTCTGCTGGATCTACGACGACAACTCGATCACGATCGAAGGAGAGACCGAACTGGCCTTCAGCGAGGATGTAGGCCGACGGTTCGAGGGGCTTGGCTGGCGGGTCGAGCGGGTGGCCGACGCCAACGACGCGGCGGCCCTCGCACGGGCGTTGACGGCCTTCAAGGGCGAGACCGCCAAGCCGACGCTCATCATCGTGCGGAGCGTGATCGGCTACGGTGCCCCCACCAAGGCCGGGTCGCACGCATCGCATGGGGCGCCGCTCGGCGCCGACGAGATCAAGGGAGCCAAGGAAGCCTATGGCTGGCCGGCCGAGGCGGCGTTCCTCGTTCCGCCGGAGGTGCCGGCGCACTTTGCCACCACCATGGGGGCCCGTGGGGCAGCGGCGCGGACCGCCTGGGAAGCCACGTTCGAGACCACGCGCAAGGCTGATCCCGCCATCGCGATGGAACTCGGCGACTTCCTCGCCGGCCGGTTGCCGACGGGCTGGGATGCGAAGATCCCGGTCTTCCCGGCCGATCCCAAGGGGCTCGCCAGTCGGGTCTCCTCGGGCAAGGTGATCGCGGCGGTGAGTGCCGGCGTTCCTTGGTTCCTGGGCGGATCGGCCGACCTCGCCCCCTCCACGATGACGCTCGTGCCCGATGCCGGCAGCTTCGGCGCCGGCCACTATGGCGGCCGCAACATGCACTTCGGCATTCGCGAGCACGGCATGGCGGCAGCCTGCAACGGCATGGCCCTGTCGGGCCTGCGACCGTACTGCGCGACCTTCTTCGTCTTCTTCGACTACCTCAAGCCGGCCCTGAGGCTTTCGGCCCTGGGCGACCTCGGGGTGATCTACGTGCTCACCCACGACTCCATCGGCCTGGGTGAGGACGGCCCGACCCACCAGCCGATCGAGCAGCTGGCCAGTGCCCGAGCCGTGCCGGGACTGCTCGTCTTCCGGCCTGGTGACGCCAACGAGGTGGCCGAGACCTACCGGACGGTGCTGCCGCGGGCCGACCGGCCGGCCGTGATCGTGCTCTCGCGTCAGAACATGCCGACGCTCGACCGCACAGGCCTTGGGCCGGCGGCCGGCCTGGCCCGCGGTGGCTACGTGCTCAAGGATGCGAATGGTGGCAAGCCCGACTGCATCCTGATCGGCACCGGCAGCGAACTCCAACTCTGCCTCGACGCGGCGGCAGCACTCGCCGCCGACGGCATCAAGGCCCGTGTGGTGAGCCTGCCGTGCTGGGAACTCTTCTCCGAGCAAGACGCAGCCTATCGGGAGAGCGTGTTGCCGGCTGCCGTGACCGCCCGGGTCGCATGCGAGGCGGCCTGCGGGTTCGGCTGGGAACGGTGGCTGGGACCGCAGGGGATCTTCGTCGGGATGCGGTCGTTCGGAGCGTCGGGCCCCGCCGGCAAGCTCTACGAGCATTTCGGAATCACGGCCGACGCGGTTGCTGCTGCCGCCCGCAAGTCCCTGGGCCGCTGAAGCGTATCCGGTTTCGGCTGAGCCTCGGCTCGGGGGCGGCAAAAGTCGCGTCGCGGGCGAGGATAC
>CAYVNX010000077.1:0-14035 GCA_964453165.1 uncultured Candidatus Kuenenia sp. | reverse complement strand
GCGGGCGAGGATACGCCCCGATTGCTCCGTGAGCGTTCGCCGACCCCCGAGCCTCCGGTCAACGTGGGCTCTTCGTTCCGCACGTTGCGAACTGTTCGCTCCAGCTGTCTCGGGGCTGCTTCACTCGAGGTCAAACACCGCCGCCCCGTCGGGCGGGAGTCCGGCTCCGACGGCGAGTCCGAGCGTGGTTTCGGCGTTGTACTTCGCCGGCAAAGGTTCGCCATCGGACCCCGCGCCCGCGATCCGCACCGCGTAGATGCCGCAGTTCACACCGGGATAGGCAGCCCCGAGAATCGCTGGGCTCGTGCGGCCGCGGTCGTCGGTTTGCCCTTCCGCCTTCTGGATCGTGTCTTTGAACGGTGGCATGGGGTCGATCGTGAGGGTGGCCCCGGTTACGGGCTTGCCCCGGTGGCGGACGATCGCCGTGAACGAGGTGACGGCCACGCGGGAGTCGCGGACCGCCTCAAGCCAACTCTCGAGTTCGGCCTGGGCAAGCTGGCCATTCCCGTCGGCATCGAACTGCGGAAGCAGGCTGGCGAGAACCGGCACCGTGGCACGTTCGTCGCCGGAGAGCACGCCGTCGCCGTCGGCGTCGGCTGGCGTGATCAGTGCCGCGGCGACTCCGGCCGGGCTGAGCGACGGCGGTGTCAGGCGGGCAGGGCGACCGCTACAGCCAGCGATTGCCACGGCCACGGCGGGCCAGGCGACGACCATCCAGCGGGTCAGAAGGCGGGGATCACTCGGCATCGGGATCGCTCCGGAACGGTGTCGAAGTCCGCGTCCGAGTATAGCCGCGGCCATTCAGCACGCGTCCTGCAGGATCGTCGCAAGTGCTTCGTCGGTCAGGGGCACCGGGTTGGCCTTCATGCTGCTGGCCCGCTGAGCCTTGGCGACCCCTTCGGAAATCTCCGCCGACGTCAGACCGAAGGTGGCGAGCCGGGGCAGTTCTGAGTCGGCCACGACCTCCCGCACCCAGGCCGTGCCGTCGGCGGGCTCGGCATCCGACCGGCCCGTGAGCAGTCGGGCGACCTCGCGGTAGCGGTCGAGCGAGGCGATGGGGCCGCCGGCGCGCGTCAAGGCTGCGATGTTCGCCGCCATCACGCCCGGGAGCAGGATGCCGCACAGGCTGCCGTGTGGAGCCGGCAGCATGCCGCCGAGCGGACCTGCTAGGCCATGCACGGCCCCGAGCCCCGCGTTGGCCAGGGCGAGGCCGCCGAGCAGGCTTGCCAGGCTCATGTCCGTGCGGGCGGCCAGGTCGTGCGAACTCCGGAGTACCGCGGGCAGTGCGTTGCGGATGCGACGGAGTCCCTCCCGGCAGAATCCGTCGGTCAGCGGATTCGCTCGGGGTGACACGAAGGGTTCGATCAGCTGCGTCAGGGCGTCGAGTCCCGTCGCCGCCGTGATCGTCCGCGGCAGCGAGAGCGTGAGCTCCGGATCGACGATCGCGGTGCGTGGCAGCATCGCAGGGTGGCGGAGGCTCACCTTCACGCGGTGCGTCGGACTCCCCAGGACGGCGTTCTTCGTCACTTCGGCCCCGGTGCCGGCGGTGGTCGGGACGGCTACGCAGGGGAGCGGCGGCTCGTCGAGCGAGCGGCCGGCTCCGATCACCTCCAGGTAGTCGAGTGGACCCTGTGGCTGCACCGCCAACGCCGCGATCGCCTTGGCCGCGTCGAGGCAGCTGCCGCCCCCGATGCCGAGCACGACATCGCAGCCTGCGTCTCGGGCGTGGGCCGCCCCGCGGGTCACGAGGTCGATCGTGGGCTCGCCCGTCACAGGCAACGCCGTCGGCACGAGCCCGGCTTCCTCGAGGGCGGCCGGCAGCCAGTCGGCATGCCGTTCGGTCCCGCTCGCCACGACCAGAACTCGGTGGCCCGCGGCTGCGACCACCTCGCCCAGCCCGCGCCGGCTGCCCGATCCGAAAATGATCCGCCCCGCCGTCGCGAACTCGAAGCCCCGGTCCATCACCAGCCCGCGTCGTCGGGGTGGAGATTGACATATTTCACGCTCGAGCGCGGCTCGGCCATCCACGCGGCGACCTCATCCCGCCAGCGGGCATAGTGCGGCGTCTCTTTGTGGGCCGCCGCAGCATCCGGCGACCGGTAGACTTCGATGAGCACGAACCGCGCTGGATCGTCCTGCTGGCGGATCACGTCGAACCGGGCTACGCCCGGCTCGGTGAGGCTCGCCTGGGCGTTCTCGAGACTCGCTCGTTCGAAGTCGGCCTCGTGGCCGGGCTTCACATGGACGAAGACGTGGACGATGTACATCGATGAATCTCCCGAAGATCGGCAGTATACGGCGACCCGAGGCGATCGCCTGACGGGCGGCAGTCGTGAGTCAGGAGCCGGTTCGAAACGAGTTGGGGTCGAGTGCGTGGCCCTTGAGCAGCCGGTAGAGGGTGCCGCGGGGCAGCCGCGACTCGCGGGCCGCGGCTGACACGTCGCCAGCATGGCGGGAGAGGAGGTCGCCGAGGTACTGCCGCTCGAAGCGGGCCACGTGCTCGGCCCGGCGGGCGAAGAAGCCGATCCCGCCGGCCTCGGGGTCGGTTGACCGGCCGGCCGCCGCCACGAGCTCGTCGGGCAGGTCGTCGACGCCAGCCGTCGGTGTGCGGGTCATCGCGATCGCGCGGCGGACCACGTTCTGCAACTCCCGGACGTTGCCCGGCCACGGGTAGCTCTTGAGCACCTGGTAGACGTCGGTGGAGAGCCCGCCGGGCGGACGCCCCATCTCCTGCGCAGCCCGGTTGGCAAACCACTCGGCCAAGAGTCCGATGTCGTCGCCGCGGTTTCGGAGCGGCGGCAGGTCGATGCGCACGACGGCGATCCGGTAATAGAGGTCGCGGCGAAACGAGCCCTGCTCCATCATCTGCTCGACGGGCCGCGAGGTGGCCGCGACCACCCGTACATCGACCGGATTCTCCTGCCTCGCGCCCACCCGGCGGACCCGGCGCTCCTGGAGCACCCGGAGGAGTTTCGCCTGGAGCGGCAGAGGCAGCTCCCCGACCTCGTCGAGAAACAGCGTGCCACCGTCGGCGAACTCGACGAGGCCCATCCGGCGGGCATCGGCCCCGGTAAAGGCGCCCCGTTCGTGGCCGAAAAGCTCGCTCTCCATCAGCGCGTCGGGGATCGCCCCGCAGTCCACGGGCACGAACGGACCATTGGCTCGGCGGCTGCGGCCGTGGATCGCCCGCGCGACAAGCTCCTTACCCGTGCCAGTCTCGCCGGTCACGAGCACGTCGACCGAACTCCCGGCCACCCTCTCGATCACCGAGTAGACCTGGTGCATCGCCGGGCTCTCGCCGAGAAACTCACCGAAGGAATAGGGCCGCTCGACGGCTCGGCGGAGGACTTCTTCGGCGGCCCGGCGGCGGGACCCGCTCAGGAGCCTGGCCAGCGACTCCTCGAGTTCTTTTTCGGCTGTGGCCAGGTCGAGGTAGTCGCAGGCTCCGGCCTGGAGGCAGGCCCGAGCGGTGTCGACCGTGGGTTTCGGATCGAGCACAAGGACCGGCAGTTGGGAATCGGCCTCGCGCACCGCGGCGTGAAGGGTGTCGGCCCGCGGTCCGGACCGGGCGGCGATCACACCGAGATCCCACGAGTCGCGGGTGATCGAGCCCAGGGCCGCCTCGAGCGATCGTTCGACCCGTACTTCGAGCGGCTGAAGCCGGGCAAGGAGGCGGCCGTAGGGGAGTCCTCCCGGACCGGCCGGATCAATGATGATGATGCGGGGCTGCTGCACGGAATGGAATCCGTAGGACCGAACGAGTCGCCGCGTCGGCGACTCGTCGCGGCGGCCGCCCACCGTCGCATCGTTCCCGCGAAAGTATGCCGGCGCGGCCCGGGCCGGGGCAACTGTCCGGCGGGCAAACCAGGGGGACGGTCTGGTACATTGGAGGGTTCCGTCCCGCAAGGCTTCTGGAGCACACGACCCCGCATGGACCTCGATACCTACGCCCTCTGTCCGGGGGGCACCGGCAAGAAGATCAAGTTCTGCTGCAGCGACATCCTCGGGGATCTGGAACAGGTCAGCCGGCTGATCGAGGGGGAGCAGATCACGGCCGCGTTCGACCAGGTCGGCCGGCTCGAGGAGAAGCATCCGGGACGTGCCTGCCTGATGGCCTCGCGGACGAAGTTGGCGCTGTCGCTCAAGAAGATCGACGAGGCGATCGTCAGCAGCCGGGAATTTCTCGCGGCCTTCCCCGAGAACCCGATGGCGCTGGGGCAGGCGGCGGTGATGGCTGCGATGCAGGATCAGATGCAGGAGGCAGCCGCGCTCTTCGACAAGGCCAGAGCCGCGGCCGCCGAGCAGGGAGGCGATGTGCCGGCGGAACTCGTCCGCATCGCGACGACGCTCACCCAGGCGGCCGCCCAGATGGGGCATCCGGGCTTCGCCCAGTCGTTGCTCGACTGGCTGGAAGAACGGGGCCTCGCGACCGAGGACGAGCGGAGGATCCTCGCCTCCTTCATCGGTTCCTCCGGGGTACCGGTCGCTCTGCGCGCCCGGCTCCCCCTCGTCGAGTCGGTCGGAGACAGCCCCTGGAGATACGAGTTTGAGACCGCTCTGCAGCAGGCGCGGGCCTGGCGTCTCTCGAAGGCCCTGACGACGTTCCGTAGCCTCAAAGGGGTCGCCGGCACGAGCCCCGAGTTATTCACCAACATCGGCGTGCTCTGCGAGATGCTGGCCCGGCCAATGGAGGCGGCCGAAGCCTGGCTGACGCTGGCCAATCTTCCCGGGATATCGCGAGACGAGGCGATCGAGGCCACCGGGCGGGCGATCGCCCTCGAGACGGAGGCCAACCCCGAGCGGTCGCCGCGAATCAAGTACGCCAGTCGGCTCGCCGCCTTGGGCATCCCTGCGGGAGAGGAAGGGACAACGGCCCTGGAGTTGCTCGAAGACAAACTCCGGCACGATCCCGCATGCGATGCAATCGACTTCGACCGTTCGCCGTGGGTGGCCCGCAATGCGGCACCGCCGCGGTCGGTATGGCGGGTCTACGACCGCGCCTCGGCTGCGGCTTCCCATCCGCCGCGGCTGCTGGCGTCGCTGCTTGTCTTCGGCCGGCAGACCGACCGGGAGCCAGAGGCGGTGCTGCAGGGCCTCGAGCCAGACGTCGAGGCGGCGGTGCCGACCGTTGTCGAACTCCTCGGCTGCCGTTTCGAGCCCGTCGACACGGCCGCTGACATGCCCTCGATTCCCCCGACCCAGTGGCTCTTGGGTGTGCAGTTCAAGCCTCCGATGCCTGCCACCCAGCCGCCGCCGGCCGCCGCCGGGGAGCCAGCCTTCATCGACTCGCTCCTCGAGCAGCAGCGTCAGGCCGTCACCGACCGCTTGGTCGCCGTGTGGCCCGACCTGCCACTACCCGAACTCCTCGGCAAGACTCCCCGTCAGGCCGTGTCGGATCGCGAAGGCAGCCGCCGCGTCGAGGCGCTGATCGCGGAAGGCGAAACGTCCGCCCGCCGCAGGGATCTCCGCGCGGCCTGGACGCGGCTGCGCGAGACCCTCGGAATGCCGGCGCCGGCTGCGATCGAATCCCAGGAGCCGCTCGGCAGCCTGCCGCCCGCCCGGTGGCACCGCCTCGACCTGGCGGCGATTCCGACCGACCAACTCCGCGGCCTGTTCCTCCTGGCGCTCGACGCCGGCTTCGAATGGGCGGCCGAACGGGCCGGCGACGCACTCGCGAGCCGACCCGACGCGACTGCCGAAGATCGCTGGGAGGTGTCGTGGGCGGCTGTCCAGTCTTCGGAGACGACGCTCCGCAGCCTCGAATTGATCGAGGCCTTGCGAAAGATCGCCAAGGAGCTTTCTGCCAACGACGGCATGCTCGACGTCGTCGAGTTTCGGGTGCGGATGCAGCGGGGTGACGAAGCGGAGGCCACCAGGCTGCTCGACCACCTGCGGCGGGAGCACGGTCGCGATCAGCGGGTGCTCGAGGCCTTGGCCGAAGTGCTGGCCGAAGCGGGCGTCGATCTCCGCGGAATGGCCGCCGCTGCCGCCGGCGGATCAGCCGGCGCGGCTGGTGTAGCCGCCGGTGGGGCGTCCCGGCCCGCAGCGGCTCCGCCGGCAGCCGCCGGGAAGCTCTGGACGCCGGGAGGTGAGCAGCCTGCGGGCGGCGGTGGTGAGAAGAAGATTTGGACGCCGGGTTGAACAGGATCGCTGCCGATGCCGTTTTCACCGTTCGATAGCCGTGCCATGAGGCAGGCCCTCGACCTGGCCCGCCGGGGCGAGGGGTTCGTCGAGCCCAACCCGATGGTTGGGGCCGTGATCGCTTCGCCGGTCGACGGAGGCACGATTATTGCAGAAGCCTGGCACGAGCGGTTCGGTGGGCCGCATGCCGAGGCCCTCGCACTCGACCGCGCGGGCCCGGCCGCCCGCGGCAGCACGCTCTACGTGACCCTCGAGCCCTGCTGCCATCAGGGCAAGACGCCGCCTTGTACGGATCGGATCATCGCCGCCGGTGTCGCGCGGGTGGTGGTCGCGGCGGGCGACCCTTTTCCGGAGGTTGACGGCGGCGGGATCGCGGCCCTGAAGGCTGCCGGCATCGTCGTCGACATCGGCCTGCTCGAGGCCGAAGCAGTCCGGCTGACCGCGCCCTTTCGGATGCTCGTGACGGGCGGCCGCCCCTGGGTGATCGCGAAGTGGGCGATGAGCCTCGACGGCCGGTTGGCCGCGCCTCCCGGAGGCGACCGCTGGATCTCCTCGCCCGAGTCGCTCCGTATCGTCCACGGCCTCCGCGGCCGGATCGATGCGATCCTCGTCGGCATCGGCACGGCGATCTCTGACGACCCGCTGCTGACGGCCCGGCCCGAGGGGCCACGGCGGGCCCTGCGGATCGTGCTCGACGGCACCGCCCGGCTGCCGCCCGACAGTCGCTTGGTGGTGACCGCCAGGGAGTGGCCGCTCTTGGTGGCGGTCGGCCCGGGTGCCACGGCCGAACGGATCGCGGCGCTCGAGGAAGCCGGCTGCGAGGTCTGGCAGGGAATGGAGCCGGAGCCCGAGGCTCGGGTCGCGGCCTTGCTCAGCGAACTCGGCCGGCGAAAGCTCACGAACCTCTTGGTGGAAGGGGGCGCCGCCATCCTCGGCACCTTCTTCGTCGGCGGGCTCGTCGATGAGGTCTACGCCTTCACGGCGCCGAAGATCCTCGGCGGCGCGGGGGATCCCTTGCCGGTACTGCCCGAGACACCGCCGATCGACGTCGAAGAAGTGCTCCATCCCGAGGGCGACATCCTCGTCCGCGGCCTGGTCCGGCGCAACGACCAGGTCTCGCCTCGCTGAGCCCTCGCACCGGCCGTTCGCTGCCGCATGGAGGGGCGGAAGTGACGTCCGGCTACTTCGCCTGCAAATCGCGGATCTCGTTTCGCCAGTGGGTCACCAGGGCGCCGTCTTTGGTGACCGTCGTCGCAGCGGCGGCCCGGAGGCAGCGGGCCACGTCGAGGATCACATCCACATGCTCGAGGGCCTCTGAGACCTCGGGGGTTTCGGTGCCCGCGGTGAGTTCGAGCGACGGATCGACGTCGCCCTCCCGTTGCATGACCGAGCCGTAGCGGGTCAGGTAGACGAGCCAGGGCTCGATCGCATCGACGAGCCGCGACCACTCGATCGCGGCCACCCCGGCAGCGGGCTGGTCGAATGCTGCCAGTTGCTTGGCCGTGGTCAGCGGCTGTTTGGTCAGCAGCCGCGTGGCCTGTCCCGGCACGAGCGTGAAGGCGGCGAGGTTGTCGCCGACCACGATCGCCGGCTGGATCTGGGCGTCGAGGCCGCTCTTGTCGAGCGGAAAGGCCCAGACAGTGCCTTGTTCGAGCTTCTGCTTCAGTGGCGCGGGGATCTCGTAGCCGGCCGGGATCGAGTCGGGCTCGAGGTTGCGGAGTCGTTCGACGACGTCGTCGAGGATCTCGAACACGTCGTTGAGGCCGTCGACGAACAGCTTGCGGTTCGCCAACGGCAGCAGGATGGCCGGCTCGATGATCGGCAGCGGCTCGGCGGCCTGGGGCAGATCGGTGTGGAGCCGGCGGGTGGAAGCCTGGCCGTCGAGCACGAGGCCGATCTGGCCGTCGGCCAATGAGGCCATGAATTTCGTGCCAATGGTATCGAGCAGCCTGTCCCCCAAGGGCGCGAACTGCTCCGCAAATCGGTCGAAGTCCTCGCGTTCCTCCTCGTCCATCTGTTGCCGGCCGTGGGTGGCCAGCAGCGACCAGCCACCACGGAGGAGACTGCCGAGTGTGGCACCGGTTCCGGGTGTATAGGCGAGTCGGCCCACGACCGCCGCCAGCGGGTGGCCGCCGACATGGTCGAGCAGATCGAGTCGCTTTCCGCCATCCACCGGCTGGTTCTTCGACCAGTCCCAGACGTAGCCCTCGTAGCCCTGGGTGGCGAGGAAGGAGAAGGCGGTCCAGGCGCCTGGCTCGGGGAGCAGTTCGCCGTAGGCCCGCTTGGCCTGCTCGAGCCAGGCTCGGGCATCGGCGGCGGCCTGGTCGGAGAAGCCGCCAGCCTCGGCCGCTGCGTCCAGGTTTTCGAGAAGCGGATCAAGATCACTTGCCGAGGTCGCCAGCGCAGCGACGAGCGGTTGGCTCATGAACGAGATTCCGGTCAGCGGTTTTCCGGCATGGTCGAGCAGCGGCGCAAACGGGGCGGTGTCGAGCAGCGACTTGCCCTTGCCCGTCGTGGTCACGAGCTGCTCGAGGTGGTCGGCCGAATCACCGAGCGACAGGATCAGCCGATCGCCGACCAGGCCGATTGCAATCACGAGATCGAGCTTCCGGGCCCGGTCGATCACCTTTTTGGCGTCGGCCATGAACGGCGAATCGTCACCCTCCTCTTCCCGCGCGAGTTCTGCCAGGAGGTCGTCCCAGGGCAGCAGGTCGCCATCGAGCGTGAGCGTCACGATCTCTCCGCCGGGAATGGCCCGGCGGGCCAGTGCCCCGGTCAGGGCGGGGTTCACGTCGACGAGCATCTTGGCCAGCACCTCGAGCCGCTTGATCTGGAAGGTTGCAATGTCCTTCTTCGTGGTCTTGAAGCCCCAGACGACGTCGGGCACCGTGATCAGGTCGGGATTCGCCGCCAGTTCCTTGACGATTGCGGCCCGCTGGCCTTGGCCGACCGGCATCTCGAGGTCGAGTTCGACCTGCCGTCGCGCCGGGATGATGTGCGAGTTGTGGATCGCAGCTTCGGCGTCGTCCTCCTCGATCATTTCGAGCTCCTCGATCTGGAGGAAGCCGCCACCGGTCGCCCCCTCCAGCAACGAGGCCGTTTGCTGGGCCCGCTGTACCAGGCGAATCAACCTGGCAACGCTGACCCAGGAGTCGGTTCCGTAGACGAACGTGTCGCTCGCCACCATGTCGGCAAGCAACTCGGCCGCCTGTTCGTTCTCGGGGAGTTCCAGGAACGTGAGGAACATCGAAACGGGACTGCCAGGCATCTCCTGTTGCTCTTCCCACGAGGCCAGTGCCCGTTGCACGCCGGGCAATGACCGCAGGGCGGCGTAGGCCTTGCTGCCGACGATCCGGTCGTATTGCTCCCGCAGCCGGAGCGAGGCAGAAAAGAAGGCGGCGTCGGCCGGTACGGTGGCCACGCCGCTACCAGCCAGGGCCGCGGGGGTGGCGGCCGAAACCGGCGACACCACCACCGTGGTCGGGAGCACCCAGGTCAGCATCACGGCGGCCAGGCTCGTCCGGGAGCAGATGTGGCGGCCTCCCAGCCGGTGCAGACGGATGACGAGAGGGAGGAACACACTCAGCATGGGAGGCTTCTCCGCAAAGGGTCGTTGTGGCGAGTGATCTGCCGCCGCACGAAGCGGCGACCGGCGACTCGGGAACCAGGTAGCGTTTCCCGCGGTCGACCATCTGGGCAAGGCCGTGAGGGCGTTGCCCCGGGATCATTAGGATATGCGATCGGCAGCGGCGGCGGATACCGCGGTCTCGGCGGGCCGCTGGGCAGACTTGGAAGGATCCCGACTGCAAGAATCCCGTAAGGATCACCGGCTCCGATGTTCATCGATTCCACCCGCATTGCCGACACCTTCGCCGAAGCCTTCCGGCTGAGGTTCGCCCGGTTGGTCGTCACGGCCCACGATGCCCATTGGCTCGCCGCCGCCGTCCAGTCGGTCGCAGGCTATGGCACGAGCGTGATCGGCTGCGATGCCGAGGTCGGGCTGGAGCGACTCATCCCTGCAGGGGAAACTCCCGACGGCCGGCCCGGCGCCGCCGTGCTGCTGTTCGCCTTTACGACCGAGGCGCTGGCCCGGGCCGTTGCGAACCGCACCGCCCAGTGCCTCCTCACCTGCCCGACGACGGCCGTGTTCGACGGACTCCCATCCGCCGCGGAGCGGGTGCCGCTCGGGGGACACGTGCGGTTTTTTGGCGACGGCTACGAGAAGTCGCGGACCCTGGGCGGGCAGAAATACTGGCGGGTGCCGGTCATGGACGGCGAGTTTTTCGTCGCCGAGTCGGCGGGCGTCGACAAGGGGGTGGGGGGCGGCAACTTCCTCGTTCAGGGTGAAACCCTCGAAGCGGCGCTCGCTGCCGTGCGCCGCAGCGTGACGGCGATTGCGCCGCTCCCGGGCGTGATCACGCCCTTTCCTGGCGGCGCGGTCCGATCCGGAAGCAAGGTCGGCTCGAAGTACTCCGCCCTGCGGGCCAGCATCAACGAAGCATTCTGTCCCGCCCTCGTCGGCCGGGTCACCACCGAACTCCATCCCGACGCCTCGGCTTGCATCGAGGTGGTGATCGACGGTGAACACGAGGCAGCCGTCGCCCAGGCGATGGCCGCCGGCATCCGGGCCGCCGCTGGCGTGGGAATTCCCGAGATCGCCGCCGGGCACTACGGCGGCAAGTTGGGAAAGTTTCATTTCCGGCTCCACGACGTGCTGAGTGCGGAAGCGGTCTGATCGCGGAGCGCTCTGCCGCTTCCTGCGGCAGCAAGCCTGTTTCGCCGACAACTCCGCAATGGGAAGGCGAGGGGGTCGGCGAACGCTCGCGGAGCAATCGGGGCGTATCCTCGCCCGCGACCCGACTTTTGCCGCCCCCGAGCCGGTGCGCCAGAGTTGATTCCGACGGGGTGCAGCAGCGTCGAGCTCGGGGCGCACGAACGGCCGAATCAGAACGAGGCTGCCGCTCAGTTTGCCCGGGTTCACCAGGTTCGCAGGCCGCGGCCGACTGCCCTTCTGCCAAACGACTGGGTTTGCTAGTTCCTCGCCCCGACTCGGCAGGCTCGACCGCCTGCCGCCGGCGACACCGTCAGGTACCACCATGTCAGATGCGACCCAGCAGCAGCCGGCGGCCGACCCGCCGCGTTCATCCCGGCAGGAACTCGTCCTTCCACCGAGGCCCTCCAACTGGCCGGTCATCGCCGGAGCGGTCGTCAGCGGGCTCGTCGGTTTCGGGCTCGTCTTCGGCCTGGGTATCGGTCGGACGCGCCATTCAGCCCATGATCATGAGCCAGCGCCGGCCGTGGCCGTCGCCGCCCCGGCTGCTTCCGAACCGGTTCCGACGGAGGCGATCGACCCACCGGCGTCCCCTGCTCGCTGGTCGGCGGAACCCGATGCCGATTTCCAGGCGGCCGACCTGCCACCGCCGCCTCAGCGGTTCGCGCGGCCCTCGAATGACGCTGCCGATCGCTATGCCGAACGGATGGTGTCGCATGAGGCGCCGCCAGTCAGCGAAACCCTGGCCAGTCCCTCCCGGTTTGCCTCCCCCGATCTGCCGCCGCTCGACTCGCACACCGCAAGCGATGCTCCAGCGGCATTCGCTCCACCGCTTGCCGAGCCCCAGCCGAACGGCGGCTCCGAGGCCGACGGGCTGCCGATGGTCTCGTCGAATCCTGCAACAGAGCCTGAGCTCGAGACCGAGCTTGTGCGTGAACTGCCGACCGAACCTGGGATGGAGATCACAACGGAGACACAGGCTCGACGCGACTCCGACGCTGCTTCGCCGGCTTTCGAGCCCGAGTTCTCCTCGGCCGCGCCCTCCAGTTCTGGAGTGCCGCCCGAGCATCAGCCGGCTAGCAAGGCCGACGAGCCGGCTGCAGTGATCGTCGATGCTGTCGCGGCCGAAGCGTCAGCCGCCGCCGAGGATGTCGCTGCGTTCCCGGCCACATCATCCGATCTGCCGCCCGTTGCCGTTCCCGTACATCCTTTTGTCAGGGTGCCCCCTCCTGCGCCTGTCTCGCCGCCACCACAGCCGGCAGCGGCCGTCTCTGGCATCCAGGAGACTGGGGCCCGTATGGCTCGGGCCCCGATCGCGCCCGTGACAGCGACAGAGGACGAGCCTGCGGCCGCTCGCGTGGCTCCGGCGGCGGTTCCGTTTGCCGCCGCGCCTCCGCTCGGCCCTGCTCCTCGGGGAGACTTCGGCAGTGACTCCGGCTGGCCCGCCGGCCAGTTCCCCGCCCAGGCAGTTCCTCCTCCGGACGCCGGACGTGAGCCGATGCCGGCAGCGGTCCTGACCGGGCAGGGCGTGCCCGGCCCGCTCCAACTCGAGGGCGTGCAGACGCCCCAATTGGCCGTGGAGAAGCGCGGGCCCAAGGAGATCCAGGTGGGCAAGCCGGCGCGGTACGAGATTCTCGTGCGGAACGTCGGCAGTGCCACGGCCCACGACATCCAGCTTCGCGATGCCGTCCCCCGCGGCACCTCGTTGATCGCCACGACACCGCCGGCCGCTCCGCTCGTCGACCGGCCCGACGCCGCCGGCGATCTCGTCTGGACCCTCGGCGTGCTGCCTCCGGGCGGCGAGGTGCGGGTACTGATGGAGCTCATGCCAGAGGAGGAAGGCGAGATCGGCAGCATCGCGAGCGTGAGTTTTCGAGCCGACGCCACCCTCCGATCTCGTTCCACAAAACCGGCCCTGGCGATCGATTGTGCGGAGCCCGAGCCGGTGCGCATCGGCCGCGACATGCAGGTGGCCCTCACGATCTCGAATCCTGGGTCGGGCACGGCGACCGGCGTCGTGCTCGAGGCTTTTCTGCCGGAGACCGTTTCCCATCGATCCGGCAGTGAACTCGAATTCGATGTCGGCCAGCTTCGGCCAGGTGAATCGAAGACGATCGATCTCGTGCTGGGCACCAGAGGTCCCGGCCTCCAGCCTGCCCGGCTCATCGCCCGCGCTGACGGAGGCATCGAGGAACTGCTGCAGGTGCCGCTCGAGGTGACTGCGCCGACGATCGAACTGGCAATCGACATGCCTGCCCGGCGGTTTCTCCAGCGGCCTGCCACTTGCCGGATCGCGATGGTCAACGCCGGCACGGCGAGCGCCCGGGCCGTGGAACTCGCCGTCCAACTTCCTCCGGGGATGAAATTCGTGCGGGCGAACAACGCCGGCTGGCACGACGAGCGGACCCATCGCGTGCTCTGGAACCTCGAGGAACTGCCGGCAAGTGAAACCGGCACCGTCGAGGCCGTGATCATGCCAGTGCATCCGGGGCCGCAGCGGATCACCGCCGCAGCCCGCAGTACCGACGGACCTTCCGCCCAGGTCGATCACCTCTGTCAGGTGGAGGGCCTGGCGGCGCTTTCGTTTCAGGTGGTCGACAGCGAGGATCCGATCGAGGTCGAGGGGCTGACCGAATACGTGATCCGGGTCTCGAACGACGGCACGAAGGCGGCCAGTGGCGTGCGGGTGGCCGCGACGTTGCTGGGCGACCTCGAGCCAGTCGAGGCGAACGGTCCCGGCGGGCATCGGGTCGAAAACCTGGCGGTGGAGTTCGAGCCACTGGCCAAACTCGGCCCCGGTGAAGAGGCCGTCTTTCGGGTGCGGGCCCGGGGCCGTCGTGCCGGCGACCAGCGGGTCCAGGTGCAGCTGGTCAGCGAAGACCATCCGACGCCGATCACCAAGGAAGAGATCACGAGGGTCTACGACGATCGGTAACCTGTGGTAGACGCGTCGGAGCTGCCGGCATCCTCTCGCTTGATGCTCGCGTCGGCCCTCCCGGGTTTCATGAGGCAGAGGGCATGAGGGAGACGGCCCGCGATCGTGAATTCGCCCGACCCTGGAGGCTCGGGGATCGGCGAACGCTCGCGGAGCAATTGGGGCGTATCCTCGCCCGCGACGCGACT
>CAYVNX010000076.1:10393-14630 GCA_964453165.1 uncultured Candidatus Kuenenia sp. | reverse complement strand
GGGACGGCGGTGCTGGGGACGGCGGTGCTGGGGACGGCGGTGCTGGGGACGGCGGTGCTGGGGACGGCGGAGCGCGCGACGAATCATTGGTTTGCTTAGACTTGACTGCAACCGGTTCGGACCACCATCCTGGGAACAAGTCCGGTCGCACTTTACTGACTAACAACACGAGCGCAACCACGACGGCGACCGTCAGCATCAGGCCCAACAGCCCCAGCGCGAGCCCACGCCAGCGTGGCACGGATCGCACTGTCAACGTCGGCCGTACAGCGTCGTCGTGGGCAGGGTCATCGGGCGAGGCACCGGGAAGCAGCGGCGGTTGGCCGCGGTTGAGCGCCGGCGGGCCGCCCGGCGTGACCGGCGTGATCAAGGGAGGGGCTCCCGGGCCGACGCGGAGCGCCGCCGCGGACGAGTCACCCGGCAGAAGCATCGGGGGCGGTGCCATAGCCGTGGGCGGCGATGCGTTGACCTTCCAGGCGACCGCCGCCAAGCCCCGCGCCGCCTCGATGGCCGGCGAGGTCGCGGTGAGGGGGGCCCGCCTCGCCAGATCGACCACGGCCAGCCGGGACTGGCCCCGCGCGGCCTGCGCCTCCGGGGAACCGTCGAGCGTCCCCAGCCAGAGCGCGTCGCCGTCCGACAGCGCGTAGGTCGTGAAGGTGATGCCCCACCGTTGCGGGTAGTTCACGAGTCCGAGGGCCTCGGCGAACAGTTCGAGAAGATCGACGCCCGGCGGGGCGATGATCCAGGTGGGCTGCCGGGCGAGGGCCCGATCCACGAGCAGCCCGGCCCAGCCTGCGTCTCCGGCGGCCGCGGCCCAGGTTCGGCACGCCCCCGGCTCCGAGGCGACGGTGGGCACGTGCGGACCAGCCGGCTGCTCCCGCGGTTCACCCGCCCACTGCGGCAGAAAGCCCCCGCTGCGCTCCAGCGCCAGGAGCACCGCGGCTGGGTTCGACTTGGCCCGCGCGGCGGTCTCGCCTGAGTCAAGCGCGACGTGGTGGGCCAACTTGTTGGAGCGGCCGGAGTAATCGCTGCCGGCATCGACGATCCGTGACAAGACCGACACCACGCCCGTGGCCCCGGTCACCACCTTGTGGGCACGAATCCTGGGATTCCGCGGATCCCCCTGGGGAAACACGTGCCGGTAGCCGCTGGCCCGCTCGAGCGTCTCGGCGAGTTGCGGATGAAGGCCGCGCGTGCGGAGAACGGTCGTGAATCCGCTGCGGCCCGCCTGCAGGCCACGGGGCACGCTGGTCACGATCAGTTCGTGGATCATGCCGCCCCTCCGGCCGCGGGTTCGGTGGGAGCGGTCGGCTGGATCGTGTAGGGAATCATGCCCCCGCCACCCATGCCCGTGCTGCCATACTGGCTCAAGGCGTAGAGCATGGGAACCTCCGCCCAGATCGGCTTGATCGATTCGGCCCGATGGCCAAGCCCGCCGCCGGGTCGCTGTTCGGGCGGCCCGCCCGTGGCGCTCGCGGGAATGTAGATGATCTTGGCGGGATCGAAGGAGGTCTCGACGGTGCTGACGATCGAGGGCGTGAACTCCCGCAGCAGGGCGAGAACCGCATCGGAAACCCGGCGGATGAAATCCGTGTGGAGCACGGAGAAGCCGCCGGAACTGTGCCGCACCCATGGGTCCGGCAACTGCTCGATGTTGAGGAGCGGCCGCCAGGCGTCGAACTTGCTCACCACGACCACCAGCGGTCGGTCGTGCTTCGCGCCGGTCGCCAGTCCACGATATGCCCTGATGCGGCGCGCGGCCTCCGCCAGCAGAACGTCCTGCCGGCCCATCACGCCCCCCTGCACCTGCACGTCGGCTGACGAGCCCTGCAGCCGCCGACGAAACTCCGGCTGCTGCGTCGGGTCGAAGACGAACATCAGGCAACTGGATTTCGCCATGTGCTGCGTGACCGGGTTGTCCGGTTGGTCGGCCCCAGGCTGAAAACTTTCTCCGGCGTTGTCGTAAAGACAAAGCGTGCGGCCGAACTGGGCCGCCCGGGCAGCGTGCGGATGGCCCCCCACGGGGCTCAGTTGGAAGAAAAACGGCTTCGGGTAGAGGATCTCCTTCGCCCCGAACCATACCTTCTGGTACCAATCGCCCACTTCAGCCGTCTTCTGCAGCGACACGAGCGCCTTGGGGTCACTGGGGGCGAACAGCGTGTCCTCGTATTGATGAAGGATGGAGTTTGCCTCGGGGTCGGCGTCGCTGAAGTCCGTGGCGAACTGCGAGGGCAGGGCCCACCGCAGGCGATGGGTCATCGTCGCCAGCATGTACGACTTGCCGCTGGAGGGGGAACCGAAGACCGAGACGAAAAATGCGGGCCGCTCGACGAAGACGCGGGGAATGGTGAGGTGGCATTTCGGACACGCCAGGACGTGGCAGGGCGAGCCCTTCGAGTCGATCGCACGGCCGTCGGCATGGAACCGCGTGGGCAGGAATCGTCGTCGCGCCTGGGGACCGAGCCTCAAGTCACCGAAGAGATCTTGGTGCGTCGAGACGTATCGCACCCGCTCGGGCGGAAACTGCTCCCAGCAGTTGGGGCAGATCACCTCCTTGACGAGGCTGCTGAGCGGGGGCGCGACCATATCCTGTCAGCCTCCTCCGAGGGCGGCCACAGCCGCATGTACTATTCCCCCAAAAGTATGGTCTTCAGGGCCAGTTTTGCAATTGCCCGCACGGGCTCTCGCAACCCGGGCAAAATCCTGCCAACCAGGCGGAAATCTGCAACCACCGAGTCGCAGCACAACCCTCGCGGGCAGGCTCTTCATTTGACCACGCAGAAGGTGCGAACTAGCCTTCCCTTGGCTCGTCATTTTGGGCGGGTCTTCCGTTGATTTAGCACCCTCGCCTCGCCCCCGCATCTGGAGCCCTTCAATGAGGTCGCTTTCCGCCTTCCACCTGCCGTTGTTGGCCCTGGTGGTCGTGCCGCACATGATCGGATCCGCTGCGGAGGTGCCGGTGAGCCCGGCCGCGGCCGAGCGACTGCTCGAACGCAGCGTGGAAGTGACCTCGGCGTTTCAAAAGTTCATCGAGCGGCACGGCGACTCCGGCTCCGAAAACCTCACCGCGTTGGCTGACACCGGCTCCCCCGACTGGCGGCTCTACTATCGCGACCAGCAGATGCTCTTCGCCGTGCCAAGCCGCAGGAATCTCACGGCGGCCCAAAAGAAGGTTGGGGAGCAGGAGGCGGCGGAACTGGCCGCTGAGATGCTGGAACAGGACTTCAAGCGGCAGCTCAACCTCGAGGGGGCCACGCTCGAACCGGACAGCGTCCGCGTCGTGTTCATCGAGCCGGCCGCACACCAGATCGCCGCCGGCGCATGGGGCGGCAGCGGCACCGGGTTCGGATCCTCCGGCTACGGCGGGTGCGCGGCGGCAGGCTTCCACGCCGGGTTCGCCGGGGCACCCCTCCCCTTCGCGCCGGCCGGATTCTGGCCGGCCGCCGGCGGGGGGTACCAGGGCGGCTGCGGCTGCCGCTAAGCCAGCCATTTCGCCGTCAGGGAAGCACTAACCAGGCGTCGGCCCACGTGACGCCCTCCTTGCGGGCGTTGCCGATCCGATCCCTGCTGTCGAGCAGGGTTTTCACGCTCTGCTTCGTCGGTTCGGCCTGGGGGTTCGCGATCCCCCTGTGAAAGAGGAGCGGATTGCGAACCCGCAGCCCCATGGCCCGCTCGAGAAACCGGCCGAGCGTGCGGTCATCCTTCGGCAGGGCCTGCCAGGCGACCTCGATCTGCGCGGCCACGCCGGCGTGCCCCGACCGCCGGCCGAGCGTCTCGGCCAGCTTCTTCCAAACCGCGTCCACGTCGATCCGCCCGTCGGCCTTGAGCCCCTCGGCAGCCGCAACGAGAGTCGGAATCAGGGCATCCGACTCGGGCTTGGCGAGAAAGACCAATTCTCGCAACTGTGCAGACGCCTCCGGCTGCTGGGGATGGTAGAGCCAGCCCCAGGCCGGCACGAAAAACTGGAGATGCGACTCGTCGAAGCTCTGGCGGTCGAGGCCACGCGACCCAAACTGCTGTTCCAGGGCGGGGCCGGGCGCCGAGTAGCGGTTGCGGGTCTCCATCTCGGCGATCTCGGCCAGGAGTTCAGCCCGCCGCCGGTCCATTCGGGCTTGGAGTTCCGCGATCCGGTTTTGCAGCGGCGTTCTCCCCGGCCCCTGCACGATCACTGACTCCTGAACCTCCTGTTTGAGCGTCTTGCGAAATCGATTCGCCTGATCCGTGAAGCCCGTATCGA
>CAYVNX010000076.1:0-10293 GCA_964453165.1 uncultured Candidatus Kuenenia sp. | reverse complement strand
CCTCCTCGACCTCCTCGACCTCCTCGACCTCCTCGACCTCCTCGACCTCCTCGACCTCCTCGACTTGGACGAACGCCATCTGGAGGTTGTGCTTCTCGATCAGGCCTGCCAGTTCAGCCTGAAGATCGAGAAACTTCCGTTTGATTGTGGCATCCTCGTCGGTCTCGTAGCGGTCGGGGGCATCCCCGATCACAAACACCATTGCGTTCTCACCCCTCTTGAAGCCTGCCACCTTGATGGCCTCGACCAAGCCCTCGTAGATGATTTCCTCCGCCTGCTTGCCAAGCCCTCCGATGCGTCGTCCCATGTGCTCGCGGACGCTCTTTACTATCCGCTGCTTGGCGGCGTCTGCGGATGCTGCATCCATGCCGGGCCCGTTGAGCGGCTGGAGCGGCTGCACCACGTAGGGCACATCGCCCGGCTCTTTCTTGTCGCTGTACCACGAGACGGCGACTCGCACGTTCACCTCACCCGCCCCGAGGTCGAGATTCTTGTCGATGAAGTCCGCCACACCCTTGAAGAATTCCTGCATGCTCGTGGTCTCGTCGATCGCGAACACGATCGCGATTCCGGCCCGCTCGTTCGCGGCTGCCTGCTTGGCCTTAATGGCCTTGTCGTTCACTGGCCCACCGGCCACGGCTCCGAGCCGAACCAGCCGGTTCTCGCCCGGGAAGGGGAAGGTGAGCGTGGTATCGGTCAGGCCGGCCGCAAACCGATCGCTGGGGTCTTGCTCGTCTTCCAGTTCGATGAACGGCGGAATCGCATTCTCAGCTAACGGATTCCAACGATCCTCCTCCAGTCGCTCCGCCACGAGCACGTCCTGGAGTGGGGTTTCCGGCGGCACGCGTGACTGCGCTTCGAGGGCCTGGTAGGCCGCTTCGCGGCTCGCGTAGAGGTGCACGCCCGGGGGCTTCCGATTGGGGTGGCTGAAATGGTAGCTGTAGCGGCTCTTGAGCTCTTGCAATTGCCGGCCGTCGGCCCAGCCCAGGGGCTTTCCCGCATATTCCTCCCCCAGCAGATACCAGGTGACGCCGCCTTCGTCTCGCTTATCGTAGACGAAATAGGGGCGAAACAGCGGCAGCCGCGTGAGCGGTTCCGCGGGCCGATCCACAGCGGCTTCCGGCCGCTCCAAGAGATCAAGCAGCCGCCGATCGCGAAGGTCTGCCGGGTCGTCCAGTCTGCGAACGCCCATCGCCAGCAGCGGAATCACCGTCCCTTCACGAAACAGGCACTGCGGCTCTAATCCGGCCGGCAACCAGGGTGCGGAACCCTTGGACACCGGTTGGGCATGGGCCACCGAGATCATCAACCCGCCCATGACAGCCCAGAGTAGGACCCTTGTTCGGGATCGCGATGCGGCAGTCATGTTCAGCGGATTCGTTATCGGGTTTCTCGACGCCATCACGGCCCCGTGTCGCTGCCCGTGGAGTCGCCTGCGGCGTTGCCTTCGGAGATCACGTTGACGAGGTGGGCCTGAAGCTCGCGCTCCTTGGGAGCCCGCACCGTGAGATCCCTCGATCCCACCCCCGGAGGCACGAGGCCTCGCTCGACATTCCGAGCGTAGGACGCGGCCGCGTCCGGCAGCAGGAATGACATCGGCTGGAGGCCGTCCCCGGCCACCGGCCGTACCCCGACCCCAGCGGCGAGGTCGCGCTCGGGCCAGACGACCACGGCCCGCAGATCGGGGTTGGCGGCCGCCTCCCGCTTGCGGGCCACGACCTCCTCGATCCGCTTAAGCTGCCCGGCCACATCGTGCCCTTCCTCGCTGTACGGCTGGAACATCTTCTTGGGGTCGGGCCCGCCGCTTGTAGGAGTCAGCACACCCTCGTCCTTTGGATTGAGGATGATCGCCCCGTTGCCGTAGGGCTTGGCGGCCTCGTTGGCCAGGGCGCGCTTGACCTCGGCCACGATCCCATCGTTTGGATCGTGGAGCCGCTCGTTGTTGACGACGATCAGCATGTAGTCGCCGGGCACGGGCGGGCCGCAGAGCGCCTTTCTCGAGCAGCCCTCTTGGCCTTTGCATTCACCTATACCGGGCGGCGAGCGCACGTCGCATATGCGTCCGAGCATGTCTTCGACGCCCTTGCCGCGGAGTGGGATGGGGTCGCTCCGCTTCTCACCGGGCCGGAACCTCACCGTGCCGACCACTAGATCATTGATCGTGACGACTTGTTCCCATTCATTCGTGAGCGGGCGGTCCAGTTCAATCACGATCGCGCCCTGGGGATCTATGTGGTCGACTATCTTCCCCTGATTCATTGGGCCACCGATGAAGATCGGCTTGGCAGTGGGCGGCGGATTCGTGTTTTCTGCGACGATCCGGCACGTCCGCAAAGCGGCGTCTGGAAACAGCGGCGGGGGTGCCATCAGGTCGATCTCGTAGGTCTCGTCGCGGCCGGGCCGGCCGGTGTCGGAGAGCCCAAACTCCTCGAGTTGCTCGGGACTCAAGACATCCTTCAGACGAAACGCGGTACGCCTGTCTCCCGTTGCCAACAGCCGCTCGAACTTCGCCAGCCGCTGGCGGACGCCGTCCCGGGTACGGTAGAGGTCGAACTTCAACGGCACCGGTTCGGCGACCGCCGCGGCGGCCGTGACCTCGAAGGGGGTAGTGGGGAGATCTCTGAGTGGTAGGGGCATCGAGCCACGTGCGAAGCCGACGGGGATCAGCCCGGGCTCAGGGGGCGGCATCGGGCCGTCATCGATCGTGACGGTGCACATCGCCAGGTCGCCGCCTGACACGGCATCCGGGCTGTCTTGGAGCCTGAGCCGGAAACTCCGCGGCTGCTTCCACTGCTTGAGATCCACGATCCGGATGTCAGGCCGCCGATCATCCGCAAACCGGAGCGTGCCCTCCACGGCCCCCTTGTCGAAGTGGATCTCGGCTTCCCGCTTGGCGCCCCGCTTGGCGACCTCGAAATCGACCCCAGCGAGCGCGGTCATCTCTTCCACGATCACCCTGATGTTGCCTGCCACAGGAGCGGGCTTGGTCGCCACGGCCGTGAGCGCGGCGAGGGCGTCGGGCTCTGCTTGCGACACGGTCATCCCGTTGTGCTTGAAGACCACTTCCCGGGCCCAGCGACGGAACAGTTCGTCGAACATGGGCCCGGGGTTGTCGATGGGGCCGAGCAGCATCGGCAGCGACAGCGACAGCGCGTACACCCACGCCACCCACCAACCAGCGACCGTCAGCATCGATTGACCGGCCATCGTGATCTCCTTCGGGTGAGAGGGGGAAACTCTTCGGCATCGCCTCAGCCGTTGCGAAACAAGTCACCCAGGCCCTGCAGCTGCTCGGCCGAGACCTGTGGCTGCGGCTTTTCAGGTGGGGGGGCAGGCTGGGAAACAGGCACGGGTCGGGGTTCGACCGGACGTTGCGCAACTGGCCGCTCTCCCAGCGCCGCCAACTGGTCCTCGGCAACCGCCGCCAACCGCTCCTGAACGTACTGCGAGTCTGCGTCGAGCGGCCGCACCGCCTGCGCCCAGCGTTGAAACAGCCGCCGCGCGAGCTGGTCGGCCAGCACCACTGCCAGCATCACCGCCAGCGAGAGGCCGATGGTGATGATCATCGGCCAGGCCACCACGCTCCAATCCACCACCGGCACCACTGTGGTCTGATCGGACTCGACCCCTCGTTCCTGGGCCAGCCGCACGGCCTCGGGCAGATGAACGCTCCAAGACACCCAGGCGCTGACAAGCCCGAGCACCGGAGCCGCGAAGGCGGCCACGCAGGCAGGCCAGAGCCGCTGGCCCAGCAGGGCCCGAGCCTGGGGAGCGAAGCCTTGGACAGCCGTGCGAAAATCGTCGGCGGTCCGCCGGAGGGAAGGCGTATCTCGCAGGGCGCTGGCCACCAGTTGGAGCGGCCACCAGGGCCGCGACGGATCCTCCGTGGCAGGCCGACGGTTGAGCGCCGAACCGAGCGCGAACAGCGACACCAAGCGGGGCAGCACGCTGAGCAGCCCCCCGATTGCAAGGCCGTACCCGCCGCAGGCCAAGGGCCGCAGCGGTTCCCACGCAGACGGCCTCAGCATCGCCATCCCGGCCGCGCCGAGGCCACAGGCCAGGATGAATGCCGCCGCCAACCAGGCCCGATTCGGCCCGGCCACCTTCGAGATCGCGGCGTCCGGCGCCAAGCCTGCCGTCAGAGAATCGGGAGTGGGCATCTGCAGGGTCACTCCGAGATGACAAGCGTTGGCCGCACGAGCGTGTTTTCGATCGTCCTCAGGCCGGGCCGAACAATCCGCTTGATTCGCCGACCGCGGGGCTGAACTCCGTCAGCTTCGCGTACCCACCCGGCAGGATACTCGCCGATCTTCGCCGGCTCAAACGGGATCATGCGGCAACAGCCTTTGAGCATCTCGAACAGCGGCGCGGCGGCGGATTCGACCTCGGCGCGAGCGGCGGGATCAGAGACCGAACCAATCGCCTCCCAGAGGCGGTCGAACAGATTGGGCAATGCCAGTGTCAGCGTGCCCGCCAGCGCGTGCTTCGCCAACTCGTCGGCCCGACGCACCAACTCGTAGTCAGAGGGATTATGCCCCACTTCACGGGAGTTGCCAAGCCGCTCCGCGCAGGCCCGAAACTCGCGGAAGCCCCCCGGTGCCGGACCGGCCGACACGGCCCCTGAGAAGGGCCACCCATGAACACCCCGCAGGCCAAATCGCCGGATCACCACCGTCCCGGTCGGCGCCTGGTCGTCGAAGTCGGGGGCCAGCGTGAGGTCGGCGAACGCCGCCGGCAGGAGCCGGCCTTCCGCCCGCCAGGCGGACGGCACGAGTTGGTGATCGATCGCCTCGCACCATTCCGCGACGGCCGCGAAGATCGCAGTGCGGTCCGCAGCTGGCGCGGCCTCGCCGTGAAGCAACTCGTCGAGGAGCGGCTCGACCGACCGGATTGGATGAGGGGCGAGAGCCCCGAACGTCGTCCATCGGTGGGTAGCCTGGCGGGCCTCGTTCCCCAAGCGGGCGAGCGAGCCGCCGGCCCTCTGACACGCGGCGGCAAGCACTTCAGCACGGTCGGCCAGAGATCCCGACTTCCGCGGCCCAAGGCTGATCACCCGCCGCGCCGTGGCTGGCACCATGGCGAACCTGATCTCCAGATCCTGGCCGGCTGGCACGGCGCCGTCGAAGTCCCAGGCCAGGAAAGGGTCGTCGAGGGCCGGGGGCTGCAGGCCGTGAGCGTCCATGTCGACGCCCGGATGGCAGGCGAACTCAAAACCCGGATCAGCCTGGAGGATTCGCCACCAGGCCAGGGCCGCCTCGTCTCCGGCTCGACTGCGGGCGATCAGTTCGTGAAAGGCGTCAGCCGCATCGCCAGCGAACGTCCTCCGCAGAGCGACGAGCGGCGGGGCGGCCGGATCCAAATCGTCAGCTGCTGCACCAGCCAGTTTGGCCCTGCAGTCGGCGAGCAGTTCAGCGAGCCTGCCGGCCGGCGGCTCACGCCGCTCGTCCGGCCAGTCCGCCGACAGTCCGGGGGCGTTGAGCACCGCCAGTTCCGGATCGCTGGCGTCGCCCGCCGAAATCAGGACCTCGACCGCGTTGTCGTCCCGCCGCTCCTCGAGCACCTCCCCCCGTGGCCGGGGCCCACGAGACCACCGCAAGCGATACGGGATCACCGGCTCGGCAGTCGTGCCGTCCGGCGCATCGCCCGCCGGCCCACCCCGGGCGAGCCACGCGGCCACGTCGATGGCACCATCAGTTCGCCGCGGCGGATTCAGCCGGCCAACCGCGGCCGGGTCGAGCCTCACGAGGGCCGCGAGCGATTCCTGGGCCAGGCCGCGGCACTCCTGGATCAAGCCGTCGAGCATCGCGCCGGCAGGTTTGTCCCCGTACGCTCGGACCCGAAACAGCTCGAAGGCCATCCGCCGCCCGTGCGCATACGTGAACAACTTGGCCAGCGGCTCCTCGTCCGCGGGCCTGCCCGAGATGTGGAGCGCTTGCCGCTTGATCGCCTCCCAGGCGTCGCTCTGGAGCACCTGCGGCCGCAGCAGGATCTCGAGCTCCGCCCTCGTATGTTCCTCCTCGCGATCCCAGGGCGCGGCGGTGAAGGCCCACAACCGCCAATCGAGTGCCTCGATCGCGGCGAACAGCCTCGGCGGACACGAGGCCGGCTCGTCGAGGTAGCCCAGCGGAACCTCGAAGGCGGAGATCTCGCGGGTGAAGACCAGGCACCTCTGCAGGTCGGGCATCCCGGAGGCGAGCGGAATCGCCCGCAGCGGGCGCTGTCCCGCGCGGCTTTCCTGGACCCGAAAGCCTTCGATCGCCAGAGCGATCCGGATCGCTTGGATCAACTCGCCCAGGCCGTCCCGCAACACGGCCGGCCCTTCCAGGTCGGCCACGACCTGGGCTGCAGTCAGCCAGCGAGCGACGGCCAAGAATGCTGGTTCAACCGTTTCTGGCGGCAGCAGGCCCGGGCCGGCGTCGCCGGCCTTTCCCCAGAACTTTGAGACCAGGTCGCTGGGCTGCCAGCAAGCCCGCGCAAGGACGGTCGCGCGTTCAAGCGAGGGCAGATTGCCCGCCAACGCGGCGTCCCCCGTCCCGCCCGCTGCCTGCAGGTCGGCCAGTTCCGCAACGAGAGTCTCGGCGTTTGGCATGACCGCCACGCCCTTGACGAACAGCTGGTGGGTGCCTTCCGAACTGGTATAGATGACGGGCCGGCGGATCTCGGTGAACACCCGCCCCCCCATCCGGCCACCGGCCGTCCACTTGGCGACGATCCACTTGTCGCTCGTCGCCAGCTCTAACTCACCCCCAGCGCGGAACCGCCGGTTCGTGCCGAACAAGGCCGCGGCATCGTTGGCGATGTCTCGCATTTCGCCCTGAAGTTGGGAGAGCCAGGTTTTCAAGTCTTTCCCAAGGCCCGGACGCCTGCGGTCGGGCGACATGACCCAGGTGAAGAGTTTCCTGCGATAGTCGCCAGGTGCGTTCGCCGCCATGTTCCAGTCACCCGCGCGAGCCTCCTCGCTGAAGACATCCATGGAGAGGCTGAATCGGTCGAATCGTTCGGCACACCACAGGGCGGGATGAATCGGATCGTGATCGCCGCGCGTCACCCGCGCGAGCGTCGCCCGCTGGGCGGCGTCGATCACTGCGAGTGCTCTCCCCGCCTCCAGCCACCAGCGCACGAGTTCGGCACGCTTCCAGGGCGTCGGCGGGATGCCAGCATCGGCATGCTCGGCGTGCTGTTCAAAGGCCCTCTCAACCCAGGCGGCTATGGCAGAGGCCTTGGCATCGGCGTCCAGTTGCCCAGCGCGACTGGCCACCAGCGACTTCAGAGAACCGCCGGCAGCCAGCAGAGGCTCCGGGCACCCGCTCGCGACCAGACCGGTTTTGTGGCGGCGTGAGTTCGCCGCGACGGCCAGGAACAGGACGGCCTGCTGTCGGCACTCATCGGCAAGCCAAGTTTGCGACATGCTGCCATCCGTCGCCCGCATCGGGAACATCCAAACCAAACCGGCGGTGATCGCCGCCAGACCTCAGATTTTGCCGCTCTGGGGCGGCGCCAGATAGGGCGGGGCCTCGAAGGGATCGCCGGCCACCTTGTCTTCCCGGCCTCCTTCGCGCTTTGGGTAGCAGATGAATCGGTGGGCTGTGTCACTCTCGTCATCGGTATCGTAGGCGACCAGATGCGGCCCTTCGATAGGCTCCGGGAACCGGAAGATCACGTACGGTTCCGCCCGGCGCTCGCCGGGCCAGCGGCGGTGCAGCACCACTTCTCGCACCACCGGGCGTCCGGTCACTGGATCGGCCTTGATCTCGATCGTCTTGGGAAGCAGGTCCTGATAGAGTTCGCCGGCCGGATAGAGCACCCGGTCGCCCGCCTTGCCCAGGGTGACGTGAACGACGTCGAAGGGAAGCCGCCGAACCAGTTGTTGATCCCACGACACCGTCATGCCCATCGCCATGGTGCGCAGCTTCATCGCCACGATCGCCCCCTTGGCGACGGAGTTCTTGAAGTCCTCCGGGCTCACCCGGGCCAGGCGGTCCTTCAGAAAACGCACCCGCAGCCCCTGCCCCTCCTCGAGCAGCATTTCCCGGATCCGCGGATAGCGGGAGGCGTTGCCGACCAGATAGACCCAGTGGACCTCGGGCACCTCGCGGGCAACCTTGCCGCGGCCCTCCTGGCCCTTGCCGGACTCGGCCGGCGGTTCACCGAGGCAGGTTTCGCAGAGGTCGTTGGCGTACTCGATCGTGCGGAGAATCTCGGGATCGATCAGGGCGTCCACTTCCCGGCGCTGGAGCTTGAGTTCGGCCATCGACTCTTCCGGGAACGACGGCTCCTTGGGATTCACGGCCCGCCAGACCTGGTTCAGGAGATCCTGCTCGGAGAACTCCGGGGTGACCGCCTGAGCCCCCGCCGCGCTGAGCCGCACCTTGAGCCGTTCGGCCACCTGCCACAGCGCCAAGGTCGTGTTCCGCCTGGCGATGGCAGCCTGATTCTGGATCTGGCGGACGTCATAGGTGGTCGGAATGGCGCGATCGATGATCACCCGGTTGGCATCGAGGAACTCGCGGAGTTTCGCCGGGGCTGGCGGGGGCGGAATCTCCCCCCGCAGGGCCGCGAGTTTCATCTTCAGAAGCCGGAACACCTGCTCGGTGATGAAATCGCCGCCGAAGGTCCGATGCCCGGCCCGGCCGAGGACGCTGATCTTGAGGTGCTCGTCGTCGGCCGCCTCGAGCCGCACGAGCGACAGGTCGGTCGTCCCGCCACCGCAGTCGTAGAGCAGCATGTGCATGCCTTCCGGGTAGAGATACCGGAAGGCCGGCATCCGGCCCGGCCCCGAGATGAAATCCCGGTACACGAAGTAGAAGGCCGCTGCCGACGCCTCGTCGATGACCACCGGCACCCGGGCATCGATCAGTTCGGGCCGGAACGAGGCGGCATTCTTGCCCGACACGCGCTGGAAGGCCCGGGCCACCGTGCGCCGGAGCCGGTTGACCTCCGCGTCAGAAAAGGTCGTCGGGCAGGTCACCACGATCGGCTCGGGGATCGTCTGGCGGTGATAGAAGAAGCCCTGCAGCATCCGGCCGATGAACACCTCGGCGGGATCCTCCGGCGGCACGTCGTAGGTGGTGTTGTTGAGAATCACCACGTTGCCTTCCGAATCGGCGTCGGTCTGCCTTCTGTCGGAGAGCAGTCGCTTGGCTCCGAGCACGAGCCATTCGTCCTCCCGACCCTCCATGGCGCGGTGGCCGATGCGGGAGTCGTACGCGGTGAAGTCCGCCGGCGAGGCCCCCGGTTTGATCCCGCTGATCCGCAGGGCCGTGAGCACGGGGGACGGATGATCCGCCAGGGCGTCGAGCACGTCGGCCTGGATCACGTCGAAATCGGGCTGGTTCGTCTCGCTGCAGGCCAGCGTCGTGCTCGTGTTCCCGAAGTCCAGGGCTGCGTACCCCGGGAAAAGACGCATCGCCTGCATGGGGCTGAGCATCAGCCGGGCGTCCACCCGCGAGCTGAGAACCCCCTTCGTATCCGGGTCGATCACGAAGGCGTCGATGTCGAGCGGCACGGGCACGCCCGCGGCGGCCGCCTGCTTCTTCGCGGCCGCATGCCGCTCGGCGGCGCCGATCAGCGTCGGGTGATCGGTGTCGACCTCGATTTCCATGTCGAGCGGGCTGCCGCCCCGCAGCGCCACGACGACGAACTCCTTCGCCTGCAGCACGCTGGGAGGCACCTGGAGAAACTGCCCCACGTGCCGCCGCGCCTCGGCGCCGCTGCGATGCGGCTCGGTCGGTCGGATGTGGATGAATTTGCCCAGTTCGCGGGCCAGCGAGACCACGAGGTACCACTCGTCGGCGTCGGCCAAAACCTGCGACGTGATCTGGACGTGATCGAGCAGGTCCGCGTTGGCGATCGTGAAGTGGTATCTCCGCAGCCCGGTCCGGGGAACGACACCCTTGGCGTGAATCGACGCAGTCATGCATTGGTTCCGGGACGGTGAAACGGATCAGCGGAGGGATACGAGCCGCTGCCGGAATTCCCCATAGAGCGCTTTGGCTCCGGAATCGACGCGGTCGGCGTCGTTGCCCACGGCCCGGTAGCGGTCGGCGAGGCTCTCGATGTGTTTGCGAACCTCGGTGACGAGGCGGCTGCCGTAGATTTGCGACACGCGCCGGATCTTTCGTCGCATCACGTCGAGATAATCGGATGGAGCGAGCGGCTGATGCCCTCCCGCCTCGAAGGGGCTGGGATCGGTCTCGATGGCCGCGAACACCGACTGCCGGAACTCGCCGCGGCCCGGAGCCCGCCCCGGCTCAAGATAATCGGCGACCACGACTCCCCAGTGCTCGAGCGGCG
>CAYVNX010000075.1:0-14911 GCA_964453165.1 uncultured Candidatus Kuenenia sp. | reverse complement strand
TCCGGAACACGGGCAAGCGACGCCCGCCCGGCCGCTCAGGCTCGACCGCGGAGCATCATGTGCCAATAGAGCCAGGGGAGAAACCAGCCCTTGAACAGCCACATGCTGTATCGCTCCTGCGACTGGTCGATCGGAAACGACTCTGTCGGCTTGCCGTCGTAATCGAACTCGGCCAACACCATCTTCCCGTAGCCGGTGACGACCGGGCAGGAGGTGTAGCCGCCGTAGGAGCCGGCCAGGGGCTTTCCGGCCATCGCCGCCCGCAGATTGGCCACCAGCACCGGCGCCTGCTTGCGGATCGCGGCGCCGGTCTTGGAGGTCGGCAGCCCGGCCGAATCGCCGATCCCGAAGACGTTGGCGAACTTCGGGCTTCGCAGCGTGTGCTTGTCGACGGCGCACCAGCCATGCTCATCGGCAAGCGGGCTCGAGCGGATCAGGTCGGGCGGCCCCATCGGCGGGGTGACGTGCACCATGTCGTATCGGATCACCGACCGCTCCTTCGTGTCCATGTGCTCGAGCACCGCCTCATGGGCGTCGGGCCGGATTTCCACGAGGTTCCGACGAAACTCTGCCTCGATGCCCTTGCGGTCGACCACCTGCTCGAGCGTCTTGCGATACTTTTCCACGGCAAAGATCGCCTTCTGCGGCGTCGCGAACACCACTCGGGATCGATCGCGAACTCCCTGCCGTCGAAAGGCGTCGTCGGCGAGATACATGATCTTCTGGGGAGCGCCGCCGCACTTCACAGCCGTGTTCGGCATCGTGAACAGGGCAGTGCCTCCCTTGAAGGTGCGGATGCACTCCCAGGTGTACGCCACGTGCTCATAGGAGTAGTTGCTGCAAATCCCGCGGGTGCCGACACCTTCGACGAGGCCGGGGATCGCGGTCCAATTGACCTGGATGCCGAGGGCCACGACCAGCCAGTCGTAGGTGATCCGCTCGCCGGTGACGGTCGTGACGGCATTCTCGTGGGGCAGCAGGCCCGCGACGCGATCCCGAATCCAGGTCGTGTTCTTCGGGATGTAGTCGGCCTCGTGCCGCCGGCTGGCCTCGCGGGGAAATACGCCCGCCCCCACCAGGGTCCAGAGCGGCTGGTAGAAGTGGTGTTCCGACGGTTCGACGATGGCAATTCCGACCCGGGCATCCGCCCGACGCAGCCTGGCCGCCACCGTGATGCCCGCAGTGCCGCCGCCAAGAATCAGAACCGGAACATGCCGGGAAACAGGCGAGGCTGACATGGCTGACTCCTGAGAACGCGGCCGGCGGGGACGATTCAACGCCCCTCCGCAAACAATCAATCATATCGCGATGTGACGATATGTCAATCCGTCTCCCGTCTGATTCAGCGGCGTGATGGGCTCGGGCTCCCTCCTCTCGCTCCCAAGCCTGTGGTAGACCACGGCGATGCCGCTCGCCGCCGCCCAACCCCCTTCAGCCGAACGCCGTCGATCACTGATCGGCATGCTCCACCTGCCGCCGTTGCCCGGCAGTCCAGCCGCATCCCGCGGGAGCGATCTCGATCGACTGGTGGAGCAGGTCGTCGCAGAAGCGGAGGTCTACCGGGCAGCGGGCTTCACCGGGCTCATGATCGAGAACATGCACGATCGCCCCTACCTCAAAGCCGCCGTGGGCCCCGAAACCGTGGCCGCCATGACCGCCGTCGGACGGGCCGTGCGTCAGGCCATCGCCCTCCCGCTCGGCGTCCAGGTGCTGGCCGCCGCCAATCGCGAGGCCCTGGCGGTCGCCCTGGCCTGCGGAGCCGAGTTCGTGCGGGTCGAGGGCTTCGTGTTCGCCCACGTTGCTGACGAGGGGCTGATCGAGTCCGACGCCGGCAGCCTGCTGCGATACCGGGCCGCGGTCGGTGCGGACCATGTCCGGATCTTTGCCGACATCAAGAAGAAGCATTCCTCCCATGCCCTGACGGCCGATATCGACATCGCCGAGACGGCTCGGGCTGCTGAATTTGCTCTGGCAGACGGCCTGATCGTGACCGGTGCCGCCACGGGGCGACAGGCCTCGCCCACGGATGTCGCCGAAGCGGCAGCGGCGGTCGCGTTGCCCGTGCTCGTCGGCTCCGGCGTGTCGGCCGAAAATATCGGCTGCTACCCTGCGGCCAGCGGCTTCATCGTCGGGTCGGCGGTGAAGCGGGCGGGCGACTGGCGTGAACCGGTCGATGCAGGCCGGGCCCGGGCGATCGCCGACGCCTTCCATGCGATCCCCGACACTCCCTGAGGCAACGATGGGCGACGCTCCCGATCTCGTCATATTCGGCAATCTGCTGGTGGACGACATCGTGCTGGCTGACGGCCAGACGCTCCTCGGCGAGCCGGGGGGAGCCGTGCTCCACGCCGCGCTCGCCGCGAGCCTCTGGGGATGCCGAGTCGGGATCGTGTCCGTCGTGGGCACCGACTACCCGCAGGCAGCGCTCGATGGGCTCGCTCGGCGGGACATCGACCTCGGCGGCATGCGCCAACTCAACCGCCCCGGCGGCCGAGCGTGGCTGCTCCATGAACCAACGGCCCGGCGGGTGATCCACCATCTCGACTGCCCGACGCACGGCGACGTCTCACCTGTGCTCAACGACCTACCGACCGCATGGAGATCGGCCCGCGGCATGCATCTCGCGCCGATGCCGCTCGACCGGCAGCACGACCTGGCCGCGGGCCTCGGCCGCGTGGCAGGCGAGAGTTTCGTGTCGCTCGATCCCTTCGAATTGATCCGCGACGACACGGCATCTCGGTGGCACGATCCACTCGCACACGTGGATGCCCTCTTCGCCGGCCAAGACGACCTGCGGCTGTCGGCCGATCCGGCCGCGGTGCTGCCGAACCTCGCGGGAAACCGGCTCCGGTTGCTGGTGCTGAAGCAGGGCGAAGCGGGCGGGCACATCCTCGACCTGAGCGACCAGACACGCTCTGCATGGCCCGCCCGCTCGTTGGGTGTCGTCGATGTGACCGGCGCCGGCGATGCGTTTGCCGGAGGCTTCCTGGCCGGCTGGGTTCGCGGCCGCGGCCTCGACGCATGCCTGGCCCAGGGCGTGGTCTCGGCCAGCTTCGCGGTTGCCGATTGGGGTAGCCGAGGACTCGTCCACGCCACTCCGGCCGAGGCGCGAAACCGGCTCGGAATCTGGTTTCCCGAAGCAGCGGAGTCAGATCGCGTGGTGCAGGCAACCCCATGACCAAGCCATCCTTCATCGTGGCGGAGCCCGTGGCAGCCGCGCTGGCCGCCGGAGCCCCGGTGGTCGCCCTCGAGACGACGCTCGTCACCCACGGGTTGCCGCACCCCCGCGGGCTGATCACGGCTCGCGAGTTGGAATCGGCCGTTCGCGAACGCCAAGCGACGCCCGCTACGATCGGCATCCTCGACGGCGGGATTCGCGTCGGCCTGACTGAATCGGAACTCGAACGTCTCGCCGCGAGCGACGCCGTCAAGGTCAACCTCGGCAACCTCGCAGCGGTGGTCGCGGCCGGCCGGGCGGGTTCCACCACCGTGGCTGCAACCGCGTGGGCCGCGGCCCGGGCCGGCATCCGCGTGTTCGCCACTGGCGGGATCGGTGGCGTCCATCGCGACGCCCCCGAGAGTGGCGACGTCTCCGCCGACATCCCCGCCCTGGCCCGCCTGCCGATTGCCGTGGTCTGCGCCGGAGCCAAGGCGATCCTCGATCTGCCTCGCACCCGCGAACTCCTCGAGACGCTCGGTGTGCCGGTGCTGGGCCTGGGCACCGACGACTTCCCCGCCTTCTATCGCCGCTCGAGCGGCCTGGCCGTCGATGCCCGCTGCGACACACCGGCGGAGGTCGCCGCGGCGATCGCGACCCATGTCTCGCTGGGACTCCCCGGCGGCGTGGTCGTGGCCAATCCGATTCCAGCCGAACACGAGCTCGCTGCCGACCTCCACGACGCCGCCCTCGTGCTGGCGCTGACAGACGCCGCGGCGGCAGGGATCCGCGGCCGCGGCGTCACGCCCTTTCTCCTGGACCGGATGCGGGTGCTCACCGGCGAGGCGAGCCTGCGGGCTAACGAAGCCCTGCTGCGGCACAATGCCGCGACGGCCGCCGACATTGCCCGAGCACTCGTGGCCGCCTTGCGACCTCGACGACTGCTCGACTGCTGATTCACTCAATGCGGAGCATCCTTTCCCATGACCGACTCGTCCACCGCGGAGATTCAGGAACTCGGGCGACAGTTGACGGCCGCTGATCCGGCTGTGCGGCTGGCAGCAGCCGAGCGTCTCTGCCGCTCCGGCCCGGCCGCCGCCGCCGCGGCCCTCCCTTTGGTTCGCGCCTGCGGCGACGCCGACGAGAGCGTTCGTGAGCAGGCCGTGGCGGCGCTCGAGGAACTCGGGGCCCCTCCCCTCGACGCCCTGGCAGGGCTGATCGAAACTGCCGCCGCCTCCGATCCGCTGGAAGCCTATTGGGCGATCACGCTCTTGGGGCGTTCTGGCGAAGCTGCGGCGGCCGGCGTGTCGGCACTAGCTAGGCAACTGGCTCCGGGCACCGATCCCTCCGTCGCTCAGCGGGCCGCGTGGGCGCTGGGCCGGATCGGATCTGCAGCCAAAGACGCGACAGGAGCCCTCCGGGACGCCGCTGCCAGCTCGGACCCCCGACTGGCTCGCCTGGCTCAGGAGGCCCTGTCGGCGGTCAGCGGGTGAAACCCGCGAAGGGAATCGGGCCAGCCGTTTGATTGGCATGATCGGCATGTCCGGCGGTCGATAGGGGATGCGTGTGCGCCTTCCCACTCTCACGACCGCCCCAGCCTGCCGGGCCACGCAGGCGAATCCAGCTTCAGGCGGTGATCTGCTGCCTGGCGGTCCTGCTGCCTGCGGCCGCGTCCGCCCAGCCGGTGGTCAAGCCGTGGGATGCGGTGCTGATCGCAAGCTTCAACATCCAGGTGTTCGGCGAGTCGAAGCTGGCGAAGACCCAGGTGGTCGAGATCCTCGCCCGGGTGGTCCGGAAATTCGACATCGTCGCGATCCAGGAGGTGCGGGCGAAGTCGGACGACATCATCCCCAGGTTCGTCCAGGCGGTGAACGCCGACGGCAGCCGCTACCACTACCTGATCGGGCCCCGGGAAGGCCGCACCTCGAGCAAGGAGCAATACGTCTTCGTCTACGACACCACGCGGGTGGAGGTCGATGCCGCCACGGCGGGCGTGTTTCCCGATCCCTCCGACCGGCTTCACCGGCCGCCGATGTGCGCCCGCTTTCGCACCCGGATCATGCCGGCCCAGGCAGCCTTCAGCTTCTGGCTCGTCAACACCCATACCGACCCTGACGAGGTGCCCCAGGAACTGGCGGCCCTCACCGACGTGTTCCTGGGGATGCAATCGGCCCGCCCCGATGAAGACGACGTGATCCTGCTCGGCGACCTCAATGCCGGCCCCCCCGAATTCAAGTCGTTTCAACGGATCCCGGGCGTCGGCTGGGCCGTCTCCGGCACGACCACCAACACCCGGCGGACGAAGACCTACGACAACCTCGTCTTCGCCCGCCCCGCGACGAGCGAATACCTGGGCGTGTGGGGGGTGCTCGATCTCCAGTCCACGTTTGGGCTGCCGCTCGACAACGCCCTGGAGGTCTCCGACCACAATCCAGTCTGGGCCGCCTTCCATCCCTGCGAGATCGGCGGCCCGCAGACCATCCCGCTGGCGGCCCAGCCCACCACGATCCGCTGACGGGCGGTCTCCCCAGGCCGTCGTCCCTGAATAACCGGGCCACACGAGCCGGGCCGCCACAACTTTCACGGGGCTTGGCCGTTGATTGTGGGCAGGTTCGCGCGGTTTCCCGCTAGGCTGGGGTGGCCGGCGGTCCCGGCAACGCGAGGATTCTCGAGGAACACCATGGCAGCGACAGCATCGGCGAAGCGGGCGGCGCTCGCAGATCTTGCCCGATCGAAGGGCGGGCCTTCGAGTGGGCAGTGGGTTCGAGCGGTCTCGATCGGGATCGTCGTACTGGGACTGCTTTCCCTGTTCGTGATGTGGCTCCTGGGATTCTTCTCGGCGCCGCCCGAGGTGCGGGCCGTGCAGGCCGTGGTCAATGAACAGATCCAGCATTTGGAGCGAGTTTCCCGCAACGAAGCGGCTTTCGAGGAGGGCTCGATGGGCGCCGTGTTCGAGACCATGCGGCAAGTGCCGCGGGAATACCGGGACCAGGCCGGCCGGGAGATTGGTCGCCTGTTCGAAGCCCGGGAAAAGGCGGAAGTGAACTCTTATTTCACGATGCCTCCCGAGCAGCGGATGGCCGAAATGGATCGCCGCCTGAAGGAGGAGGACGCTCGGCGTAACGCCTGGGAAGCGGAACGCGCCCAGCGGCAGGCCCAGGGTGGCGACCGCGGCGGCCCGAGGGGCGGTCCCCCCGCTGGATTTGCCGGAGGGCCGAGTGGCCCCGGCGGTCCGGGCGGTCCGGGCGGCGGTCGGGGTGGTGCTGGTGGCGGCCCTCCAGGTGGCGGCGGTCCGGGCCGCGGCGGACCAGGTGGTTGGGGCATGCGGACGGAGGAGAGCCGCAACATGCGGTCCAAGCAGCGGATCGACTCGTCGTCCGCCGAATCCCGGGCCCGCAGCCTGGAGTATCGCCGGCTCAAGGAGCAGCGGAGGGTCGAACTCGGACTGCCCGCCCGCGGCGGCCGCCGAGGCTAGGCCGCCTCCAAGGGAAGTGCTGCCCCGGCTCGGGGACGGCAAAAGTCGCGTCGCGGGCAAGGATACACGCCCCGATTGCTCCGCGAGCGTTCGACGATCCCCTCGCCTGTGCGTCAACTCAGCTGCCCCGGCTCGGGGACGGCAAAAGTCGCGTCGCGGGCGAGGATACGCCCCACGTGCTTCGCGATCGTTCGCAGAACCCTCGCCCTTCGAGCGGGAAAAAGAGCGCGAGTAAACAGCGAGCGAGAATTTCTCATTGACATATCGTTATGTGTCGATATATTATGCATGACGTGACGTCGAGTCCGTTCGAGTTCCTCAGGATGCGGCCCCCATGCCCACGACCTCAGTTCCCGCGACCACGCCTGCATGCGGCGGGGCCCCGCCGCCGCTGATCGGCCTCGAAGCACTCGGGCAGGCGGCCGAGTGCCTCCGCACGCTCGCGCACCCTCATCGGCTGCGGATCGTGCAGATGCTGCTGGCCGGTCGCTACACCGTGGGCGAACTCGCCGAGGCCTGTGGCATTCCCAGCCACATGGCCAGCGAGCACCTCCGCCTGATGCAACGCTGCGGCTTCCTCGACTCTTCGCGCGAGGGCCGCACCGTTTACTACGGCATCGTCGAACCGCATCTCGCGAACATCATGAACTGCATTTCGGACCGGTTCGGCGGCAAGGACCGCGATTGAACCGGGCGACGTTTTTCCGTGTCTCTCCCCCACAACGTTCCCTTTCCACAGGAGTCTTACCGATGGTGGCCACGATTACACCCAAGGGTCTGCTCGAACTCTGCAACCGGGGCGAAGCCATTGACCTGATCGACGTCCGCACGCCCGCCGAATACGGCGAGGTGCATGTCGATTTTGCCCGCAATCTGCCCCTCGACCGGCTCGATCCGAAGGCCGTTGCGGCCGATCGTTCCGGCCGTACCGGTCCGCTCTACTTCGTCTGCCGTTCTGGAAGCCGGAGCAAGACGGCCTGCGAGCGGATGATCGCCGCCGGCATCGCCGACGTGGTGAGTGTCGAGGGAGGCACGAATGCCTGCGACGCGGCTGGGCTCCCGGTGGTGCGTGGCCGGAAGGCGATGTCGCTCGAACGCCAGGTGCGGATCGTCGCCGGGTCGATGATCGTCGCTGGGGCGATCCTGGCCGCCTTCGGTCCCGACGCAACCTGGCGAAACATCGGCGCCGGCCTCGCTGCCTTCGTTGGTGCCGGGCTCGTGTTTGCCGGCGTGACCGACACCTGCGGCATGGCGATCATGCTCGGGCGGATGCCCTGGAACCAGATGCGCGTGACCACCTGCGCGCGGCTGCTCCTGTTCGCCGTGATGACGGCCGCGTCGGCCGGTTCGGCCTTCGCCGGCGGGCATACAAAAGATCCGCTGCCTTCGGTCCAGCAGGCATTGGCCAGTGGCCAGGCGGTGCTGGTCGACGTTCGGGAGCCGGCCGAATGGAACGCCGGTCATATCCAGGGCGCCCGCCTCGTGCCGCTCAGCACCCTCGAGCGGGGCGTCGATCCGGCCCAACTGGCCCAGGTGCTCCCCAAAGACAAGATCATCTACTGCCACTGCCTCGTGGGTGGCCGCTGCCTCGAAGCGGCCGCCATCCTCCGGCCGATGGGCTACGACGTGCGGCCGCTCAAGCCCGGCTATGAATCCCTCGTTCAAGCCGGCTTCCCCGCCACCGTCGGGCAGTAGGAGAAGAGCCGCCTGAGAGTGGATCTCGGATAACTCTCGCGACGAGTAGACAACCGAAGCAAAGAGGTTCGGGGGTCGGCAAACGCTCGCGGAGCAATGGGGCGTATCCTCGCCCGCGACGCGACTTTTGCCGCACCCGAGCCGGTGATCCACAGAGGGGCGATTCAGCCCTCGAGCCAACTCGGCTGAAAGAGCATCACCAGGCCCAGACCGAGAATCACGCCCCCACTGATCAGCTTCAGCCAGCGGCCACCGGTCTCCTGGAGCCGCATCCGCGAAAGCGAACCCACGACCACCGCCACCATGAGCGCGTCGTCGAACATGTAGGCGAGGATGTAGAGGCCGAGGTAGCCGTAGCGGGTGGCGGCGGCGTAGTCCCGCTGCGTGAGGATGCTCGTATAGAGGGCGGGCAGGCCGGCGGTGCAGAGCAGTTCCACCATGTTGACGAGCACCGCCAGCACGAAGGCACCGGCCACTGCGGCCGGCAGGTTTTCCGCCGTTACGATCCGCCGGATCCGGGCGTAGATCCCCGGCTTCGCCGCCTCGGGAATCGAGAGCGAGGGCCCTCGATGGAAGGCGAAGAAATCCTTGACGTGGACCAGGCCGATCGTGACCGCCAGGAGTCCCAACGCAATCTGGACCGGCCGCAGCATGCCGATCCATTCGAAGACGTTCAGCCAGGCGGCCATGAAGGCGAAGTAAGCCGCGCCGCTCACGGCCACGAAGGTGCCGGCGATCGCCAGGATCCTTCCCCGATCCCGGAGATTGACCAGGATCGACAACAGCAGGAGCAAGACCCACATCGCGCAGGGATTGAAACCGTCGATCAGGCCGATCGCAAGCGTGAACAGCGGCATGCCCAGCCGCCCGGCGTCGACGCGGCCAAACCACGGCAGGTCGATCGCCTCCTCCGCATCGGCCGCTGCCGCCGGGTCCTCCGCGCCAACCGCCTCCCGGCAGGGCTTCGTCCAGGGCTCGAGCAGGCGATCAAAGCGGGGCTGCATCGTCTCGGGCCGGTCGAATCCGACGACCAGCCGATCGCAGAGATGAAACACCGGCACGCTCGCCGCCGCGGTCCGGTGGCGCCGGACGAGTTCGGCCAGTCGCCGCCGAGCCTCCGCATCGACGGTCACGTCGAGAATGGTCGGATGCAGCGCCGGATAGCGTGCCTGAACGTCGGCGAGCCACTGCTTGGCCGCCGTACACCGCTGGCAGCCGCGGCGGGTGAAGACCTCGATTCGACAGGCCGACTCCAGCCACGGGCGGAGGGCCGTGGCGTCATCCGGCGCGGTCCGTGCCATGCCGCAGATCTCGACGATCGGGAGTTTCGCCGCGTCGAGTCCATGCCGAGCCGCGACGGCCTCGAGGGCGGCCTGATCCTCAGCCGACGCGTCGACGAAGCGGCGAATCACTGAGACGCCGCCCCGGTCACCGGCGAATGCCTCCGCCGCGCGGGCCACGGGCTCGGCTGCCAGATCGGTGCCAGCCGCGAACACGTTGACCACCACGCATCGCTGCTCGGCGCCGAGCAACGGGTTCGCAAGCGACAGCACCAGCACCCAGGCGACGAGATGATTCACGGGCCTCCTCCGGACGGGCCTCGGCCGCGTTCCGGAGGAGGCCTGAAGCCTCACCCGCGATGGAGCACGAAGCCCTCGATAGCCTCGTACTCCGGCAGCCCCAACCGATCATACAGCTTGGCGGTCGCGCGATTGCGGTCTTCGGCCCGTTGCCAGAATTCCCGCGGATCGGTGGGGCCGGGAAAGACGGCCTTGTCCTTCTGGCTTTCGTGCTTGAAGATCGCCAGCCGCTTTCGCTCCACCTCGTCCGGCGAAAGCGGCACTGCCATGTCGATCTCGTGCGGCTCCCACTCCTGCCACGCGCCCCGGTAGAGCCAGAGTTCGCAGTCCTTGGCCCAGTCACGGTCGGCGAGTTGCTGGAGCGCCGCAAACACGGCCGCCAAGCAGACCCGGTGGGTTCCGTGCGGATCAGAGAGGTCGCCGGCGGCGTAGACCTGATGGGGACGCACCTCCTCGAGCAACCGAGCGGTGATCGCGATGTCTTCGGGACCGATCGGCTTCTTTCGCACCCGTCCCGTCTCGTAGAAGGGCAGGTCGAGAAAGTGAATGCATTCGGGCCGGACACCTGAGTAGCGAGCCGCAGCCCGGGCCTCCGTCCGCCGGATCAGCCCCTTGACCGCCTGAAGCTCCGGGATGTCCACCGCCCCGGCCGGCTTGGCCTTGAGGAAGCTGCGAACCTTCTCGGCGATCTCGCCCGGGGCCCGCTCACCCGGCGAGATGATCGTGCCGACGTCGAAGGCCCGGCAGAACTCCTCCACGAAGTCGACGTGCCGGTCGGCCGACTCGTCCCACACGGCGATGTTGCCGCTGGTCTGATAGGCCACGTGCACCTCGTGCCCCTGCTCACAGAGGCGGATGAAGGTGCCGCCCATGCTGATCACATCGTCATCGGGATGGGGGCTGAACACGACGATCCGCTTAGGAAAGTCGGCCTCGCGCGGGGCGGGCCTCCCGCCTGCCACCCGCAGCCGCCGCGGCTTGCCCGGCCCTCCCGCCGGCCAGCCCGTGATCGTGTCCTGCATGCTGCGAAAGACCCCGATGTTGATGTCGTAGGCCCGGCCGCGATTCGAGAGCAAATCCTGGAGGCCGTGCTCGTTGTAGTCGCCGTCGGTCAGCTTCAGAATCGGTTTGCCCACCGAGAGCGCGAGCCAGATGACGGCCTTGCGGACGAGCGCATCGGTCCACTCGAGGCCGAGCGAATCCAGCGGGCCCACCACCCAGGGCGCCTCGAAACGGGTCAGGCGGGAGGCGGCAGCCCCGTCGAGCACGAACTTCGCGTCGGGATGCTGCTGCAGGGCACTGGCCGACACGTGGCTGCAGGGCGGCTCCTCGACCGCCTTCCGCACGATCGTCGCCTTGTGCTCACCGAAGGCGAGCAGGATGACCCGCCGGGCGTCGAGGATCGTCCCCACGCCCATCGTGATCGCCTGCCGGGGCACGTTCCGCTCGCCGAAGAAGTCGCTGGCCGCGTCGGCCCGCGTGACCGTGTCGAGCGTGATCAGCCGGGTTCGGCTCTCGGCCGTGCTTCCCGGCTCGTTGAACCCGATGTGACCGGTGCGGCCGATCCCGAGCAGCTGCAGGTCGACCCCACCGGCCTCTCGGATCATTTCCTCGTAGCGGCCGCAGGCGGCCAGGATCTCGCTCCGGGGCAGCGTGCCGTCGGGGATGTGGATCGCCGCGGACGGAATGTCGATGTGATCGAACAGGTGCTCCCGCATGAAGCGGTGATAGCTCTGCAGCGCATCGGGCTGCATCGGCCAATATTCGTCGAGGTTGAAGGTGACAACCGTGCGAAACGACACCCGTTCTTCGCGGTGGAGACGAATCAGTTCGTCGTAGACGCCCACCGGCGTGCTGCCGGTCGCGAGTCCCAGCACCGTCTGCTTGCCGGCGGCCGCCCGGCTCGTGACCAGGTCGGCGATCTCGCGAGCCACGGCCCGGCTCGCATCGGCGGGCTGGTCGTAGACCGTCACTGGCAACCGCTCGACCGTGGTGACGTGCGGCAGTGGGCCGCGGTAGATCGGAGGGATCGCGGCTGAAGCGGCGGCTGTCGTGGACGACGGACTCGACATGGAAGGGCGTCTCCGGCAGGACTTCATCGACAACCTTGCGACCCGAACATGACGGCCGCAAAAGGCTCTGGGCGGAGTGTACCGCACGGCCGTCGCCCCCCCGACGACGATACCCTCCTGACGGTAGCGAGCCGGTCGCCTCAGTCGGCGAGGGCCGAGCGGCTCTGGCGCAGTCGGCGGATCGCCGCCCCGCCCATCGCCAGCGCCGCGAGGCAACCAGCGGAGATCACCAGCGGCTCGGGCACGGGCACGCCGATGCCGGTGTTGGGAGTGGTCTCGTAGGCGCCGGAGAGGATCTCCCAGTTGTCCGACGCGTTGTTCCAGGTCACCTCGAGCCAACCGTAATTGTTCAGGGCGGTCTTGAACCCCATGTAGCTGCCAGGGCCGAAATCAGGCGACGAGGTAAAGGAGCCGTAGCCGTAGCGGAACACGCTCGTGACGACGGCCGTCTGGAACAATGAGGAGCCGTCGACGGTGCTGCCCGCGCTGAAATTCCGCGGGCTGGCAGTGCTCTGCGCGTTCACGGCGAATTCGAGTCCCGTGATCCCGGCCAGCCCCCAGAAGTTGCTGTCGCCCTGGCCGTAGAGCTTCAAATCGCCCGCAGATGCAAACGGAAAGTTGTTGACGGTCGTACTCCCGTAGCCCAGCCCGGCATTCACACCGGCGATGTTGAACCCACTGGGACCGATGTCGATGCTGACTACGGCCGCCTCGACCGGCGTGGTGGCGAGGGCGCCCGTGGCCGCACCCATGCCTGCCGCGAGATAGCCCGAGAGCCGAGCCGCGGAACTGGGACGAACGGTGGCGGAGACGGTGCGAGACGAGCGGGGATTCACGGACAAGGCTCCTGGCGAGAGAGGCGGTTGGTCAGACAGGACGGCAGGGCATGATTCAGCCCCACGTCCAAACCTGGCTCGCAAAAGGCTCACATGCTTGAAAGAAAAGCCCGGCCGACGGCTTGAAAAAATCCCGCCCGGTTCCAGTCATGCCGCTGGTGCGGATTTCGCCGGCGGCGCTCCCCTAGCCCAGGTGAGTCAGCCCAACAGGGCTTCCTGCATCTCGGCGAGCACGGTCTTCAATCGCGGTACATCGCCGCCGCCGACCTCGGCCGACACCCAGCCGGTGAAACCGATCTCCGCGAGCGCCGCCCGCACCGCCGCCCAATCGATGTCACCGGCCGTGATGTCGACGAATCCCTTGCCCTTTCCCTCGGCATCGGCCCGGGCGTTGGAATAGCCCTTGATGTCGAGCTTCACGATCCGCGGCCCGAGTTCCCGGATCCAGGCGGCCACGTCGCCGTAGCGGGCGTGGTTGCCCAGGTCGAAGAAGGCTCCGACCCACGGGCTGCGGAAACTGTCGATGTAGTCGGCCCAGCCCGTAACCGACTGATGCCGCGGCCCGTCATCCTGGTAAAACATGCCGTTCCAGACGTTCTCGAACAGGATCCGTTGCCCCAACGCGGCGGCGAGCGGCAGCGTCTGCAGAATCTCGGCTCGGGCCCGCTCGGCCGCCTCGGGACCATCCGCCCCGCGGCCGATCACGAGCAGCACGCCACTGCCACCGGCGGCATGAGAGACACGGATGCAATGCTCGAGGTTGGCCCGGGCCGCAGCCCGCTCGGCCGGGTCGCCGCTGGTCAGCCGCGTACTCCAGTGGGCGTGGTTGATCGTGCCGTGGATGAAGACCCCCGTGGCGGCGGCCGCGCGGCGGAGTTGTTCGGGGGTCACAGCCGCCGCGTCGTCGAAGTCGACGCCATCCATGCCGGCCTCCCGAGCCGCCAGCAGCCGCTCCTCGAGCGAGGCTCCCTGGGTCATTCCGTATTTGCAGGAGAAAAGCAGCCCTTGGGCCGGCGTGGGTGGCAGCGGAATCGCCGTGGCTTCCGCGTCGGCCGCCTCGCCCGGAGTCCGAGGCACCGCCGCGGCACAGGCCAGGGCTGCGGAAGACGTGATCAGGCTGCGGCGTGAGAGCGACATCGAAGACCTCCAAGACGGTTCTGAACCTCGGTGAAAAACAGCATACCGCCGACTCGAATCCGCCCGGCAGCTGCGTGGAGTATCGTTGAGACGTCCCGACTGCGACCCGAACCGTACCCCACCGCGACCCCGGAGAAACGCCGGCATGTGCCGTCTCCCCGCATTGTTGGCGACCGTCTGGTTCGGCCTGGCCTGGTCGTGGCCGGCCGCGGTCGGATCGGCGGCCGAGCCGCTCAGAGTCGGCATGGAACTCTCCTATCCGCCGTTCGAGATGACCGACCCGGCCGGTCGGCCGATCGGTGTGAGCGTGCGACTCGCGGAGGCTCTCGCAGCGCACCTCGGACGCGAGTTGGTGATCGAGAACATCGCCTTCGACGGCCTGATACCCTCGCTCAAGACCAAGAAGATCGATTGCATCATCTCGTCGATGACCGCGACCCCGGAGCGTGCCCGGTCGATTGCGTTCTCGGAGCCCTATCTCAAGACCGGCCTTGCCCTGCTGGTCGGCGCCACGTCGCCGCTCGAGTCGGCCGACGAGTTGGATGCACCAGGCCGTGTGGTCGCCGTCAAGAAAGGAACCACCGGCCATCACTACGCCACCACGCACCTCCGCCGGGCACGGCTGCTCGTCCTCGACAAGGAGTCAGCCGCCGTGCTCGAGGTCTCCCAGGGCCGGGCCGACGCCTTCATCTACGACGCCTTGTCGGTCTACCGGAGCCACATTCGCCACCGCGACACGACGCGGCCCCTGCTCCGCCCCTTCCGCGAAGAAGCCTGGGCCGTCGGCCTCCGCCGGGGCGACGATTCGCTGCGGGCGGCAGTCAACGATTTCCTGGCGAAGTTTCGCGCGGGCGGCGGCTTCGACAGGCTAGGCGACGAGTTCCTTCCGGACGAAAAAGCCTTCTTCAAAAACGAAGGGATTCCGTTCCTGTTCTGATTTCAGCGGTGCAGGGGCGGCT
>CAYVNX010000074.1:13227-14957 GCA_964453165.1 uncultured Candidatus Kuenenia sp. | reverse complement strand
GATTCTGGGCGACCTCCACAACCTGTTCGGCGACACCAACGCCGTCCACGTTAGCACCGACGATCGGGGCGAGGTGGTGGTCGACGCCGTGATCAAGGGCGACACCGTCCGCGAGGTGCTCGACTACGTGGAGTTCGACGCCGACCAACTCTTGCAACGGCTGCGGGATTCGATCGAGCAGGCCGTCCGCGAGGGACGGATCGGTGACGGCCAGGCGGGCCGGTTTCTCAAGTTTTACGAAGAGGGGCTGAGCGGCTACACCTACCTTGAAGAGCCCGGGTAGGAACCACCCGTCCGATTCACGGAACAGCCCGCGGGGGCGGGCCGGCCCGCCGCCGTCGTGCCCACCCGGCCGCGGCTGCAAGGCCGAGGACGCCGATCGTGACCAAGCCGGCCGTGCCCGGTTCCGGCACCACGTTGACCGCCACGCCAAGTGGTTGTGTGGTGAAGGTGCTCCAGGTCACGAGTCGCGTGCCGTTCGAATCGAACTTGCTGATTTTGCTGTCGAGGTAATACGACACATAGAAATTGCTCGCGGAATCGAAGGCCAGGCCCCACGGCCCATTGGGAGGACCAAGGGTCTGGCCCACGAATCCGCCCGAGGAGTCGAATTCGCTGACGCCCGCGTTCTGGTTGGCAATGTACACGTTGTTCGCCGCATCAAGGATCAGGCCGGACGGGGCGACAATGTTGGTATTGGCGAATGTCCCCAGGAACACGCCGTTGGAGTCGAACTTGCTGATGGTGTTCGGAGTATTGTTGGCGACATAGAGGTTGCCGGACGAGTCGAAGTCGAGTCCGACCGGGCCCGACAGGTTCGTGGTGATCGCGCTCTGATACACACCCGCCGAGTTGAATTTGCTGACCGAGTTGCCTGCATTATTTGAGACATAGAGGTTGCCCGCCGCATCGAATGCCGGGAACAACGGGGTTGAGAGGTTCGTACTGATGTTGCTGACGTACGTGCCGGTCGAATTGAACTTGCTGACCGTGCTGTCCCCGATGTTCGCCGCGTAGAGATTGCCCGAGGCATCGAAGGCGAGTCCCCCTGGCGTGGAAAGATTCGTGTTGGCAAACACGGTCTTCGAGGCTTCGATCGTCGTGTTCACGTTGCTGGTGGTGTCGTAGGTGACGATGGTGTTGTCCAACAGGCTGACGTACAGCAAGTCTGCTCGGGCCAGGGGTGCTGCCAGCGAGACACACAGCGCCGCCAGGCTGCCGGTCAGATGAATCCGCCGACGGTGCGTGGAACGAGCGGAGCCGAGGCCCGGTTGCGCGCCTGGCGGAGTGTGCGTGGGGTCGACGGATTCACGAAACGAACGCATCGGGGTGGCCTCTGGACAAACGGTTTGGAGAATGAACCTGGCGGACCGTGGCTGCTCAAAAGCGCAGCCGCAGCCGAATCAGACAACCTTCCTCCGAAGCAAACTCCATGCCGTCGGCGCGAGAAATCGCCACACGGCCGAATTACTCGGAGAAGACGCAGACGGTTCCCGGGATTTCTCCAGGCAAGCAACTCTGATGGGGCGAATCGCTCCAGGCCGCCTGGTGCGATTCGCCCCACTGGGGCATCCAGCCTGGTGCGAATCGCTCCAGTTTCGTGCGCTTTTCGAGGCCCATTTCTTGCGCTTTCTGCCTGGGTTTCCGCTCGAGGACGTGCAAAAAGCGCAGGCAGGCAGCGGCCTCGCTCGCCAGGCTGCGTCGCCCCCCGGGCCGCCGTCCCCCGAGAG
>CAYVNX010000074.1:0-13127 GCA_964453165.1 uncultured Candidatus Kuenenia sp. | reverse complement strand
GCAGCGGCCTCGCTCGCCAGGCTGCGTCGCCCCCCGGGCCGCCGTCCCCCGAGAGCTCAGGGAGAGTTCAGGGAGAGTCGCGGCGCACAGTGGCCTGCCGGTGACTACCATTTCGGAGTCGTATCGGCCCTGAAGACTCGTCACCCATGTATCCGATCCGCATCGGGGGCTGTGCCCTCAACCAGACGCCGCTCGACTGGGACGGCAACCGGGACCGGATCGTGGCTGCGATCACGGCCGCCCGGGCCGACGCGGTTTCGATTCTCTGCCTGCCGGAACTCGCCATCTCGGGCTACGGCTGCGAAGACGCCTTCTTCGCACCGGGGGTTCAGCGGATGGCCTGGCAGGTGCTGGAGGAGATCCTACCGCACACCGAGGGGATCGCGGTGGCCCTCGGCCTGCCGGTGCGGTTCGAGAACGGACTTTACGACGCCGTCGCGCTCGCCGCCGACGGACGGCTCGCAGGCATCGCCTGCAAGCAGCACCTGGCCGGCGATGGGATTCACTACGAGCCCCGCTGGTTTCGGCCCTGGCCCCGCGGTCGCCGGGGACGGCTCCGGGCAGGGGCTCGCGACCTTCCAATTGGCGACCTGCGGTTCGACCTTGGGGGCGTGCGGATTGGCTTCGAGATCTGCGAAGACGCCTGGGCGGCCGACCGACCCGGCGCGGCGCTGGCGGCACGCGGGATCGACCTGATCCTCAATCCCTCGGCGAGCCACTTCGCCTTCGGCAAGGAGGAGATCCGCAGGCGGTTCGTCCTCGAGGGCTCACGGGCGTTTGCGGCGGGGTACGTTTACGCCAACCTCGTTGGCAACGAGGCGGGCCGGGCCGTCTACGACGGCAGCGTGCTGATTGCCGCCGGGGGCGCGATGATCGCCGCAGGGCGGCGGTTTTCCTTCGGCGACCGATCCGGGACGGCGGCGGTGTTCGACCTCGACTCCCTCCGGCCCGCGCAGGCCCGCCTCACCAGCACTGAGCATGAGTCGGCCGACGATCGCGTGGCCGTGGAGTTCACGCCGCCGCTGACCGAGGGGAATCCTGTCATGCGGGACGGCCGCGATGCCTGGGAATCGGGTGGTCACGTCAAGGAGGAAGAATTCGCCCGGGCCGTGTCGCTCGGGCTCGCCGACTACGCCCGCAAGAGCCGCTCGCGGGGCTATGTCGTCTCGGCGAGCGGCGGGGCCGATTCCTCGGCGGTCGCCTGCCTCGTGGCGATCGCCGTCCATCTCGCCGCAGGTGAACTCGGACTCGCCGCCGCCGCCCGTCGCCTGGGTCTGCCGCTGACCACCGGGCGGGGAGACTCCGCGAACGATCTCCGCAGGCTCGTGGCGGCGGCGCTCACCTGCGTCTACCAGGCCACCGCCAATTCGGGGCCGGTGACCCATGCTGCGGCCCGCGATCTGGCGGCCGGACTCGGCGCGGTGTTTCACGAGTTCGACGTGGAGTCGGTCGTCCGGGACTACGAGCGAATCGTCTCGACCGCAATCGGTCGCCCCCTCTCCTGGGAGCGGGACGACATCCCGCTGCAAAACATTCAAGCCCGGGCCCGGGCGCCGGGCGTGTGGCTCTTGGCCAACCTCACCGGGGCGCTGCTCGTGTCGACGAGCAATCGGTCCGAGGCGGCGGTCGGCTACGCCACGATGGATGGTGACACGGCCGGGGGCATCGCCCCGATCGCCGGCATCGACAAGGCCTACCTCCGCCGCTGGCTCGTCTGGCTGGAAACGGTCGGGCCGGAGGGCGTTGGGCCGATCCCAGCTTTGGCGGCGGTCAACGCCCAGCAGCCGACGGCGGAACTGAGGCCGGCTGAGTCGGGCCAGACCGATGAGGCCGACCTGATGCCCTACGACGTCCTCGATGCCGTGGAGCGGGCGGCGATCCGCGATCGGCAGATGCCGGTCGAGGTCTGGCGGCGACTCTGCCCCGAGTTCCGCCAGCACGCTCCGAGTCAACTGGCGGCCTGGGTCGAGCGGTTCTTCACGCTCTGGAGTCGCAACCAATGGAAGCGGGAGCGGTATGCCCCGTCGTTCCAGCTCGACGACGAGAACCTCGACCCGAAGACCTGGTGCCGGTTCCCGATCCTGTCGGGTGGATTCGCTCGAGAACTCGCGGAACTCCGGGCCGCGGCGAGCGGCTGAGCCCGCAGCGGCTCGGGGGCGGCAAAGGTCGCGGCACGGGCGAGGATACGCCCCCATGCTCCGCGAGCGTTCGCCGACCCCCTCGCCTTCCCAGTTCCGTCGGTCCAGTCGTCGCTCCAGCGATCCGAAACCCGCTCCAAACCGCTCTCGTCGGCTCGGTGGGGGCCTGCTAGAGTCCCGGCCCGATTTCTCCGGAGGACTCGCCGTGCGCCGTTTCCGCAGTCTGCCCGCCTGGATCGTGGTCTTCCTCTGCTGGTTGAGCGCGGCTCCGATCTGCTGCGGACAGACGGTCGGACAGCCTTCTGCCCCGGCCCAGCCTCAGGCCGAACGACTGGCCGTGGCCCCTCCGGTGCAGCCGCCGGTGCTGTCGCCGCAGGAGCAGGCGATGCTCGACCAGTTGCTGGCGGCCTGGGAGGCCCGCAACGCCGCGGTCCGCACCTGGTCATGCACGTTCCACAAGTGGGAATACAACGCCTGGAGCCCGGCGGGTCAGAATGGCGACCAGTTGGCCTTCGCTGAGAGCACCGGCGAGCTGAAATATGCCGCGCCCGACAAGGGGCTCTTTCACGTCAAGGAATCGAAGCAATGGAGTCCCGAGGTCCGCCGCTACGAGGTGCGGAGCGGGGAATTTGGCGAGCACTGGGTCTGCAACGGCGAGAGCATCTACGAATATCGTCACTCGGAGAAACAACTCCGCGAGACGCGACTGCCGCCCGAGATGCGGGGGAAGGCGATCAGCGACGGCCCGCTCCCGTTCGTTTTCGGAGCGAAGGCCGAGACGCTCAAGAAGCGGTATTGGATGCGGATCATCACCCCGCCCGAGGTGCGGGACCAGGTGTGGCTCGAGGCGCTGCCGAGGTTTCAGGCCGATGCCGCCAATTTCTCCAAGGTTGAGTTGATCCTGCAGGCTCGCGATCTGATGCCGTTTGCGATCCAGATTTATAAGCCCGGGGGAAGCGACCGGGATGTCTATCAGTTCGATCCGCGGACCAACCTGATCGACAAGGGGCTCGACATGATTCGTGATTTCGCCAAGCCGATCACCCCCTTTGGGTACAAGTACGTGCTCGAGGATCTGCCGGCCCAGGCCGGTTCGCCTCCCAGGTGACCGGCTCGTTCAGCAGCCATACGGCCCTTTCGGAGAGCGCCGGGCTTCCCGTCCCCGAGCGTGCGGTATACTGCCGAGGACGTCCTTCAGACCGGCAGGCCACGCTTTCGATGCCTCTCGTCGATCCCTCTCACCCGCTTTTCCAGCTCCTGAGGCAGGATCGGCGGTACACCCTCGATGCCTACCTGTTCGTGCTCGAGGCACTGTCGTACGCCCAGGAAACCCTGGGGCTTGGCGAGGAGCCGCCCGAGGACGAACTCGAGCCGGCCGCGGCCGAAGAGCCTCGGGAGCGCCGCTCGAAGCCGCGTACGCGGCGGGAGCGACGTCGGGTCGAGCGGCATGTTTCAGGTCGCCAGCTCTGTGAAGCTGCTCGGCTCTACGGCCAGCAGCAATACGGCTTTCTCGCTCCGACCGTGCTGGGCACCTGGGGCATCCGCCGGACGGCCGACATCGGCGAGATCGTGTTCAACATGATCGACATCGGCCAGATGCGGAAGACCCGCAGCGACAAGCGGGAGGACTTTCACGATGTCTTCGAGTTTGGCGACGCCTTCACCCGCGACATCCCCTTCGCGGTGCCCGACGCCGTCTGACCTGCAGGAGCCCCGGCATGACCACCGCGGGGCTGCGCCTCTGGCTGGCAGTCGCCCTGGTGGCGGAGTGCACCTGGCTCGGCCTGCTCGCCTGGATGGCCTGGCGGTGATGCGTCCGGTCGCTCCGGAGCGGTGGCGATGAGTCCGACCCTGGCCGGCATTCCCCTGGCAATCGCGGTTCTGCCGCTGGGCGGATACCTTCTTCTGATCGGCTGGTTTCATCTCCGCCGCCGGCCGGTTCTCCTTCCCGGTGCGGTCGATCTAGCCCTGTTGGCTGCCGGCGTCTCAGGACTCGTGCTCGTCGGGCCGCTGGCGCTCGTGCAGCCGGCTGTAGGCACCTCCCCCTGGGCCGCGGCGATGCTCGTGCTCCTGGGCGGGCTGATCGTCGGCGTCGCGATTCTTGTGATGCGGCCCAGGCTCGTGATCTACAACGCGACGATCGACCGGCTTCGTCCGGTGGTCGCCGAGGTGGTGAGTGGCCTCGACGGTTCGGCCCGCTGGGCGGGTGAGACCGTGGCCCTGCCGGCCCGAGGGCTGCAGGTGTCGCTCGATGGCCGCGGGGTGACCCGGTGCGTGAGCCTGGTCGCCACCGGCACCCGCACATCGAACGAGGCGTGGAGTGAATTCGCCCGCCGCATCCGGCGCGGGGTTCAGCCGGTGAGGGTGCGGCGAAACCCTTGGGGCTTGGTGGCCGTGATGCTCGGCCTGGCAATCCTGATCGGCGGCGTGGCCTGGAGCGTGATCCCGAAGTGGGTGGCCACGGCGTCCGGCCCGACCGTCCCGCAGGGCTCGACGCTGCTCGTCCCGCCGTTGCTCCTCGTCGGGCTGATCCCTCAGCCATCCGTCTGACCGCCCGTGTCAGCCCACTTGGTCCGATCCATGCCGGAGGTTTCCCCCATGCCCGTCCACGTCGACCTCTCCGCTCACGAGATCACCGTTCCCGTCGTCGTGAGGAATGCGCCGCCGGGCCGTCTCTACGAAGACGCCGTCTCTCGGGAGCGGGCCGGGATCGTCGCCTCCGGGGCGCTTGCGATCCGCTCGGGAGCCAAGACCGGCCGCAGCCCGGCCGACAAGCACGTGGTGCATCGGCCCGAGTCGGAGCACGACGTCTGGTGGGGGCCGGTCAACCATCCGATCGACGAACACACCTTCCTTCTCAACCGGCAGCGGGCGATCGATTACCTCAACACCCGCGACCAGGTCTACGTCTGCGACGGCTACGCAGGCTGGGATCCCGCCACGCGGGTCAAGGTGCGGGTGCTCTGCGCTCGGGCCTATCACGCGCTCTTCATGCACAACATGCTGATCCGCCCCACGCTCGACGAACTGGAGCGATTCGGGGCCCCCGATTACGTGATCTACAACGCCGGCCAGTTTCCTGCCAATCCACTCACCGCCCAGATGACCAGCCGCACGAGCATCGACCTCTGCCTGGAGCGGCGGGAGCAGGTGATCCTTGGCACAGAATATGCCGGTGAGATGAAGAAGGGGGTCTTCACCTACATGCATTGGCTCCTCCCGGGCCGAGGCATCCTCTCGATGCACTGTTCGGCCAACCAGGGTCCCGATGCCGGGGGCCGCACCGGCGAGGTCTCGCTCTTCTTCGGTCTCTCGGGCACCGGCAAGACGACGCTTTCCGCCGATCCATCCCGCAGGCTCATTGGTGACGACGAGCACGGCTGGGGAGACGATGGCATCTTCAACATCGAAGGCGGCTGCTACGCCAAGTGCATCCACCTCGAGGAAGCCAAGGAGCCTGAGATCTGGCGGGCGATCCGGTTCGGCACCGTGCTCGAGAACGTGGTCTACGATCCGGCCACCCGGGCGGTCGATTTCGAGAGCAGTGCGATCACGGAGAACACGCGGGCCGCCTATCCAATCGAATACATCGAAAACGCCCAGGTGCCCTGCGTGGCCCCGCACCCCAAGCACGTGATCTTCCTCACCTGCGATGCCTCGGGCGTGCTGCCGCCGGTGAGCCGGCTGTCGCGGGAGCAGGCGATGTATCACTTCCTCTCCGGCTACACGGCCCGAGTGGCCGGCACCGAGATGGGAATCGTCGAACCGCAGGTCGCCTTCTCCGCCTGTTTTAGCGCCGCCTTCCTGTTGCGACACCCGGCCGTCTACGCCCGCCTCCTGGCCGAGAAACTCCGGCGTCACGACGCCCGGGCCTGGCTGGTGAACACCGGCTGGACGGGCGGTCCGTATGGCGTGGGCACGCGGATCGATCTGGCAAGCACGCGGCGGATCATCGACGCCATTCATGCCGGTGCGCTCGACCAGGCTCCGGTGCACCGCGACCGGGTGTTCAGGCTCGACGCGGTCAACCGCGTGCCGGGCGTGGACGAGCGGCTGCTGGTGCCGCATCGGGCTTGGCGCGACGAGGCCGCCTGGGAGGCGGCAGCCAGGAAGCTGGCCGACAAATTCCAGGACAACTTCACCGCGTACGCGGCCGAGGCCGGCCCCGACGTCGTCGCCGCCGGCCCGGCCTGACACAACCTTCCATCGGGAACGCTCGTGACCACTCCTTTTCCACACCATCGTTCTGACGCCGTCGACTCCCACGTGCAGCAGCTCCTCGACTCGTTTGCCCGACTGCTGGGCCGGGAGTTGATCGATCGCGCGGGCACGACCGCGGAGCAGTCCGCGCGGCTCTGGCAGGCACCCTTCGTGGCCGTCTCCCACGGCATCGAGGCCGATCCGGTGCTTACCTACGGCAACGCCACAGCCCTGGCCCTCTGGGAGATGTCCTGGGAGGAACTTACCCAGACACCTTCCCGGCTCACGGCCGAGCCGGTCCACCGCGACGAGCGAGCCCGGCTCCTGGCTCGCACCAGGAATCACGGATTCGTGGATGACTATTCGGGCGTTCGCATCTCGAAGACCGGCCGACGATTTCGGATCGAAAAGGCCATCGTCTGGAACATCATGGATGCCGCCGGGAACCACCTCGGACAGGCGGCCACGTTCGACCACTGGACGCCGCTCGCGGAAGAGCCGCGAAAGCCGGCCTAGGGGGCACTGTCACCGGGGCCCGACTTGCCAGGGGCCGTGCTTCCGCCTTGAATACCCTGTTGCCGCAGCCGTCGGCAGTCGTCCCGCCCGTCCTCAGGAGCCATACCCCGATGTCGTCCTTTCAGATGCTGACGTTGCTCGTGGCCCTGTCGGTCGTGGGGCTTGCCGTCACGGCCCGGGCGGAGTCGCCGCTCTCTGGCACGATGAAGTCGCTCGACGGCCAGGATGTCGATCTGGCCTCTTACCAGGGGAAGGTTGTGATGGTGGTCAACGTGGCCAGCCGCTGCGGGGCCACGCCGCAATATGCCGGGCTCCAGGCCCTGTATGAGAAGTATCGGGACCAGGGCTTCGTGATCCTGGGGTTCCCCGCCAACGATTTCTTGGCCCAGGAGCCTGGCAGCGATGAGCAGATCAAGGAGTTCTGTAGCTCGAAATACGGCGTCAGCTTTCCGATGTTCTCCAAGATCACCGTGAAAGGAGCCGGCAAGCCGAAGCTCTATCAGGTGCTCACCGAGTCGGCCGATCCCGCCGGCGAGATCGGTTGGAACTTCGAAAAATTCCTGATCGGCAAAGACGGCCAGATCGCGGCTCGATTCAAGACGCGGGTCGCCCCCGACGATCCGGCCGTGGTGGCTGCCATCGAGGCGGAACTGGCGAAATAAACGACGTTCGGATGTCGTGGCTCACCGGCTCGGGGGCTGTGTGAGTCCGTCGGCAACGGCCGGAGGTGCCGTGCCAGCAGCACAAGCGCTGGTTCGGGCGAGGATACGCCCCGATGCGTCGCAAGCTTTCGCCGACCCCGAGCGTCCGCTGCCGCGCGCGGGAACGTGGGTCAGTTCTCGCGGCTGCGGGCACGTGGTGGCCGTTCACGCCGCCCGGGAGGTCCCGCGGGTGTCCGCGGCTCGGCCGAGCGTGCGGCGGATGACCCAGGTCGGCCGGCCCTGCACCTCGCGGTAGGTGCGGGCGACGTATTCGCCGACGATTGCGACCGCCACCGTCGGAACGGTGGCGACGAGGGTGGCGATGGCGGTCAGGGCCGCCAGCGACACCTGCTCGCGAGGCGGGCCGATCCAGGTCGCGATCGTGGCCACCGTGGCGGCGACGAGGCCAGTGACCGTGAGCCCCGCCGCGGCCACCCAGGTGAGCCGCAGCGGTGCATCGGACGAGAGGATCAGGGCGTCGGTCGCGAGCTTGAGAAGCTTCCAGGCGGAATATTTCGTCTCGCCGGCTGCCCGCGGGTGGCGGTCGTACCAGACCGGCTCGTGGCGGAAGCCGGCCCAGGGCACGAGGCCGCGGAGGTAGCGACGCTTCTCGGGCAGCGCGATCACGGCATCCGCCACCGCCCGGTCAAGGAGCTTGAAATCGCCCGTGTCAACTGGAACGGGATACGGCGAGAGGCTGGCGAACAGCCGGTGGTAGAGGCTTGCCGTCACGAGTTTGAAGGCCGTCTCGCCGGCCCGCTGCCGCCGCCGACCGTAGGCCACGTCGGCTCCGTTTCGCCACGCCCGCACCATCTCGGGGATGACTTCCGGCGGATCCTGGAGGTCGGCGTCGGTGATCACGATCGCGTCGCCCCGCGCCACGGCGAGACCCGCCGACATCGCCGCCTGTTGACCGAAGTTGCGGGCGAATTCGATCACGGTCACCCGAGAATCGCGGGCCGCGATTCCCTCGAGCCTGCGGAGTGTGTCATCGCGGCTGCCGTCGTCGACATAGATGATCTCGTGATCCATGCCGGTGGGAGTGAGCACGGCCGTGAGCCGTGCGTGGGTGTCGTCGATCACCGCCGCCTCGTTGTGGCAGGGAATCACGATCGAGAGGAGGCCGCCGGCCGGCCGGCGGCGGTCCGGCAACCGGGCGGTTTCGGGCGAAAATCCGTTCATCGCACCACCTCGTCCGTGCGGGCGGTGCGGTCTGAGCCCGAGGTTGGTGCCACCTTTCCGATCGCCACCAGGTCGAAATCGCGGAACATCGGTCGCGTGCGGCCTACTTCGCCGAAGCCGGTGGGCAGGATCGGCGTGATCCGGTCCAAGTGATGGTCGGGCACGAGCAGGACCGCCTCGGGGTTGCCCCCCAGAAACCGCTCGGCCGCGGCGGTGTCGTCGTGGATGATCTGATTGACATGGCCGTTGGAGTAGAAGACCACGTTGGGGCTGCCCATCATGAACGTGCCCAGCCGGGCAGCGCCGCCGGCACGTGCCTGGAGGTCGCGGACAAACGGCGGGATCGTGTTCGCCCTGGCCATCCAGCCGGCCGCAGGGCCGACGGCGAGCGCCGTGAACAGGAGCGACGTGATCGCGAAGGCCTCGACAGCGGCGAGCGGTCGGGAGGTGGCAAGTCGCCAGCAGATCACCGTGCCGACAAGCGGCACCAGGCCCACGACCGCAGCCGGCTCCGCACCGGCCAGTCCGAAGCGAGCGGTGACGATCACCGTGACGGCCGTCGCGATGCCACCAAAGGCCAGCGATCCGAGGCCGGCGGCCATCCACCGGGGATGGGGCCAACGTCCGGAGACGGCAGCCCGACGGGCCGCATCGACCGCAAACGCCGCCACGAGCAGGGCGGCGGCAGGGTAAGCCGGGAGGATGTAGTTGGGCAGCTTCGTGGCGGCGGCGGAGAAGCCGCCCACCCAGACGACAGCCCACGCGAGGAGCAGGCCAAGCGTATGGATCGTCGTGGCCGACGCCGAGCGGTGCCAACTCCGCCAGGCGGTGAGTACGAGGGCCAGCGGAAGGAAGCAGCTCCAGGGGTAGAAAAGCAGGAGCATCGTGAGCGGATGGAAGAGGACTCCCCCAGCATGCTTCTCCATCGGCTCCAGGAAGCGGCCGACGTTGTGGACGAAGAAGAAACCCTCGGTCCACGCTCCATCAGTCCGCAGCCAGACGGCGACATACCAGGGAGCTGCGGCCAGGGCCGCGCCGGCGACGAGGGCCAGCGGCCGCAGGCTGCGAATCACGTCGATCACGGCCGGTCCCGCAGCGGCCGCCGTCTGGCGGAGCCACGGGCCTGCGGGCATCTCCAGCCGACGCCAGTCGACGGCCACCCACCAGGCCCAGGGCACGATCACCGCCAGCGGGCCCACGAATCCGATCGGTCCCTTGCAGACGACGGCCAACCCGAGCAGCAGGCCGATCCCTGCGGAGCGGGCCAGGCCGAGCCGCGGGAGGGCATCGTCGCCACAGGCGATGCAGGGGCCGGTGCCGGTGCGGCTCACATCTCGTCGATCAGGGCCGGCCGGGCCACGGGTGCTCCGTGGTGTCAGGATCACCTCCGCCGCCAGCACCGTCGCCCAGGTGCACAGGGCCGTGAGGATCGCGTCGGGCGTGGCAGCGTGGGCTTCGATGCCCACCAGCAGACAGCCCAGCCAGGCCAGTGCGGCCACCACCCCGGTCGTCGGATCGAAGAACCGGGTGCCGGCTCGCAGGAGCGCCAGGGCCGTCACGAGTGCCGCGAGCATCGATGGCAGGCGGGCCGCAAACTCGGTGGTGCCGAAGACGGTCATGCAGGCCGCCATGCACCAGTGCATCAGCACCGGCTTGTCCACGGCGAGGGTGTCGTTGAAGACCGGCACGACCCAGTTGCCCGTTTCCACCATCGTACGGGCGATTGCCGCAAAACGCGGTTCGTCCTCGTCCCAGAGCGGGCCGCTGGCGATCCCAATGACGAGGGCGATGCTGCCGGCGAGGAGCACGGTGAGAAGCGGGCGATGCGAAAACATGCGGGGACTTTCGGAATGAGACGGTGGTGGTAGGGGAATGGGCTCAGCGTTGGCGGGATACGGCCTGAAGATCGGGAGCGGTGGCTACCTGCATCAGGGGTTGGGGTGCGTGACGCGGTCCGAACAGCAGCAGTTCCCGAGACTCGGGCAGCACGGTCACGGCACGAAGCACCTGATAATGGTCGGGCAGTTCGGCCGCCACCTGCGACGCGAACCGGGCATCGACGACCAGCGGCGCTCCCGGATGGGTCGCGACGAACGCCACCACTTCGGCAGGCTCGTCAAGTTCCGTCACGGTGCCGCCGGCGGCGACGAGGCCGGCATAGAACGATGTGCTCGCCGGAGCCCGGTAGGACGCGATCGGGTGGGCGATTCCAGCCGCGGGCAGCCGGGCCAGGAGATGGCGAGTGCCACCACCGCGGCCGAGGCTCGCAGGGCCGACGGCCATCAGGATCGCGACGGTGCCGCAGGCCGTGGCGGCCCAGCAGCCCGAGGCGGCCAGGCGGGAGGAGTGGGTTTGGAAGCGCGAGGCCAGGAATCCACCAGCCAGCGGCACGAGCCCGACCAGCCCGATCCATTCGCCTCCGGGGGCCAGCCTGTGCACGGCCAGCGGGAGGCCGAGGCCGAGGCCGACGCCTGCGAGAGCGAGCAGGCTCCAGGCCAACCGCATCCAGCGGTCGGTACTCCACGTCGGCCGGGCGATCCAGTCGGCCAGGAAGAGGCCGATGCCACAGGCGATGGCCGGGTACGCCGGCCAGATGTAGCCAGGCAGTTTCGTGCCGGCGAGCGAAAAGGGAATCACCCAGGCGGCGACCCAGGCCGCCACCAACCGCATCCCCACCGCCGCCGCTCCCGGTTCTCGCACGACCACCACTGCATGGCGACCGATCAGCCCGGAGGCCATCGACCAGGGAAAGAATCCGACGAGGATCACGAGCGGGTAATAGAGGAAAGCCGATCCGGAATGGCCCTCCATCGGTGCGGCGAACCGGCCGACGTTGTGGACGAGGAGAAACTCGCGGAGCCAGGCGCCGTCTGTGCGGATCGTCACCAGCGCATACCACGGGGCCGCCACTGCGACCGCCGCGGCCGTGATTGCCAGGGGCCGCACGCCCCGCCAGGCAGCGACTGCGGCCGGTACGAGCCGCGCGCGAACCGGCCCCTGACGGCCCGGGTCGACGGCGGCCTGCCAGAGGGCGAAGCCCCCGATGGCCACGAGCGGCAGGACGAGTCCGACCGGTCCCTTCGTGAGCACAGCCAGACCGCAGGCGGCACCGATGGCGAAGGCGGTGGGGAACGGCACTCGCACGGGTGCATTCCGAAGCCGCCCCCCCGCGGCAACTGAGCGGACGAAGATCCAGAGTGCGAGGGTTGTGAAGAAGGCCAGTGGAGCATCGGGTGTGGCGGCCCGGCCGGTCACCCCCGTCCAAAGGCACGTGGCCAGCACCACCCCAGCCCAGGTCCCTGCCTCTGGCCGAAACAGGATCGTGCCGAGCCGCCAGGTGAGCAGGCAGGTGCCGAGTGTGAGCAGGGCCGATCCGAGCCGGGCTCCCGTTTCGCCGACGCCAACCGCGGTGAAGCCGGCCAATTGGACCCAGTTGACGAGCGCGGGCTTCTCGACGCGGAGCCGGCCGTTGAAGGTGGGCACGACCCAGTCGCCGGTCTGGAGCATCGCCAGTGAGCAGGCGGCGTTCCGGGGTTCGTCCTCGTCCCACAGGGGTGGGCCGCCGAGATTGGGAAGCAGCACGATCGCCGCCAAGGTCGCCACGACGAGTCCGGAACCGAGCCGTTGTGACATGATCGATGCCCCGCGCGAGGAGCCGCGGCCGACCTCGCGCTCGCGAGGAGACGGCAGCCGGAAGTGGGGCGGGAGGGTAGGGGGCGGCCCGGGAGCGGGTCAAGCCGGGGCTGGACGGGCTGAAAGCGGGGTTTTGGCCTGTTTTTGGCCGGTTGACCGCCTTGGTGAGGCGGGTATGTTCAACGCATCGCGGCGGACCGACAAGGATGGCCCGCGAGGGGTTCATGCACGGTTGGAGGCCGTCCTTTGGCAGATGATGAAAACCCGTCGGAAGACGAGGCCTTCCTTCCCGCAGGTGGCGACGGCGCTGACGGTTCAGCCCCCCCCGATGGGCTGCGGGACATCTCTGGCGGCCGTCTGATCGAACTGCCGATCGAGCAGGAACTCAAAGACAGCTACCTGACGTACGCGATGAGCGTGATCGTCAGCCGGGCGTTGCCCGATGTCCGCGACGGGCTCAAGCCCTCGCAGCGGCGGATTCTGGTCGCGATGAACGACCTCAATCTGTCGCCGGGTGCCTCGCGGGTGAAGTGTGCCAAGATTTCGGGCGACACCAGCGGCAACTACCACCCGCACGGCGAAAGCGTGATCTACCCCACGCTCGTCCGCATGGCCCAGGAATGGAACATGCGGCACGTGCTCGTCGACAAGCAGGGCAACTTCGGCTCGATCGCCGGCCTCCCCGCCGCTGCCATGCGATATACCGAGGCCCGGCTCTCGCCGATCGCGGCGATGATGCTCGACGACCTCGAACTCG
>CAYVNX010000073.1:0-14978 GCA_964453165.1 uncultured Candidatus Kuenenia sp. | reverse complement strand
TCAGCGTCTTCGACCACGGCCTGCTCTACGGCGACGGCGTGTTCGAGGGGCTGCGCAGCTACTCGGGCACGGTGTTCCGGCTCGACGCCCACCTCGACCGGCTGTGGGCGAGCGCCCGGGCGATCTGCCTGGAAATCCCGCTCCCGAAGGCGGCCGTGGCCAAGGCGGTGAATGACACGCTCGCGGCCAACAAGCTCGTCGACGGCTACGTGCGGCTCGTCGTCACCCGGGGAGCGGGCTCCCTCGGCCTCGACCCCAACCGCACGAAGAACCCGCAGGTGATCGTGATCGCCGACACGATCGCCCTCTATCCCCGCGAGCTCTACGAGCAGGGCCTGCGGATCGTGACCGCCGCCACGCAGCGGACCCACTCGGCCGCCCTCTCGCCGCGGATCAAATCGCTTAATTACCTCAACAACATCATGGCCAAGCTGGAGGGCCTCCAGGCCGGCTGCGTCGAGGCCCTGATGCTCAACCACAAGGGGGAAGTGGCCGAGTGCACGGGCGACAACGTGTTCGTCGTGCGGTCGGGCCGCCTGCTCACGCCGCCCCCCGACGCCGGCATTCTCGAGGGCATCACCCGCAACGCCGTCATGGAATTGGCTGGAGCGGCCGGCATCGACTGCCGCGAGCAGACGCTCGTGCGGCACGACCTCTACACCGCCGACGAGTGCTTCCTCACCGGCACCGCTGCCGAGGTGATTCCCGTGGTGGAGATCGATGGCCGGAAGATCGGGCTGGGCGTGCCCGGCCCGATCACGCAGCGGCTCAAGGACGACTTCCACGCCCTCGTGCGGCGGTGAGCTCGACCGGCCAGACGGCGGGCCAGCGGGGCTGGCCGGCGTCTTCCAGGGCGGAAATCCGAGCGGCAATGCTCCGGGCCTCGGCCAGCGTGCGGCAGAGGGTGAAGCAGGCACTGCCGCTGCCTGTGAGGCGGGGGGCGAGTCCGCCGGCCTGGCCGAGGTCCGCGAGCAGCCGGTCGATTTCGGGGCAGAGCGAGCGGGCCGGGGCTTCGAGCGAGTTGTGCATCAGTGGGAGGGCGGCGGGAAGGTCGCCGACGGCGAGGGCCTGGGCCAACCGGTCGGCCTCGCCAGCCCGGAATGGCTCGGGCGTGCAGGCCTTGTAGACGGCCGGCGTAGAGAGGCCGACCGGCGGCATCGCGATCACCGCGGCCAGGGGCACGAGATCAGGCACTGGTTCGATGACCTCGCCGCGGCCCGTGGCCACCGCCGGGCCGCCGGCGAAGAACCAGGGGATGTCGCTGCCGAGCCGAGACCCGATGGCGGCTAGTCGCTCCGTCGGCCAGTCGAGGCTCCAGGCGGCCGCCGCAAGGCGGATCGCCGCGGCTGCATCGCTCGAGCCACCCCCCAGGCCGGCGCCCGCAGGGATTTCCTTGACGAGTTCGATCTCGAGAGCCGGCTCGATGCCGGCCTCGGCGGCCAGTGCCGTGACCGCGCGGACGACGAGATTCGTGGCGTCGGCCGGGACGTCGCGGACCAGTTGGCTACCACTGCGAGAGGCCAGGCAACCGGCCGAGCGGATCGTCAGGCGGATTCCATTCGTGGCCGATCGGGCGAGGCGGAGGGTGTCGGCCAGCGACACGCCCACCATCAGCGACTCGATCCCGTGAAACCCGTCCGCCCGCCGCTCCAGGACCGCCAGGGAGAGGTTGAGCTTGGCGGGTGCCGCGGCCGTGATCGGCTCGGAGGGCATCGGTCGGTCTAGCGCCAGTTGGCCACGAAGGCCAGCGTCAGGATCGCCAGCGTGAGCCCGATGGCCACCAGGGCCGCCAGCAGCACCGCGATGCTCCGGCCGGCCCAGAGGTCGTCCCGGATCATCTCGGTCCGATCGGACCGGTCGAAGGAGTGGTTCCAGACGGGGAAGGCCTGCTCGTCGTAGACCCACTGGGTGCGGTCCTCGAAGCGTTGCTGATTCATGGGAGGCGGCGGCAAAGCGGGGTATGATTGCAGACAAAGACTGCCCGAAATCTACCCCGCGACTGGTGCTCCCGCCACCCGGATCGGCGGAAGCCCCCAGGGACCATGCCTCCCATGGCCGCGCCCGACGCCCTGCCTGTCATCGACGCCCCGACGCCATCGGTCGGGCAGCCGGCCGACGGGCTGCCGCATATCCTCGATGCCGCGGCTGACCACGCTGCCGACCTGGAGGGCTTTTTGGTCGCAGCGGGCCAGCCGGCCTGGCGAGCGAAGGCCATTCGCCGCTGGCTCCACGGTCGCCGGGCCGAGTCGTTTGCCGACATGACGGACCTCCCGAAAGATCTTCGCGAGCGGCTCGCCTCGGCCTTCCGCATCTGGACGACGACGGTGGCGGCCCACAAGCAGGCCGAGGACGGCACCGAGAAGCTGCTCCTGGAGCTCGCCGACAGGCAGCGGATCGAATGCGTGCTCCTGCGCGACGGGCTGCGGCGGACAGTCTGCATCAGCTCGCAGGTGGGCTGTGCCATGGGCTGCGTCTTCTGCGCCAGCGGCATCGACGGCGTGGTGCGAAACCTCACGACCGGTGAGATCGTGGAGCAATTGCTCCGGCTGGCCCGGCTCCTGCCGGCCGAGGAGCGGCTCAGTCACATCGTGGTGATGGGGATGGGCGAACCGCTGGCCAACCTCGACCGGCTCCTGCCCGCGCTCGCGCTTGCTCAGGATCCCGACGGCCTCGGCATCTCACAGCGGCGGATCACGATCTCGACGGTGGGCCTGCCGCCGGCGATCGATCGGCTGACCGACCTCAATCCTGGCTATCATCTGGCCGTGTCGCTCCATGCGGCCGACGACCCGCTCCGCACCCGGCTTGTGCCCGTCAACAAGGCGATCGGCGTGGAGGCGGTGATGGCCTCCGCTGACCGCTACTGGGAAGCGTCCGGCCGGCGGCTCACGTTCGAATACGTCCTGCTCGGTGGCACGAACGACTCGGCCGACGATGCCGAGCGACTCGTCGCCCTGCTCGGCGGCCGGGCCGCGCTCGTCAACGTGATTCCCTACAACACCGTCGCCGGCATGCCGTGGCGTGAGCCTTCCCGGCAATCGCTCGAACAGTTTCTCGACATCCTCCGGGCTGCCGGCGTCAACGTGCAGGTCCGCCGCCGCAAGGGCTCGCGGATCGATGCCGCCTGCGGCCAACTCCGCCGACTCGAGGCGACCGGCGCGAAGGACGCCGACTTCCATCACAGCGAGGCGAGGGGGTCGGCGAACGCTCGCGGAGCATGAGGCTTCGGCCAACGGGCAATTGGGGACGGTCTCGCTCAACGACCCGGTGCCCCCGGACTGGCGTCCGGGGCTTGTATGCGAAGGAGCCTCGTGCCCATAGAAGCCCCCGTCGCGAGTCGGGGGACACCGCGTGGCAGCGGATCCCGATGTCCATACCAAGAGGGTGTTTTTGCCGTCCCCGAGCCGGTGGCTCATCGGTCGTCAGCGACTAGCTGACGAACCCGAGCAGCAGGACGACCGCGAGGACGATCCCGAGAATCCCGCCCAGCCACACCGTCCAGTGAACGGTCGCCAGGCCGATCGCGGCGGGATCTTCGTGATGGGTGGCGGCGAACACCAGGCTCGCGAGGGCCAAGAGCGGCAGCCCGAAGAACAGGCCGGGCACGCGATCGGCAAACGACGCCAGCAGAGGAACGGCGTAGGCCACAAGCAGGCTGGGAATCATGGGTCGATCAGACTCCTTTCCGAACGCCGCAGCCGGGCCGGGTTGATCTCCGCCAGATCCCCGATCGACTGCCTTCCTGAAGCCCTAAGGTCTACCGGCGCCGGATGGCGGCGTCTACCGCCGCGGCTTTCCACCGCCGGAGGGCGGATTTTTCTCGTCCTTGGACTCCGGGGCGGGCCGCATCGGACCGGCCCAGGCGTCGTAGATCACCAGCAGGTTCAAGAGCCCCGCGAAGGTGGTGTAGAGCGTGCCGATGTCGTAGAAGCGACCCAGCCGACGGTGCCAGAGCGAAAACTGGTCGCCGGGCTGGCGGGGGTCATACCGCTGGCCACCGGGCTGCGGCCGAAAATCGGTCGGTTCGATGTCGGGATCGGTGTCGGCCAGTCGTCGGGCATAGGCATCCGAAACGAGCTGCCCTCGAACCAGCGGCGGCACGAACCAACTGCTGCTTCCGAGTGGCTGCCGGGATGATCCGCTCGTGAGGGCCGATTGAACCATCGCCGGGATCGCCGCCGCGCCGATGCCGGCCTGGCCGATGAAGTGAAGCCTTCGGTCACTGGGTCGCCAGGATGAGTAGACGACCCGGCCGTCACCCATCCACATCCCGGCGAGGAACACAGCCGAGAGGGGCAGCATGAAGAGCAACGCCTTGATGACACGGCCTTGGTAGAGCTGGCCGAGGCCGGGAATGAGCCAGGAAAGCACCGCGGCCAGGGCCGGGCTCTTCAGGTCGATGGCCGATCCATCGTCGGGTGAGATCGCGACGACGCGGGGTGGTGCGGCGGCAGCCTGACGGGCCACGATGGAACTCCTGGCAGAATCCTGGTTCGAAGCGAGTGTACGTCACGAGCTGAGCGAGTCGAAACGCCCACGGCGGCGGGAGCGGATTCGGGAGCCGGGATCGCCGGCGCCCGGGGCTCAGCCCCAGAGCCGCCGGACCGACCTGACCTGGGACGTCGCCTGCGCCGGGGACGGATCGGTTCCGTTGGTGGCGGCGACCGGAGGCGCATCGGGTGGGGCGAGTTCCCGCCAGACCTGTTCGATCGTGGCGGGGTCGATGGTCGCGAGGCCCTGACCGAGCGCCGCAGCCACGGCCAGATGCGCCAGGCGGCGGACATCCCGCCGCGTACCCCGGGCGAACCGCTGGATCGTCTGGGCCGCGGCCGTGGTGAACAGGTCGGCCGGCAGATCGGCCCGCGCCAGTTCGCGTTGCAGGTAGGTGGCGACCTCCTCGGCGGTCCAGCCGGGCAGATCGATCCGCACGGCGGCTCCGTGCCGGACCGATTCGGGCACCTCCGTCAACCCGGCCGGCGTGGCAGTGGCCACGACGACGGTCGTGGCGAACCGAGGTTCACCCGCGGCAGCCAGCCGGGCGACGCCTGCCCGGGCATCGAGCGGCCCGCGATCGAGATCGTCGAAGATCAGGACGGTGGGCCGGCCCATCAGCGTATTTTCGCGAAGCCGATTCTCGAGCTTGAGCCAAGGGCGGATCGGTTCGCTGCGACTGGCTGGATCGAGCGGCAGCCGGGCGAGCAGGAGTTCGGCCCAGTCGCCTTCGGGCAGGCCGGCGAGCGAGAGCACGGCCACTTCGGCTCCGAGTCCGGCGAGTCGGCGGGCCGCCATCACGGCGAGGTGGCTCTTGCCCATGCCCGCCTCGGCGACCACCAGGCCGCATCGCTGCCGCTCTGCGACGAGCCACTCGAGTCGGGCCAGCGCCTCCTCCTCGGCGGGGCCGCAGAAGTAGCCTGCCGGTTCGAGCCCACCGGAGAAGGCGGGCGGCGCGTGGCTCGACAGATCGCGTACCATGCGGCGGAGTGTAGCGGCCTGGGTCGGACGGGTCAGGACGAATAATCCCGCTCACGAGCCGAATTTCCCGGGGCCCACGCCGACGCCGGCTGGCCCCAGGTCGGTCGGCTACGGTCGGCGGTTCACCGGGTGGTCAGCGGCGAGTCGGGTCATGAGCGAACGCTTCTTCAGTGCAGTGCCGCCGGTCGCCGGTCAGGCCACGCTTGCGGGCGACGAGGCCAGGCACCTGACGAAGGTCTTGCGGGCGCGGGTCGGCGACACGGTCACGCTCTTCGACGGCGCGGGCCGCTCGTGGTCGGCCCGGATCACGCTCATCGGTCGCAGCGAGGTCGAACTCGAGGCCGGTGCGTGCCGGGAGCAGGCCGTGGTAGAGGGGCCCGCGGTCACGCTCGCGGTGGCCTTGCCCAAGGGCGAGCGGCAGAAGTGGCTGGTCGAGAAACTGACGGAACTCGGCGTAACGCGGCTCCTGCCGCTGGTCACCGAGCGAGGCGTGGCCGAGGCGACGCCCGCAGCCGTTGAGCGGATGCAGCGGGGCGTGATCGAGGCCTGCAAGCAGTGCGGCCGCGACCGGCTGATGGAGATCGGGCCGCCGCGGACGATTGCGGAGATCGTGGCCGCGAAGTCCGACGCGGCCCTGGGACTCGTCGCGGCGCCCGCCGCCGCGTCGCTCGACCGACTCGACTGGCGGCAGGCCGCCGAGGTGATCGGCCTGGTGGGACCGGAGGGAGGGTTCACGGCCGCGGAACTCGCGGCGGCCGCGGCCGCCGGCTGGCCGTTGGCGACGCTCGGGCCCCATGTGCTCCGCGTCGAGACGGCGGCGGTGGCCTTGGCCGCCCGCGTGGCCGGCTCACTGGGCCAGTGACGGGTTCCAGAGGTTTCGTCCGGTACCGGGGTCGAACGTCTCCTGGATCAGTTGCGACTCGACATGGCCGTCGATGAACAGGTAGTTCGCATCGGTGCCGTGCCGGTTGTGGGCGACCGCCGTCTCGGCCGTCTTGAGCTTCGACCACTGGTGGCACATGAAGTGATCGGCGTAGGGCACGGGCCTGGCCTCGGCGATCATCACCGTGCGGGATGGCTTGGGAATGTCTCGCCGCCGCCGCCAGGTCTGCGGCGAGCCTGTGTAATCGTCGCCGGCGGGGTCGAGTTCCATGTGGACGTTGAGCCCGTAGCTGTGGGTCGCCGCGTCGCGGAACGGATCGCTCGGGCAGCGGAAGGCGGCGTTCAGGTTGGCGGCGAGGTCGGCCTCGGTCTTCGGGGCCTGGAGTTCGAGAAACGGGGCGAGCGACGTGTTCCAGCCCGGCTCTCCATGGGCGGCCGCACTGTGGAGGCTGCGGGGGAAGCGGTCTTTGTGGGTGTCGGTATACAGAAACATCGCGAGTCCGATCTGCCGCATCGTGTTCGCGCAGCGGGTGCGGGTGGCCGCCCCTCGGACCGCCTGCACTGCCGGCAGCACGAGCCCCACGAGCGTGGCGATGATTGCGATCACGACGAGCAGCTCGACGAGCGTGAAGGCCCGCGGTGCCGCGGGGCCCGGCAGCTGCCAGGCCCCGCGGTCCGTCGAGCGAGTGGTTCCGCAGGCTGCGGCCTCGCGAAATCCCATCACTGCACCCGCCGCCGGCGGAGGATCGCGCCTCCGGCCAGGCTGCCGATCGCCAGCAGGCCGAGCGCCGCCGGCTCTGGCACCGCCGACACGTTCCAGGTGTAGGTCAGCGCGGCCGGGGTGAAGTTGCTATCCGCGGTGGCACTGGCCGCCGCCGAGTCGTACTGCGCCCAGCCGGTGGTACCGGTGAAGGGCGTGTTGGCCACGAACACCTCGAACTCGGCCGTGTAGGTTCCCGCAGGAGCCGAGGCCGGCAGCGTGAAGTAGTTGTGCCACATGTTCCCATTCCACAGCACCTGGTCGTTGACCGCCGCAAACACCTGATCCCAGCGGTTCTGGTTGTTCACGTAGTTGTAGCTCTCGAGGCTCGGCGTCGAGAGGCTCGTGAGCCTGATTGCCATCGCCTTGCCCTGGGTGGTGAGAGCCGCTGTGCTCGGCCGTGTGCCGCCCGCATTGCTGAACATGAACCCATACTGGTTATTGAAGAGGTCGCCGTTGCCCGCGTTGGGCGCCGGAGTGCCGCCGATGCCGGCCGGCGAGCCGATGTCGGGCCGCCAGGTGGCGGTGGTGGCAAACCAGTCGCCGGGACTCCAATCCTCGAGCGACCGGAGTTCCGGCACCGAACCAGGGCTGAACATGACCGAGACCGTGCCGCTGGTGGGATTGGAGACACTGTCGGCGCCGGCGATCGACACCATCGGCATCAGCATGCCGCCCTGGTCGTCGGGACCGGGCACCGCGGAAATCTCCGCGGCCATCACCTGCGGTGCTGCCAGCAGGCAGAGCCCGGCAACGATCTGGGGAACACGAAATCGGGACATCGTCGTGGAAGTCATGAAAGAGAATCCTTGTGTGAGGCGGGATGGCCGCGGCTGGGCCGCGGCTCCCGCATGAATCAGGCAGGCACGCCAGGCATCCGGCGGGCACGCGCCCGCGGTGCGGAGTCCAGGCGTGAGAACAACGTGTCGATGGGCTGCCGGTCAGCGACGAGCGGCACGCCCTCGCCTCGCGTCAAACGGTGGGTCACCGGCTCGGGGGCGGCACAAGTCGCGTCGCGGGCGAGGATCCGCCCCCATGCTCCGCGAGCGTTCGCCGACCCCCTCGCCTCCTCTTTCGAGGTGACGAGCCTGAGCCGTCGCTCCAACGATGCGAGACGTCGCTCTAGGCCTTGGGCGGCGGCGTGTCGGGCGGGCCGCCGCCGGGGATGATCCGTTGGTCGGTGAGCACGACATAGCCCACGAGCGGGCAGGGGAGGTCGCAGGCGATCGGCAGTGGTGGCGGTAGGGAGGTCGCCACGGCGGTCCATTGGCTGACAATGCCGCCACAGGCGAGCATGGCGCGGAGGATCACGACGTCGATCGGCTCTGGCTCGTGGTCGTGTTGCCCACGGGTCACCGGTGGGATCACGCCAGCCTCGGGCTCGACCGGATCGGCGGCCAGCGACTGGTAGTCGCTGCAGACCGCGCCGTCGACCGCTGGGGTGTCACGGCCAGTGGCCATCTCATCTCGGTCGTCGCAGCTTGCGGGGCTGCTGCAGCAACCGGCCGGAGCTGGAGCGGGGGCCGCGGTCGCCACCCGGCTGGCCAAGGCGGCGAGTACGGCTGGCTCGAGCCCGCGGGCCTTGGCCCAGGCCAGGGTTTCGGCGGGAGTGTGGCAGCAGCAACTCGTGAAGCACTGCTGGGCGGAGCGACAGCCGCACGGCTTGTTCATGCAGGGGAACGGCCGGGAGCGATCTTTGGCGGCCAGCCTGCCCGTCGCCTGGGCATCGCTGGAGAATCCGTCGAGCGGCAGCGGCAGGCCGGAGGCGATGAGCCCATAGAGGGCGAGCATCACCCAAGCAATCGCACGGCGGGAGCCAGGGCAGCGGCGCATGAATCACATCATTATAGTCGCCGGACGGGGTCAGACACAGCAGCCCCCGTCGCTCAGATCGCCCGGAGAAAATCGACGGCGTCGGCCAGTTCTTCGCGGGCGTCGCGGGCCTCGACGGGCTCGAGCCCGATCCAGCCCTGGTAGCTCCGCTCCTCGAGGGCCGCGAGCACCGGTGCCAGCTCGACCTGTCCGGTCCCCAGCACGACGGCGCGGCCCCGGCCCGCGAACGGGCCGGCCACGGCGTCGGTGGCGTGGAAGCTGCCGATGTGTCCGCCGAGGTCCGCCACGGCCTGGGCCGGGTCGTGGCCGTGGACAACGAGCCCGCCGGTCACGATGTCGCAAGTGAGCGAGCCTTCGGGCAAGGCCTTGAGAAGGCGTGCCATGTCGGCCGGAGCGGAGCGGCCTACCTCGGCGCAGAGCGTGGCGCCCACGTGCTGGCCGACGGTGCCGATATCGGTGAGCACGTCGACGAGGAGCCGCCACTCCGCGGTTTGGTCGGACGCCGGAATCTCCCCGGTGTGATTGAGCACGACGCTCGCGCCCAAGTCGAAGGCCAGCTTCAGAGCGGCCTTCGTGGCGGCGATGCGGCCCTCGAGCCGATCAGGATCGGCATACCCGCCGCGGGTTCGGAAGGCGATCGCCGATACTACGAGCCCCTCGTCGCCGAGCCACTTGCGAATCTGCCGGAGTCCCGTCTGGGTGACCTGGGTCGGATCGAGGCCACTGCGAGCGTCGAGCTCGATGCCGCCGACGCCGAGATCGCGGGCGGCTCGGAGGGCCTTGCGAAAGTCGGTAGCCAGGGCGGCGGCCGGCACGCTCAACCGGGAGGTTTCCATGAGACTGGCTCCAGCGTTCCAGAACGGAGGCCAGAAACAGTATCCTCCAGGAATGTCGAGCCTCCCAGAGGTCATCGCCGCGCTCGAAGCAATCGCCCCTCTCCGGCTGGCGGCCGACTGGGATGCGGTCGGCCTGCTCGTGTCGCCCCGGCGGCCCACGCTTCATCGAATCCTCACCTGCCTGACACTCACCCCGGAGGTGGCGGCCGAAGCGGTGCGAAGACAGGTCGATCTCGTGATCAGCCACCATCCGCTGCCCTTTCGGCCGGTCCCGCGGATCACGCCCGACACCGTTGCCGGGCAGGTGCTCCTCGAACTCATCGGGGCCGGCGTCGGAGTCTGGAGCAGCCACACCGCCTGGGACTCCGCTGCAGGTGGAATCAACGACCAGCTCGCCGCGATCATCGGCCTGGAGGCCGCCTCCCCGATCGAGCCCGACGGAATCGATCCCCGCGTGGGCTTTGGCCGACAGTCTCCCGTGACCGCCGGTGTGACGGTCTCCGGGGTGGCGCAGCGGCTCTCTGCGGCGCTCGGGCCGAAGGCGGTGCAGATCGTGGGAGATCAGGAGCGGGACGCGGGGCGGGTGGGCATTGTCTGCGGCAGCGGCGGCGATCTCGTCGGCCAGGTGGCCGCCGCCGGCTGCACGACGCTCGTCACCGGCGAGATCAAGCTCCATCAAGCCGTCGAGGCCCGGGCCGCCGGACTGGCTGTGATCGCCGTTGGGCATCACGCGAGCGAGCACTTCGCCATGGTCGAACTCGGCCGGCGGCTTGCCGCCATGCTCCCAGACCTTGAGATCCTCCCTGCGGACGACGACCGCGATCCGATCGGCTGGCTCTGAGGTCGCCGGGCTCGGGGGCGGCGCGATCGGGAGACTTGGGTCGGTTTTTGAATCGGCGTTCCGAGCGACGTAGACTTCTCGGGTTTCCCGTCGTCCGAGCAAGCCCGTCATGCCTCGTTTTCTCACCGCCCTGCCGGTCTTCAACGAGGTGGCGCATGTCGCGCGGGTGCTCGACGAGGTGGTGAAGGTCACCCCCGACGTGCTCGTGGTCGATGACGGTTCGACCGACGGCACGGGCGAACTGCTCGCCGACCGCGTTCGGGCCCGCGGCGACGTTCGCGTCGTGCGGCATGCGGTCAACCAGGGCTACGGAGCGGCCGTGGCGACTGCGTTTCGAGAGGCCCTCGCGGGCCCCTGGGACGGGCTCGTGACGATCGACTGCGACGGCCAGCACCAGCCCCGCCTGATTCCGGCCTTCGTCCTGGCCGCCTCGGAGCCCGGGGCGGGGATCGTAAGCGGCAGCCGTTACCTCGAGCGATTCCCCGGCGACAGCCAGCCGCCTGAGGCCCGGCGGCGGATCAACGAAGCCATCACGGGCGAGATCAACCGCCGGCTCGGACTCGAATTGACCGACGCCTTCTGTGGGTTCAAGGCCTATTCCCGGCGGGCCCTCGGGGCACTCCATCCGCGGGAGACCGGCTACGCGATGCCGCTGGAGGTCTGGGTGCAGGCCGAGGCCGCGGGGGTCAGGATCGTCGAGTTGCCGGTGCCGCTGCTCTACCTCGATGAAACCCGGAGTTTTGGCGGGGCCCTCGACGATGCGACCACCCGATTGGCCTATTATCGGAGGGTGCTGGATGCGGCTGAAGCGGCCGTAGCGGCGGGGCGTGCGGCCGATTCCTGAGCAAGGCGGCATGGCCTGGGGAGACGGGGGTGTGCTACCGTCCGCGGCCGGGTGGCGTCTCCGGTTCGTTGCCCCACCGTGTTCCGTCCCGAGGCCGTCTTCCTGCCGATGACCGTTCGCCGTCGCATCCATGAGCCCCCCGAAGCCTCGGGCGGCCGGCTCGTCGAGCCCCCGATCGTGCCGTCGCCCGGCACCGGTTCGATTCAGGCGCTCGTGGACAACAACAAGCTCCTCCGAGCGGCGCTCGACGTGCGGATCGGCGACATGCGGCTCTGGGAGCTCGTCGCCGCCACCCGCCGTGAGGTGCTGATGGTGGCGGCCGAATACACCGGATCCTACCGCGATGTCTTCCGCCCTTCCGACACGGCCGACTGGATTGCCCGTCCGCTGATCATGGGAGGCCATCAGCCGGAGCTCTTCCATCCGGGGGTGTGGCTCAAGAACTCGGTGCTCGATGCCTACGCGCGACGGGTAGGCGGCACGGCGGTGAATCTCGTGGTCGACAGCGATCGCTGCGGACGAGCGAGCGTGGGTGTGCCGGTGGGCACGCCGGAAGCCGCGCATTACGAACACCTCGAGTTCGACGCTCCCGCTCCCGAGCAGGCCTGGGAAGAGCGGGGTGTGATGGATCGGGAGTGCCTCGCCTCCTTCGGCACGCGGGCGGCGGACCTCCTCGTGCCGCTCGTGCCCGATTCGATCGTCCGCCGGTGGTGGCCCCTGGTGGTGGACCGCGCCGCGGCGAGCCATCGGCTCGGGCTCGGGATCGCCCAGGCGCGGCACATGCTCGAGGAGCGGTTCGGGCTCGAGACGCTCGAACTGCCCGTGGCCGAGCTGGTCCGGCTGCCCACCGTGATGGTCTTCGTGGGCTGGCTCCTCGCGCATGCCCGCCCGCTCCACGAGGCCTACAACGCCGCCCTCGCCGACCATCGCCGGCTCCGCCGAGTCCGCGGTCGAGGCCGGCCGATGCCCGATCTGGCCGTGCTTCACGATGGTGGAGAGGAGTGGCTCGAGCTGCCCTGGTGGCTCTGGTCGAAGGACGACCCCCGGCGGCGCCGGGTGTTCGCCTCCTCAACGCTCCCCGGAGGAATGACGCTCTCGGATCTCGAGACGGTGCGGGTCGAGTTGCCGATCGCCAGCGACACGTCGCCTTCCAAATGGATCGACGCCCTCTCCCGCATGGAGGAGCATGGTGTTCGGCTGCGGCCGCGGGCGCTGATCACGACGCTCATCGCCCGGCTGTTGGTGGCCGATGTCTTCGTGCACGGGATCGGCGGGGCCGCCTACGACTCGATCACCGACGCGATCGTGCGGCGGCTGATTGGCTCAGATCCGCCGCGGCATGCGGTGGTGTCGGGCACGCTCCGGCTGCCGCTCGAGCGAGTGTTTCCCGGCATCGAGTCAGCCGATCCTGCCGGCGAGCGGGCGGCGGTCATGCGCACGCTGCGAGATATCGAATACCACCCCGAGCGGCATCTCGAATCGGCATCTGTGCCCACCGGCATCCAGGAACTCGTCACGTCGAAGTGGCGCTGGATCGAGACGGTGCCCACGCCTGCGCTTGCGCGGCGGCGGTGCCGCGAGATCCGGGCCGCCAACCAGGCGATCGCCGAATATGCCCGTCCCAAAACCGCCGAACTCGAGGCCCGGATCGCCCCGCTCGAGGCTGCCGAACGAGCCCGAAAGGTGCTCTGGTCACGGACGCATCCGTGGTGTTTTTTCCCGGAAAAGATGCTGCGGGAGTTCCTGCTACTGGAAAACGGCTGAGCCGCCCCGTATCTTGTGCGGGCAACGGATTGCATCTGCCACTCCAGGGAAAGGAGGCATCATGCATCGGGTGGATCGTTCCCCGAGTTGGTGTCGTGTTCGTTCGTTCTGCCGTCGCCCGCCGCTGCGGTCGGCTTCCCGGCCCTCGGCTCGAACCAAGGACGAGTCGGTCGGCCGCGGATCTGCCGCAACCAAACGCTCCCGGGTTTCCGCGTCGAACGATGCGGTTTCCGCGGTGAAGCTCGCCCGAAACACGTCGCGGCCAGCAAAGCCTCGAAAAACTCCGGCCAAGACCGCGATCGAGCAGCCGGTCGAGGTCGTCCACTCCGTGGAGATTCGCCCGTCGGGTCGGGTTATCAGCCGGCGGACGCCCGTGCGGCGGGCGCCGATTCATCATCTCCCGCACCACCCAGTCGTCGCCTTTGCGCCGCCGGCCTGGATGCTCGAAGAGTGTCAGATCGCCCCCGCCCGGGCGGGGGAGCAGAGCGAGATTCTGCAGCTCCTCTCCGGGCTGCCCACCGCCCCGACCAGGGCGGAGTTTCATGCCGCAGTCGACCATCCGGAGCATGACTCGGCCAACCGGCTGGTGGCCCGGCTGGGAGGCCGGATCGTCGGGCATGCCGAGGTGGTACCACGGGAGTTCACGATCGGCTCGACGCCCATCCGGGGCGCTGTCATTGATCGCGTTGCCGTGCTTCCCGAGTGCCGCGGCGCGGGCCATGGCCAGCGGCTGGTGAAGGCCGGCGAAGATCGAATGCGGCACAGCGGCGCGGTCGTCGGCTTTTCGAGGACGCGAATCGCCCCCTCATTCCACGAACTCGGCTGGAGTGTGCTTGGCCGTGATTGCGCCACCCCCGGTCGCCCGACCGAAATCCTGGCGCGATTGCTCGAGGAACCACGTCGCGATGGCGCCGCCGTCACGATGCGGCAGTGGCGGCATGTCGAGTTGCCCGCGATCCTGCGGATCTACGCGCAGAACTCTCCGCGGTTCGTGGGGCCGATCACCCGCGACGAGAACTATGGTCGCTGGCTTGTCAGCCGTGGTGCCTTCGACTCGATCCTGGTCGCGCTCGTCGGTCAGGACCGATACGAACTCCACGAGTCGAGTGCGCGGATCGTCGGCTATTGCATCCAGGCGGGCAATCGGGTGCTCGAGATCATGGCCGACCCGGAGTTCGCCGGGCTCGAGCGGGAGATCCTCGCCCGGGTCTGTGCCGAGGCGATCGAAAACGACCGGCAGGAGATCGTCTACGAGTCGAGTGCCTGCGATCCGTTGCACGCGGCCGTTGCCGGTGGCGGCGGGGCTGTCACGCAAGGCGATCGGATGATCGTTGCGAAGGTCTTCCAGCCCCATGCGCTGCTCGAGGCAGTTGCTCCGGGCGTGGCCGGCCGGGTGGTGGAAGCCGGAATTCGGGAAACGGTCGAACTAGGACTCGACGCGCCGGCGTTTCGGGGATCGGTGATCGTGGCCGAGTCGAAGGGTTCGGAGCCGCGGCAGGCCAGCGTGCATCCGGGCCGGATCGGCCGCAGCTATCTGCGGCTCACGGATGACGAGCTGGCCCGGCTGCTGCTCGGCCAGTGCGATCCCTTGGAGGCGGTGGCTGCCGGCCGGATGGAGCCCTCGACCCAGATGGCCCAGAAGCTGGCCGGGCAGCTTTTCCCTCGGCAGCCCCTCTGGTGTCCGATGTGGGACGACTTGCCCGCGTAAAGCCGAAGGCTGGCGTTTGAAAGGGCGGAGGCGGCGTC
>CAYVNX010000072.1:0-15130 GCA_964453165.1 uncultured Candidatus Kuenenia sp. | reverse complement strand
TCCGCGAGCGTTCGCCGACCCCCGAGCCTCCTCGTGCCGGGGTGGCGATGGTGTGCCGCCGGCGATCCGCCGGCGATTCAACTGCCGGAGCAGGACGCAACCACGAGGCTGGGCTCAAGGCTGCCGAAGCGGTGGGTCGCCCCGGTGTGGAGGTTGAGGAATTCAAGCCGGGCGGGGGCAAACAGGGCCGGGTCGATCCTGTAGAAGTCGCGGCCGGCCGCCTCGAAGATCTCGAGGAACGAGCGGCCGGCAGCCGGGGAGTTCCCGCTGACGCCGCGGGGACCGATTGCGGCGAGGCTGGCGTCGTCGCCCACCACCTCGAGCCTGACGCTGCCGCCGTAAAGAATGGCGTCGTTGGTGCGGCCGATGGCCGCGAGGTCATTACTGGCCACTGGGGGAAGCGGGGCCACCCCCGTGCCGCTGCGGATTCGCGCCAGGTCGAAGCCGCAGTCGTGGAGTTTATGGAGGGCCGTCTCCAGCGATCGCGCCACGATCTGGAGGGTGCCGGCCCGACTCGCCGTGCGGGCCGCGACCAGGATCATCCGGTCTGGGCTGACTCCCGCGGCCGCCGCCAGATCCGCGCAGACCTCCGGCGGGGGGAGCGCGGCGGTTTCGAGCACGCCCACGGCGACCTCAGGGTTCTCCCGCATCCCGATCGTGTCAAACAGCTCCTCCCGACCGATGGCCGCGCGGATTGGGCCGCTGGCCATCGCAAAGAACCCCCCCTTCGAGATCCGCCAGCCGGCGTACTGGGCCGCCAGGCAGGCGGCGACCGGCGCGGCACTCGTGACCCTCACGCTCGGCCATGGGCAGCCTGGCCAGGCGGATCCGGCGGAGTCTGGCGGCAGCTGACAGACTTCGGCCAAGCCTGCGAGGGCGGACAGGGCCATGCCGATCCCGGCAGCGTCGCATCCGGGGGCGTGGACCCCGCAGTCGAGCACCCGCGCCCCGCCGATCGAATGGATCGTGGCGTTCAAGGCCTCCGCTCGGCGGAGGAGTTCCTCCGCGACCGTGAACGCCCGGTGATTCAACTGCATGCGAGGCCTTTTCCTGATGCCATAATGCGTTGCCACCCGTGGCAGGGCAATGATCCTGCCTGCGTTCCGCTCGTTTCATCCCATTTCGGACCTTTCGCCGTGGCCAGCCTGACCGTCGAGAATTACGCGAAGACCATCTATCAACTCACCGCGGCCCAGGACGGTCGGCCTGCGAGTACCGGACAGATCGCCACCGCTCTCGGCGTGGCTCCCGGCACGGTCACCAGCATGCTCAAGACGCTCGACGCGGCCCGGTTGGCGACCCATCGACGGTACGGCGGGGTGGAACTCACGCGAGCCGGGCGGATGCTCGCCCTGCGGGTGATCCGGCGACACCGGTTGATCGAGTTGTTTCTGATGCGGACGCTCGACATGACCTGGGACGAGGTGCACGACGAAGCCGAACACATGGAGCATGCCGTGAGCGACCTGTTGGTCGAGCGGATCGACGCGTTCCTCGGCAGACCGGAGGTCGATCCACACGGCGACCCGATTCCGGCGGCCGATGCCCACAGCCTCTCCGCAGGCGACGATGCTGCGAGTCGGCTTCTGACCGAGTGCGACCGAGGGGAGACCTTTCGGCTTGCGCGGGTGATCGATCAGTCGCCGGAATTTCTTCGGTATCTGACCGACTGCGGCCTCGCGCTGGGCACGGTCGGCGAGGTCGACGGGCATTCCGAAGGCGCGGGGCTGATGCAGATCCGCGTGGCGGGCCGGAAGCTGTCGCTCTCGCTCGATGCCGCCGGCAAGTTGGTCGTGGTCGCGGGGTGAGCAGACCGACGCGATGCCGCCGGTCAGCCGGCGGCGGCCTGTTCCCACACCCCCGACTGCCCGAGGCATTCATCCACGGCGACCCGCAGCATTCCGAGCGGGGGCAATTCCTTGGCTTCGAGTCGTGCGAGCAGTTCCTGGCCGATCCACCGGGCCAGCCATTCGGCGGTGGTGTTGGCGATCGGAAGAAGGGCACATTCCACGGCGGGAAACACCCAACGGCGGTCGGCGAATCGCACCGTCACTTCGTCGTTGCCGAGCGGCCCAGGCCCGGTCGAGACATCGAGAAATCGGCTCGTCGTCGGCAGGAGCATCCGGTGATCGAGCTGGCTGAGGATCGCCGTGACGCAATCCCGCAGCGCAATGAAGTCGACCACCATGCCGTGCGGGTCGGGTGCTCCGGCCGCGTCGATCCCCACCGTCCAATTATGGCCATGGATCGGCTCGCAGAGCTGGTCGTTCAGGGTGATGAAGTGACCGGCAGAGAAGACGTGGACGGCCTTGCGGAGCGCGACCTGGAAGCGTTGAGTCATCGAGTGTTCTCTGGGAACCGCGGGGGTGTGGCGAACGGCAGCGCGGGCCGGAGACTGCCGTCCACAAGCAAAATATAGAGGGCGGCCGCCACGAGGTCGGCCGTGGTGCCGGGATTGAGCCGGTTCGGGCTTCGCAGAAACGAGTCGAAGGCTGCGATCTCGTCTGACCAGCCGCCGCCGGTTCGGCCGGCGACCAGCCGCGCAGCCCGCCATTGGACCTCCTCGGCCGAAGCGGTTCCATGCCGCCGTGCGATCAGCGAATCAGGCTCACGGGCGAGCTGCCGCAGAAAGGCGTCGAGGATCGCGTCATCCAGCGGGCGGCCTGCGGACGAGGCGCGGGCGAGGTCGGCGACGGGGCCGTCGAACAGGTCGTCGAAGCCCTCGGCCCAAAGCCGGGCGACCGTATCGCGATCGGCGGCGTGCCGCATGGCTGCCCTGATGTCGGGCGGCGGCGGCTCGGCCAGGTCCCAGCGGTCGCTCCGGCCCAGGCCGCCGGGCCGCGCCAGGGCGATTGCCTCCCAGATGGCGGCCGCGTCCGTCGGGCCGAGCGTTGTGAGCACGGCCTCAACGGCTGCCGGGGTCGGCCGGGTGTTCACCGTCGCCAGTGGCGCGATCAGCAGCACGATGCCCAGGTTTGCGTTGGAGCGGGTGACGGCGGTTCCGCTGCGAACCGCGGCGAGGATGGTTTCTCCCAATGGTGACCGCGGAGCGGCCTCCATCGCCGGGGCGGCTGCGATCGCAGCCGCCACAAGGTCACCAAAGGCCAGGTCTGGGAACGAACGGCCCGGGGAGACGTTGCCCGGCTTGGCGGCCGCGGCTTCGAGGATGCCCGCCACCGCGGCGCACCAGCCGCGGCTCCACGGTTGGCTCGCAGCCGGAAGCCTCGACAGGGCGGTCTGGCACGCGGTCGCGAAGTCGGGTACGTCGGGCGGCATGCGAGGAATCTGTGAGTCTCGTGAGTGGGCGATGAGGGCCGGGTGAGCGAGGCTACACTGGGCCACGGAAGTTGGCGATCGCCGCAAGGGGCGGCATCGCAATCCGGTGTGGCACCACAGGCAGAGAGACCAGGATGGCGACGGCAACGGCGTTTGGACCCGAGTGTTTCATCAATCGGGAACTGAGTTGGCTGGAGTTCAATCTCCGGGTGCTCGAGGAGGCCGAGAACCCCGACAATCCGTTGATGGAGCGGCTCAAGTTTCTGGCCATCTTCAGCTCCAACCTCGACGAGTTCTTCATGGTTCGAGTGGCCGGGCTGCGGGAACAGGCCTTCGGCGAGAGTGCGCCCCAGGACGTCGCGTCTGACGGCATGACGGCCCTCGCCCAGCTCAAGGCGATCGCGATCCGCACCCAGGAACTGGTGGCCCGGCAGTATCGCTGCCTGCGGGAGACGATCGGTCCGGCCCTGGAGGGGGAAGGGTTTCAGGTGTTGCGATACGCCTCGCTCGTCGGTGAGCAGCGGGAGCAGGTGGACCGATTCTTCCATGAGCGGGCCCTGCCGATCCTGACGCCGATGGCCGTCGATCCGGCGCATCCCTCGCCGCGGTACCACAACCGCGGCCTGTATCTCGGCGTGATGCTCCACCGCGCCGTCGGTCTCGGCCCCAAGCAGCTGTTCGCCGTGGTGCAGGTTCCGCAGGTGCTCCCCCGGATTGTCATGCTGCCAGGCGGCGATCCGGGAAGGATTCCGTTCGTGCTGCTCGAAGATGTGATCTCGGCCCGCCTACCCGATCTGTTCGGCGGATTCGAGGTCGATTCCTGGACGGCCTTCCGGATCACCCGCGACAGCGATCTCGAACTCCTCGAGCAGGAGTCGGACGACATGCTCAAGCTGATCGAGGATCGGCTCAAGGCGCGGCAGCGCGGCCAGGCGGTGCGACTGGAGATTGCTGCTAAGTCGGACGAACGGTTGGCGGCTCTGATCATTGATGAGGAAGGGCTGCAGCCACTTGCGGAAGGGAGTGACGGCTACACCGACGTCTACCGGATCGACGGCCCGCTCGACCTGACCGCTCTCTGGGAGCTCCACAAACTGCCCGGCTTCGAAAGGCTCCACGACAAGCCATTTACGCCGCGGCCGCCCCGCGGCTTGGAGCGGCACGCTGACGACCTCTTCAAGGTGATCGCCCAGCGGGACGTGCTCCTCCACCATCCCTACGAGTCGTTCGATCCCGTCGTCGAGTTCGTCACCAAGGCGGCCTGCGATCCGCGGGTGCTCGCGATCAAGCAGACGCTCTACCGCACGAGCGGTGACTCGCCGATTTCTCGGGCGCTGATCGCGGCGGCCGAGTCAGGCAAGCACGTGACGGCGCTGGTGGAACTCAAGGCGCGGTTCGACGAGGCCAATAACGTGAGTTGGGCTCGGCAGATGGAGCGGGCTGGCGTGCATGTGGTGTTCGGCTTTCTCGACCTTAAGACTCATTGCAAGGTGTCGCTTGTCGTGCGGCAGGAGGGCTCCGGTCTGCGCCGCTACGTCCACCTCGGGACGGGCAACTACAACCCCACCACGGCGCTGCTTTACACCGATCTCGGCCTGTTTACCGCCGACGAGGCGATCGCAGAGGACGCCTCGGCGCTCTTCAATCTTCTGACCGGCTACTCGCAGGGGCATGCCTGGCAGCGGTTGATCGTAGCGCCGGACCACCTGCACCGGCGCACGCTGGAACTCATCGAGGAACAGGCTGGCCGGGCCCGCGAGGGGCGGCCCTCGCGCATCTTCGCCAAGCTCAACTCCCTCGTCGATCACGACGTGATCGAGGCGCTCTACCGCGCCAGCCAGGCCGGCGTGCCGATCGACATCGTGCCCAGAGGAATCTGCGGGCTCCGCCCGGGCGTGCCGGGCCTCAGTGAGACGATCCGGGTGCGGAGTATCGTGGATCGGTTCCTGGAGCACAGCCGGATCTATGTCTTTGGTGCTGATGACGAAGCCAAGGTTTTCCTGTCGAGTGCCGACTGGATGCCGCGGAACTTTTTTCGTCGGGTCGAGGTGATGTTTCCTGTGCTCGATCCGGCCCTGGCGACGAGAATTCTCTCCGACATCCTGCCCGTCTACCTGTCCGACAACACCCGAGCCAGGGTGCTCGATGCCGACGGGCAGTTTCACCTGCTGCACCCGGCCGAGGGTGAGCCGGCCCGACGCTGCCAGCAGGAGTTCCTCGCCCGCGACACGACGTTTGCCGCCTCCGAGCCGGTGAGCCCGGGTTGAGCCGCGGTGAGGGAAGCCAGGGCTGCCGGCTCCCCCTGGTTTGGCGTTCACGTCGGCCCTCCAGGGCTCCGTTCGCGGCTTGTCCGCTCGGTTCGCCGTCCCTGGTTCCTCCTGCTCCCACAGCCCGCTCGAGGACACCGGTCGCTTCTCCGGTCTGCTAAACTTCAGGCAACCCATCCACGAGTAGCGTCAGGATTTGGATCGAATCGATGGCGGAGGATCATTACGAGACACTCGGCGTCGCCCGCACGGCTTCGGCCGAGGACATTCGCAAGGCCTATCGGGATCTCGCGCGGAAGTACCATCCCGATCTCCACCCCGATGACGATGCGGCGAAGGATAAATTCAAGCGGGTGCAGAACGCCTTCGACGTGCTGAACGACCCAAGCAAGCGGGAAATGTACGACCGCTATGGCCCGGGGTTCGAAGGCGTCGGCCCGGGCGGCCCCCAGGGGGGCTGGGGTGGGCCCTTTCCGGGAGGCGACTCCGGCGGCTTCGGAGGCGGCGCCGAAATCGATCTCGAGAGCCTGTTCGGTGGAGGCGGTGGCTTCGAGCAGCTCTTCGGCCGGGCGGCTGGGGGCGGTCGAGGCAGCCGTCGTCGGGCCACGGCCCAGCCCGGGCAGGACATCCAAGCACGGGTCGAGATACCCTTCCGGTTGGCCATCGAAGGGGGCAAGACCGAATTGCGGGTCGACCGCGGGGCCGGCAAGACCGAAACGATCAGCGTCACGATTCCCCAGGGTGTGCCCGATGCCGCCCGGATGCGACTCCGGGGCCAAGGGCTACCCGGCTCGGGCGGTGGCCAGGCTGGCGACATCCTCCTCGAGGTCCGGATTCAGCCCGATCCGGTGTTTCGGCGGACCGGTGACACGCTCGAACTCCACCTTCCGGTCACGCTCGCCGAGGCGATCGAAGGAGCGAAGGTCGACGTTCCGACTCCCTGGGGCACGATCGCCCTGAGGATTCCCCCCAAGACGTCGAGCGGCCGCAAACTTCGAGCGGCCGGCATGGGAGTGCGGCACGCCAACGGGGCCAAAGGCGATCTGATCGCCGAGGTACAGATCATGCTGCCCGAGGCGGCCGATCCAGCGGCGGTGGCCCGGCTGCTCGAGGCGGCGCGGGAGGCCCAGCGAGACGCCGCCGACCCTCGGGCGACGCTGCGGTGGTGATGCCGCACCGGGACGACTTTCCGCGGACGGCACGGATTCGTAGCCCCGCCGACTTTGCCCGCGTCTACGACCGCCGGTGCAGTGCCGCTGCCGGTCCGCTCGTGCTTTACGCCGCGCCGCGCGGGGACGCCGCGACCGACGCCCGGGTGGGCCTGTCGGTCTCACGGCGGATCGGCAATGCCGTCGTCCGAAATCGGTGGAAGCGGCGGCTGCGGGAAGCGTTTCGTCTCGTGCGGTCGCGGCTCCCTGCCGGAACCGATTACGTGATCGTGGTCCGGTCTGGTGATCCCGGCCTGGGCGTTGAAGCGGCCCGCCGGACGGAAGCGGCGATCGAGTCGCTTGCCGCGCGGGTGACGGGCCGGCCGGGCTATCCCGCTCCGCCACCGACGGGTGAGGGGGGACGGCCGCGGCGAGGTCGCCGCCGATGAAGTCGTGGGGCGGATCCATCGTCGGGTTCTTCGAGACCGCGGGCCGGGGCGGTTCCCGGCTTGGTACCGCAATGCTCGTCGGGATGGTGATTCTCTACCAACGAACGATCAGCCCGCTGCTGGGCAGGCACTGCCGATACACCCCGAGTTGCAGCCACTACTTCCGCCAGGCGGTGGAACGGTACGGTCCGATCCGAGGCAGCCTCAAGGGACTTGCCCGGATCGCCCGCTGCCATCCCTGGAGGCCCGGCGGCTACGACCCGCCCTGATGCTCCTGCCTCACTCGGCAGACTTTGGCACCAGATCGAGCAGCCGGCCCGGCGACCCCATGATGTTGTAGCCGGCATCGACGTGGAGGATCTCGCCGGTGATCCCCAGCGACTCACGCGACAGGAGCCAGGCGCCGGCCTTGCCGACTTCCTCGTGGGTGATGTTGCGGCCCATCGGCGACATGTGCTGGTAGAGCCCGAGCATGTCGTCGACTCCGGCACCGCGGCCGGCGAGCGTCCGCAGAGGGCCAGCGCTCACCGCATTCACCCGGACGCCGGCGGGGCCGAGGTCGTACGCCATGTATTTGACGCAGGCATCGAGCGTGGCTTTGCAGACGCCCATGATGTTGTAGCCGGGGACGACCTTCTCGCCGCCGAAGTAGGTGAGCGTGAGGATCGAGGCATCCGGGGACAGGATGCCGCGAACCAACCGGCCGACGGCCAGCAGGCTGTAGGCGCTCGTCTCCATGGCGACGCGAAAGCCCTCGCGGCTGCAGTTGGTCGTTTCGCCCTTGAGATCCTCCAGCGGAGCAAAGGCGATCGAGTGGACGACGAAGTCGAGCGTTCCAAACTCCTGCTTGGCCCGGTCGATCACGGCTGCGATCTGCGCGTCGTCGGAGACGTCCATCGGCACCAGGAACTTCGCGTTGGGCTCGGGATCGGTGAGTTGGGCCACCCGCCGGCGATTCCGCTGACGCTCGTCGTCGGGGCGGTCGGGGAGATGGGAAAAGCCGATCGTGCCCCCCTCGGCCATCACTTCCTTGGCGATCGCCCAGGCGATCGAGTGGTCGTTGGCCACGCCCAAGACGAGCCCCTTCATTCCGTCGAACCTGCCCATCAAAAACCGCTCCTGCACGAGAAACCGAGCCCTGGGGCGATCGCTTTGCCGCATCCACAGCCTGCTCGGCTGCGGCGGAATGTAGCGGTTCCCCGGAAATCCCTCAACGCGGCCCGGCCCGGCGCACGATCCACGGTCTATCCGCGGGAGGGAATGGCGGCGAAATGCCGACCCTGTTCCTGCCGCCGCCGCCCGCCTCTTGCCGCCGCCCCTGGTCAGCGGTAGAAAGCGGGAGAGCGATTGCGATTCGGCCCCGTTAGCTCAATTGGTCAGAGCATCTGACTCTTAATCAGAGGGTTCTTGGTTCGAGTCCAAGACGGGGCATTTCCTCACTCCGGCAGTCCGTCACGTCGGATCGCGAGCCTGTATTTTGCGAACATCCCGGCTAGCCGGTCGGTGTCGAAGGGCTTGACGATGAAATCCAAAGCGCCGAGTTCGATGCACTCCGCCAACTTCGTCCGCTGATCGACCGCGGTCACCATCACGACGCGAGCGGCGGGGAATTCGGTGCGGATCGCGTTGAGTGCAGCCACCCCGTCGAGATTCGGCATCACGATGTCGAGCGTAACGAGGTCGGGCCGCAGGTCGCGATATCGGGCCACGGCCTCTGCGCCGTCGGCCGCCTCACCGGCCACCTCCCAGCCCGCCGCCCGGGCGACCATCCCGATCCGCATGCGCATGATCAAGGCGTCGTCCGCGATCAGGAGTCGCGGCGTTCGCGCCGACGGGTCATCGGGATCATCCATCGGTCTCACCTCACTCGTCGTCACAGGGTTTCGATCACCCGTCCCACCATTTCCACTGTCACCACGCCGGTCGCCACGTCGACCGCGACCCGGCGGCCAGACTCCCCGCCGCAGGCCCGGGCCGTGATCGGGATGCCGACGAGTGCAAGGGCTCGCTCCAGGGCGGCGACGTTCTGGTCGCCGATCGGCAAGCCGGCGCCAAAGGCGAACATCTTCGCCCCGCCCGCCAGCTTCGCCGTGCAGGCGACCGGCTCTCCGGCCAGCAGGCCGAGGAGCCGGAGCATCTCCGGCACGGCCGTGTCGGCGTATTTGCCCGGTGGGGCGTGGCGGCCGTTGGCAGCCGGCAGCATCACATGCGCGAGGGCCGCGACCCGGCGGCGACGATCCTGGAGCACCAGGGCGACGCACGACCCGACGAAGGTCCGCAGCAGGCCCGAATCGCGGGCTGCGCGGATCTCACCGATCGGGATCGCATCGGAGTGAAAGCAGGCCATCCGGTCGGGCAGGTCGGGCAGGTCGGTCATGGACGGCGGTCGCTCCCCGTGGCACCGAACAGGTCCATCACGGTCTGGTCCGGCACGAACACGAGGCCGCAGCGGATCGGAACTCCGTCGAGCCGAAACGCCGACTCCGCGAGAACGACGGTCTCGGCCGCGGCCGCTTGAGACACGACCACCGCTTCCATGACCGCCGCCGGGTAGTCGCGGATGAACCAGGGAGGCGACGGCAGAATGCCGCCAGCTCGGTCGCCATGCAGTCCGGCGGCGAGCGCGTTGAGGTAGCTGCAGCCGACGATGTTTGCCGTTTCGATCACCGCCGACCGTTCCAGTTCTCCCCACTGCGTGGAGCAACCGACCGGCCGGTCCAGGATCAGGTCGGCGAGCGTCAGCCCTGCGGTGTCCGACGCGGCGAGCACGAGCCCACCGCTGAGGGCTCCGGTCACCTGCATGCCGCAACCGCAGATCGGCTCCGCGTCGGCTCCGCCGAGCACGGCGACGGCCTCCGTCAGCGAGACCCTGGCCAATCGGTCGATCAGCATGCTTGCCGGTCGACCGAGCCAGGCGGCAAGCGTCTGCGAGGCCCGGGCCGCCCCGGCGTGAAACAGGGCCGCGAGATCATCCTGGTCGTGGGGCATCATCGCGGTTCCTCCCCGGCGGACGTGCGGACCGCCATGTCGATCATGGCCGCCGCGTCGATCAGCAGGCAGACCTCGCCGTCACCCAGAACGCCTGCCCCGCCGAGTCCTCGAACCCGGCGAAAGTTGTCGTCCAAAGGCTTGATGACGAGGTCGCGGGTCCCCAGCAACGCGGGTACGCCGATGGCCGCCACCCGGCCTCCCGCTCGGATCACCAGCACGGCAGCCTGGGGCCCATCCGGTGGTGGACCGCCCGACCAGGTGAACACCCGCCCCAGGTCCATCAGAGGCAGAAACTCGCCGCGGATGTCGCAGACCCTACGGCCCGCAACCGACAGCACCTGTCTGGGAGCGACCGTGACGATCTCCCGGAGATGCTCCACGGGGATCGCGAACGGAGTGTCAGCGAGCCGCACGAGCATGCACCGGGAAATGGCCAGCGTCAGTGGCAGTCGGATCGTGAAGGTCGTGCCTGCCCCGAGGGTCGATTCGACCTCGATCGAGCCGCTCAGTCCGGCGATCCGGGTCCGCACGATGTCCATGCCGACGCCCCTGCCGGAAATGTTTGAGACGGCATCGGCCGTGCTGAACCCGGGCTCCCAGATGAGTTCGATCAGCTCCCGCGGCTGCAGGGCGGCCGCCCGCTCAGCCGACACGAGTCCCCGAGCGACCGCTCGGCCGCGAATCTTCTCCGGATCGATGCCGCCGCCGTCGTCGGTGACGGCGATCACGACCTCGTTGCCCCGGTGCGAGGCCTCCAGGCGCAGGGTGGCGATGACCGGCTTGCCGGCGGCGGCCCGATCCTCGGCTGATTCGATCCCATGGTCGATCGCATTGCGGACGAGGTGCACGAGCGGGTCGCCCAGTTCATCGACCATCCGCTTGTCGATCTCGGTCTGCTCGCCGACAACCTCCAGCACGACCTGCTTTCCCAGTTCGTGCGCGATGTCGCGGACGGAGCGGCGGAAGCGGCCGAACAGCGGACCGATCGGAACCATGCGGGTGCCAAGCACTCCCCGTTGGAGATTCTCGACGACCCGCGTCAACTGATCGACCGATTCGACGAGTTCTCCATACCGTCGCTGATGCCCCTCCCACCCCGCGGTTCGGGCCGCAGGCTTGCGGAACACCGGGGCGAGGTCGGCGACGAGTTGGGCAAAGCGAGCGCGATTCACGACCATCTCACCCGCCAGATCGAGCAACACGTCGAGCCGATCGACCGCCACCCGGATCGTCTCAGCCACGGCCGCTGGCTCGTTGGTGCTCGCAGGGGGGCCCTGGGAAGCGTTTCCATCATGCTCGTCCGGCCGCACTGGCGGCGGTCTCTCGGCCGCGGGCTCGGCTGGTTCCATCGGGTCGAGTTCCACGCTCTCGACACCGTCCGCGTCGGCGGCGGCCAGGATGGCCGCGGGCGGGCTACTGGAGCGAAGCACCACGTCGAGCACCCGCTGGTCGGGTCGGGCTGCAAACTCCGCCGGCGGCGGGTCGGATCGCACCACGACGCCCAGGCTGGAGAGTCGCTTGAGCAGCAGGTGGGCCTTGGCGTCGGGCAACGCGAGGCCGGCCGCGAGCCGGATCCGCACCAACCGCTGCCGCTCGTCAGCGGTGTTCGTGGGCGTGCTGACCGGAGCCGACTCGGCCGGCGGTGCCGTGATCGGTGCCGCGGCGGCGAGTCCCTTGACCGCCTCGATCAGCGACTCCCCGTGGTTCAACGGCGCGGCCTGTGCCAAACGCTCGGTGCAGTCGCGGAAGTAGTCGATGCAGGCCAGGGCCGCCTCGACCGTGCGCCGGTCGAGGGCTACGGTGCCCGACCGAAGCCGCTCGAAGTGGCTCTCCAGTTGATGGGCCACGGCGGTGATCGGATCGAAGCCGAGCATCCCGGCCGAGCCCTTGATCGAATGGACCATGCGAAAGGCGACGGCGATCTGGTCGGCATGGGCCGGATCCTGCTCGAGCGCGAGCAGCGCCTGCACCAGCTGATCACATTGATCGCCGGTCTCGTCGATGAACACCCCGAGGAGCTCCGCCATCTCCGCCGGAGAGAAATCGTTCGTACGCTGGCCGGGGCTGGGCATCGGGATCAGGGTTTCCGGTAGGCGAAGGTGGACCGTCGCTCGAGTCCCGAGAGGTGTTCGGAGCCTCCATCGGTCGTGCCGACGAGCAAGTATCCCCCCGGCTCGAGCGCGGCGACGAGGTTGGCGAGCGCCAGCCGCTTCGATTCACGGTCGAAATAGATCAACACGTTGCGGACCACGATCAGGCTGAAGGGCGGCTCCGGCATCGGATCGAGCAGATTGTGCCGCCGAAACTCGCAGAGACGGGCCGCGGGCGGGCGAACTTTCCACGTCCCCGCCGTCGGATCGGCGGTGAAGTGTCGGGCCAGCCGCTCCGGCGACATCGCCTCGACGGCGCGGCGCCCATACGCCCCGACCCGGGCAGCCGCCAGGGCTTCCCCGCAGAGGTCGGTGCCGAGCACGGACAGCCGCCAGCCGGCCAGACGCCCCGCCTGCTCCGTCAGGCATATGGCCAGCGAATAGGCCTCCTCACCGGTGCTGCAGGCGGCTGACCAGATGCGGAGGGTGCGGTCCCGACGGCGGGCGGCCGCCGCGGCGATCAGTTCGTCGAGGAACGGCCCGGCCACCCAGTCAAAATGGGCTGGGGTGCGGAAGAAGTGGGTCTCGTTGGTGGTGATGACGTCGACGAAGGCCTCGAGTTCTGCGCCGGTCTGGTCCGCCTGCAGCAGCTCGTAGTAGGTGTCGAAAGAATCGAGCCCGCGCGCCCGAAGCCGCCGGCGGATCCGGTTCGAGAGCAGCATCACCTTGCCGTCCGCCGTCCGGATGCCGGTCCGTTCGTAGATGAAGGCGGCGAATCGCGCGAACTGCTCCGGGGAGAGCGTGATCAATCCATTCACTGCGGCATCTCCTGGCGGTCGCCCGGCCGCACCACCCTCAGACCTTGAACCGCTTGACGAGATCCCGCAGGCCCTGGGCCTGCGCGCCGAGTTGCTCGGCGCTGGCCGCCATCTCTTCGGCGGCCGCGGCGTTCGACTCGGTCGTGTGCGACACGGATCGTATCGCCATCTTCACCTCGGTGGCGTTGGCAGACTGCGACTCGGTGGAGGTGGCGATGGCGGCGATGCCGGTGGCGGTCGCTTCCACGGCAGAAACGATTGCCGCCAGCGACTGCCCGACCTTCTCCGAGAGTTGCGCCCCGTGCTCGACCCGCTTGGTCGACTCATGGATCAGCACCGTAATCTCCTTGGCCGCCTCACTCGCTCGTTCCGCGAGCTTGCGGACTTCGTCGGCCACTACCGCGAAGCCGAGGCCATGCTCGCCGGCCCGGGCCGCCTCGATCGCCGCGTTGAGGGCCAGGAGATTGGTCTGCGAGGCGATCTCGCTGATCACCTGGATGATGTCCTCGATCTGCTCCGAGGAGCGGCGGATCGTCCGCATCGATTCGATCGCGTCGGTCACCGCCAGGCTGCCGGCCTGGGCCAGATCGGTGGTCTTGCCGGCCTGGGCCCGCGACTGGACGGCGCTCTGCGAGATCGTTTCGATCGAGCTGACAAGCTGCTCGACTGCGGCCGTCATCTCTTCGACGCTTGCGGCCTGCGACTGGGCGCCGTCGCTCAGGCTCCCGGCGCTTTCCGCGATCATTCGCGCCCCCTCGTTCTGCTGGTCGGCCGCCACGGAAATCTGCCCGATGATGTCGCGGAGATCGCCAAGCATCCGAACCGCATTGGCCCCCAGCATCGCCATCTCGTCGTCGCCATCGATCGTCACGCCCCGGCTGAGATCACCGGCCGATGCGGCGGAGAAGACCTCCGAGAGCAGCCCGACTTTTGTCTCCAACGACTCCTTGGCCGCCTGAACCCCGGCCTGGAGTGCCCGTTCACGTTCCTCGGCCCGCACCCGGTCGGTGATCACCTCCCAGGTCAGGAGCGGGCCCATATAGCCCCCCTTCGCATCGCAGAGAGCCGACACGCTCAAATCGAGCACCTCGTCGCCCAGCCGGCTTTGTGACCGATGGGGAAGGTTGGCCGGATCGGCCAGGAGCCGCTGTTGACGCTCGGAATCCCGGTGGAAGATGTCGATCGGCCTGCCGATCATCTCTTCGACCCGACAGGGAAGCAGGTGTTGCAGCGACTGCAGCGAATGACGCGAAGCGGGATTCATGTAGGTGATCTTGAGGTCACGATCGGCGAGGATGAGTCGCACGGCGGCGTTTTCCACCATTTGCGAGAGCCGCTGCTGGGTCTCTTGATCGCGGGTGAGTCGCCGGGAAATCAGGAGTGAAGCCGCCACGATGCCTACCGCGGTGAGACCGAACAGCCAGCCCGCAAAGGTCCGAAGCCGATGGACCGGAGCCAGGATCTCCGCCTCGTCAACTTCGGAAATCAGGGCCCAGCGAACGGCCGTGGAGCCATCGTCGTCGCTCTTGAAGACGTCCACGGGCGTCCACGAGGAGAGCACCCGCTGCCCGCGGTAGTCGATGCTGGCGGCGGTCCCGGAGCCCCCGGCCTCCAGGGCATCGCGGACCGGTCGGGTCGTGACTTCGAACTTCGGATTGATGATGGTCGAGGTCACGCCCAGATCGCGGGCGAATCGCGAGTTCGACCGAAACAGATGGTCGGGGCCGATGGCGTAGGTTTCGCCGGTTTCGCCCAGGCCGGTGGTCTCGCCGATGATCTTGGTCGAGGTGTCGAGCGGGATCTGGAAGGCGAGCACGCCCGTCACCTTGCCGTCGTCGAGCAGGGGTGTTGCAATGAAGCTGGCCGGGGCCATGTAGGAGGGAAGGTAGCGGTCGAATTCACCGTAGGCGACCGTGCCGGCCCGGCCCAGGCCGACTGCAGCGGCGAAGGCCTTCGCCAGGTTGGTCGTGGCGAGCGGGCCGGAGGTCAGGGAGGCCCCGAAGTCGATCTCCTTGAAGACCGTGTACAGAATCTGTCCGGTCGCGGCATCGATCAGGAAGATGTCATACACGCCGTGACGCTCGAGAATCT
>CAYVNX010000071.1:9832-15421 GCA_964453165.1 uncultured Candidatus Kuenenia sp. | reverse complement strand
GGCACGAAGTGGCTCTCCGAACCGGTCACGAGCACGTTGCCGGGCCCATGTCACCACGAGGTAATCGGGTCGGAGATCTACAACGAAACCAACTGCTGGGTAGTTTCCTCCACGCGTGACCAGAAGAAAAACCCGCTCGTGCCGAATTCCGAGACGGTCGGCAAGACCACGAGGTTTCTCTTTGATCCCCTGACGCTGAGCGTGCTGCGGATCGACTCGGTCACGGAGGGAATTGGGCCGCTCGGCCGGGCGTTCAAGTTCGTGTATCACATGGAGGTAGCGGAATAGAAGGCCGCTTCAGAAACATTGTGATCAGCGGCCTCCGCCTGACCGTCCGCGCTCTCGGAGCCTGCCACTTCTTCACGGGAGTCGGCGGGCTGCCGATGGGCTTCCTGCTCGCGGCATTTTTCGTGAGCTTGATCGGCGGGCTCGCCCGCAGTGCAACGGTTCTCGGCGCCGAAGCAGTGGACAGCGATCAGGCTGCACGTGTTCCACGGAGTCGAACCGGACGGGTTGTGCCTCCGATTCGGCTCCGTGACGCGGCGGGCAAAGAATGGTCGCTGTCTGCGGCTGAGAGGGACCGGGCAACGGTTGTCGCTTTTCTCAACTTCAATTGCCCAGTCTCGAATAAATCCGTACCGGTAATCAACGCCCTCGCAGACCGCTTTGGCACGGAGGGCGTGACCTTCGTCGCGGTGGTCTGCGACGCAGCGAACGCCGCTGAGGTGGATCGGCTCGCCGCCGAGTCGAAGATCACCTGCCGGGTGTTTTTCGATCCCGAGAAAGTTGCCGCGGCGCACTTTCGGGCGACGACCACGCCACAGGTGTTTGTGGTCGATCGCAACCGGGTGCTGCGATACTCGGGGCTCGTCAACAACCTGTACACGAGCCGGCTCGTGCGGCAGCCCAAGGCCGACGCCGAGTATCTTGCCGATGCGATCGCCGCCGTCGTGGCCGGCCAAGACGTGGCCATCAAGGAAACCACCCCGATCGGCTGCCCGCTGGAACTCACCGCGAGACCGGTCATCAAGCACGGCAGCGTCGAGTTTCATCGTGACATCGAACCGCTCCTCCAGCAGCACTGCCAGCGGTGTCACCATCCGGGAGACGTGGCCCCCTTCTCACTCGTGACGTTCGACCATGCCGTGCAATGGGCGGCCGACATCAAGAGCTACACCGCCGACCGACTGATGCCTCCCTGGCCCGTGACCGGTGGGATTCCCTTCAAGAACGACTTGGCGCTCGAGCCTGAGGAAATCGAACGTATCGGCCGCTGGGTAGACGAAGGCTGCCCGAGAGGAGATCCGGCCGATGCCCCGCCGCCGCTGGCATTCGCGAACCAGGATCAGTGGCAGGCTTCCAGGCCACCGGACATTGTCGTCACGATGCCGGCGACATTTCACCTCGCCGCCGTGGGCGAGGATCACTACCGCACCGTCGTGCTCCCGCTCAACAACGAGGAGGAGTTGTATGTCGAGAGGGCGGAGTTCATTCCCGGTAATCGCCGGGCCATTCACCACGGCATGGTCTTCTACGACGGGACCGATATCATGCTCGCCGCACAGAAACGTCTGGGGAATCCGCTGCCAAAGGGGGATGGCGACGAGGACTACGGCCCGGGCTACGACTCGGGCATGGGACTCGGGTTCATGCCCGATCCGACCCAGCCGGTGCGGAATGCAGCCAACGCCGGCGGCCAACTCATGGGCTGGGTGCCCGGGGTGGGACCGCTTGAATTTCCGCCGGGTGTCCGGCGGGCTGTTCCCTCTGATGCGGCGATCGTATTGCAGATTCACTACGTGCGAACGGGGAAGCCCGAGATCGATGATTCCAGCCGGCTCGGGATCTGGCTCGACAAGGAGCCGCCCCGACTGTTCTCCCATGGATTCATTCTCGATACTGATTTCCGGTTGATCCCGAGAGGTGACGCGAACTTCAAGACCACAGGATCGCGCGAGATCACGAGCGATTGTCACCTCTGGGTGATGGCCCCTCACATGCATCGCCTGGGAAAGGAGTTCCGGGTCTGGTATCAGCCGCCTGATTCCCCGGATCGTGAACTTTTGCTCGAACTCACGAATTGGGATTTCAACTGGCAGCACCGCTACCTGCCCAGAGAGCCTTACCCGATGAAGAAGGGATCACGGCTGCACGTGGAGGCGGTGTTCGACAACTCGGCAGGCAATCCGCGACGTCCGCCCGGCCCGGAGCGGACGGTTTTTCTCGGTGAGGGCACCGCTGACGAGATGGCATTTGCAGTCATCGGCACCATCATGAACGAGCGGCCGACTGGCAAAGTCGAAATGCTCCGGTACTTCGAGAAACTGATCGAGTCAAAGGCGTTTCGGATCGCCTACGAGGCAATGGGAAAGGAGTAGACGTTTCTCATCGCCCCGATAGGAGGATATCCGGCAACGAGATGAAGCAGGAGAGCGTCGACGACTGCGTGTCTTGCCGGATGGATTTTCTCCATCTGTCAACCGCAATTGATCCGAACTCGCTGGCAGCGGCATTGCGGCCGTTGGTGGGAGCCGAGTTCGAATTTCGGCAGGATGAATTTGTCGAGTGCATGGTGGCGAGCTGGGACGGCCATGAAGTCATCCTCGCCCATCCGCTCGAGGCTGTTCTGCCTGAGTCTGCGTGTGGCGGGCAGCTCACCGAGGATAACGCCGCCACCTCCGGCACGAAGGCTCACTGCGTGGCGACAATGTCAGCGGACTCGATGTCGGTGATCGCTTCCGTCTCGACAGAGCTTCTCTGAGCTGTTTCGACGACTTTAGCCAAGACACGCCCGCGGCATGGAGCTGCCGACGAGTGGGCGGACGGGAGAATCCGCCGGGTTGCCCTGCGAGACCGGGTGCCAGATCTGCGGAAAAGTGCCATCAGCGTTTCGCCGGGCGTCTTGAGGGAGGCCACATTCTAGCCTGTGATTTCGTGCACCAGCACCGCGAGGGGCATCGGCGTGCCGCTGACTTCCTGGTCGTCGAACATCATCTGCTGGGCGAAAGCCGCATACACCATGCGCCAGGCCACGTCGGCCGCGGGTGGCCGTACAATGAGAGGGTGGTGAACTGGCAACGCGTCTGGGAGGGCTGAACGATGTGCCTCGCCGTGCCGGGACTGGTCGAATCGATCCGCGATGACAACGGCACGCGGATGGGGAAGGTGAACTTTGGCGGTGTCGTCAAGGACGTCTGCCTCGCCTACCTGCCCGAGATCACCGTGGGCGATTACACGATCGTGCACGTTGGCTTCGCGATCTCGAAGATCGACGAGGCGTCGGCCCGGGAAACGCTCCGCACCTTCGCCGAGCTCGGCCTCCTCGAGGAGGGACTCGCCGAACTGCGGGACGACGACATGCCGTCGGAGCCCGATGCATGAAACATCTGGCCGAATACCGCGACGCCGACACCGCCCGGCGGCTGGCCGCCGAGATCGGCCGGATCGTCACCCGGCCCTGGGCGATCATGGAGGTCTGCGGCGGCCAGACCCACTCCATCATCCGCAATGGCATCGACCAGCTCCTGCCGCCGGAGGTCGAGCTGATCCACGGGCCCGGCTGCCCCGTCTGCGTGACGCCGCTCGAGACGATCGACCGGGCCCTCGCGATCGCCCGCCGTCCCGGCACGATCCTCTGCTCCTTCGGCGACATGCTCCGCGTGCCCGGCTCGCGGGAGGATCTCTTCGCCGTCAAGGCGGCCGGGGGCGATGTGCGCGTGGTCTACTCACCGCTCGACGCCGTGAAGCTGGCACGGTCACAGCCCGATCGCGAGGTCGTGTTTCTGGCGATCGGCTTCGAGACCACCGCCCCGGCCAACGCGATGGCGGCGAAGCTGGCCGCCCAGGAAGGCCTCACCAACTTCTCGCTCCTGGTCTCCCACGTACTCGTGCCGCCGGCGATCCAAGCGATCATGCGGTCGCCCGGCAATCGGGTGAACGCCTTCCTCGCGGCCGGCCATGTCTGCAGCGTGATGGGCACCTGGCAATATCCTCCGGTCGCGTCGGAGTTTCGCGTGCCGATCGTCGTCACCGGGTTCGAGCCGCTCGATCTCCTGGAGGGCATCCGCCGCACGGTCGCCCAGCTGGAAGCCGGCCGCCACGAGGTCGAAAACGCGTATCCACGGGTGGTCCACGAACGAGGAAACGAGGCCGCTCAGCGGGTGATCGCTGAGGTCTTCACGCCCGTCGATCGGGCCTGGCGTGGAATCGGGGTGATTCCCGGCAGCGGCTGGCGGCTGGCCGACGCCTACGCGGCCTACGACGCCGAGCGGAAATTCGACCTGGGCAGAATCACGGCCGAGGAATCGCCCCTCTGCAAAAGTGGCGAGGTGCTCAAAGGCACCCTCAAGCCCAACCAGTGCCCGGCCTTTGGCAAGGAGTGCACGCCGCGGACGCCGCTCGGTGCCACGATGGTGTCGAGCGAGGGCGCCTGCGCCGCCTACTACAACGCCGGGCGACGCTGATGGCCGACCACTCCGCGCCGCCCGATTTCTCGCAGTTCACCTGCCCGGCCCCACTGCGGGATCGGCCGCGGATCGTGCTCGGCCACGGCGGCGGCGGGGCGCTCTCGCAGGATCTGCTCGAGCATGTCTTCCTGCCGGCCTTCGGCAATCCGGTGCTCGACCGGCTCAGCGATTCGAGCGTGCTCGACCTGGCTCCGCACCTAGCCGGCGGCGGTCGGCTTGCGTTCTCGACCGATTCCTACGTCGTCCGGCCGCTGGTCTTTCCCGGCGGCTCGATCGGCGACCTGGCAGTGCATGGCACGGTCAATGATCTGGCGATGAGCGGGGCCCGGCCGCTCTATCTCTCGGCCGGGTTCATCCTGGAAGAGGGGCTCGCAATCGCCGACCTCATGGGCATCGTCGCGCGGATGGCCACGGCCGCCCGCGCCGCGGGCGTGGCCATCGTGACCGGCGACACGAAAGTGGTCGAGCGGGGCCATGGCGACGGCGTCTACATCAATACCGCGGGGATCGGGGTCGTGCCGCCGGGCATCGACCTGGGGCCAAAGCAGGTCGTCGCCGGCGACGCAATTCTCGTGAGCGGCACGCTGGGTGATCACGGGATGGCGATCATGAGCGTCCGCGAGGGGCTCGAGTTCGAGGCCGCGATCACGAGCGACACCGCGCCGCTCCACGGGCTCGTGGCCGCGATGCTGGCGGCCTGCCCCGCGATCCGCCTGCTTCGGGACCCCACCCGCGGCGGCGTCGCGACAAGCCTCAACGAGATCGCCGGCCTCGCAGGCGTGGGCATCGAGATCGACGAAGCCGCGATTCCCGTCTCGCCCGTGGTGGCGAGCGCCTGCGAGATCCTCGGGCTCGATCCGCTCCAGGTGGCCAACGAAGGCAAGCTCCTGGCGGTCGTGCCGGCCGCGGCCGCCGGGGACGTGCTGGCCGCGATGCGGGCCCACGAGCATGGCCGTGGGGCCACGAGCCTCGGCCGTGTGGTGTCCGATCACCTTGGTCGCGTCGCCCTCCGCACAACGCTCGGCGGCAGCCGGGTAATCCCGATGCCCCTCGGCGAACAGCTGCCGCGGATCTGTTGATACGGCTGCCGGGCCATCCATGGCCCCGGCAGCCTGAGCTCGGC
>CAYVNX010000071.1:0-9732 GCA_964453165.1 uncultured Candidatus Kuenenia sp. | reverse complement strand
GAAGGTGCAGCCAAGGTGCACCTCGCCTCGCAGCGGCCGGCTTCCTGCCGGCCGGTCATCTCCTCCGAAGCCACGGCCATCCATGGCCCCGGCAGCCTGAGCTCGGCGAAGGTGCAGCCAAGGTGCACCTCGCCTCGCAGCGGCCGGCTTCCTGCCGGCCGGACATCATGCCGATGCCTGGATCAGCAGCTGGCTCGCTCCGCCGTTCGCTTGCATGGACAGGGCCGGTGGCCCTATCCTTGCCGGCCATGAATACTCCTCCAGCGATCGAATCCGAACTGCTCGACCTCTCCCGCCAGTTGCTCGCCGCCGTCGTGGCCGGAGACTGGCAGGCCTACGTGCGACTCGTGGCCGACGATCTCACCTGTTTCGAGCCCGAGGCCCGCGGCCAGCTCGTCGAGGGACTGTCGTTTCACGAGTTCTATTTTCGGCTGCCCCCCGGCAGCCCGAAGCCGGTCACCGTCACGCTGGCGTCGCCCCAGGTGAGGCTCCTGTCCGACACCGTCGCCCTGGTCGCCTATGTGCGACTCACGCAGACGCTCGACGACGCAGGCCGGCCGGTCACCAAGCCATGCGAGGAGACTCGCATCTGGCAGCGGATCGACAACGCCTGGAAGCACGTCCACTTCCACCGCTCGCTTCCGACCTAGCCGTTCAACGCCCCTGCCTGCAGGCGAGCCCGGGCAGCTTGCCCGGATTCGATGGCTGGCACTGTGTTTTTCCCGTCACCATGTCCGATCCCGGCACCTCCGTCACCAACGAACTAGCCCGCGATCGAAACCGCCAGGCGGCCGACCGCACGCTCCTGGCGTGGATTCGCACGAGCTTGGCGATGATCAGCCTCGGCTTCGGCATCGAACGGCTCGGACAGGCCGCGATCAACCTCGACGGCACGCTCGTCGGGGTTTCCCCGTTGAAGACCCGGGTCTTCGGCGCGGCGTTGATCCTGCTCGGGATCGCAGCCACGCTGACCGGCATGTGGGAGCATCGAAGTACCCTCCGGGCACTCGAAGTCAAGGACTATTGCTATGCCGACCGCCCACCGCTCGCCCAGTTCATGGGAATCGCTCTGGTGCTCGTCGGCCTCACGGCCCTGACGGTCGTGTTTCTCGTCTGATGCCGCGTGGCTGGGCACGCATTCCGCGATCTACCCGGGCGTGGCGACGCCGTCACGGGTCTGTCGCATGGCTTCGAGCTCGGTCCGCGACTGAACGGTCGCCTTGTGGTTTGGGCCGAGCCGCTTCATGCGAATCGCCAAGGCCCGAGTGTAGAGCGGCTCGGCTTCAGTGAACCGGCTCTGGGCGACGAAGAGTTTCGCCAGGTTGTTGAGGTCGGTGGCTGTGTCGGGGTGGCTGGCCCCCAGTTTCTTCTCGTCGATCGCAAGCGCCCGCTTGGCGAGCGGTTCTGCCTCGCCGTAACGACCCTGCTTGAAGTAGAGCACGGCGAGGTTGTTGAGATTGGCAGCCGTCTCGGGATGCTCCAAACCCTTGACCTGCTCGTAGATCGCCAAGGCCCGCTGGTAGAGCGGCTCGGCCTCGTCGTAACGGCCCTGGTTGTAGTACAGCGTCGCGAAGTTGTTGAGGTCGATGGCCGTGTCTGGATGGTGCGGCCCAAGCGTCTGCTCGTCAATCGCGAGAGCCTGCTGGTAGAGCGGTTCCGCCTCGTCGTAGCGACCAAGGTTTCGCAGCACTTCGGCCAGGTTGTTCAGGCTCTTGGCTGTGTTGCGGTGGCTGGGATTCTTCTTCAAGGCCTCGGCAACAGCCAGCCGGGCCAAGGGCTCCGCCTCGACATACTTCCCTTCGTCGAGGAGTCGCACGACCCGCCTGTTCGGTGACTCGAGTTGGGCCGCCACCCCTCGGGCACACGCCGCGGCCGCAGTCCACAGTCCAGAAGCCATCGCCTCGCCTCCACGTTTCGACCGCTGGTATGGTAGCGGCTCGATCACCCCACCTCGAACGTCGTCACCCCGAAAATCTCTGGCCAGGGCAGGACAGGCGGCGGCCCGAGCGTCATCTTGGCACAGCCAAACACCTCGGTCATCCCATGCTTTTTCGCCAGTGCGACCGCGGCGGGGTTCGCCTCCGGTGCGTCGAGCTGCAGCGTCTCGCCCCCGACTCGCCGGGCCAATTCCAGCAGAATTGTCTCGGCAGCCGCGGCATCGTTGGCGAAGAGCGGGCCGATCCGGTGGCCGCGGCGAGCGGGGCGAGACACGGCAAAGCCCGCGAGGTCGCCGCCGCGAAGGATGCCAACCGCATGCCCCCCTGGCCGGGCGAGCCAGCGGCCGAGGAACTCCGGCCGGGGCGCCGGGAAGTGCCGCCGGTCGTAGGCTTCGATCGCCTCGAAGGGCACCGCCCCCAGTTCCACGAGTCGCCCTGCATTGCCCACCGTTTGCTCTGGCCGAAGGCTGCCCTCGAAACGCAGCTCACGATGCTGCAAGGCAAACCCGCCCTTGGCGTACCACGCCTGCATGGCAAACACCCCGTCCATCTCGATCGGAGCGTCGGCGTCGAGCCGGGAGCGGAGAAGATCGCGGCGATGAAACCAGAGTCGGGTGCCGATCCCACGGCCCCGCAGATCCTGCCGCACGATGAAGAAGCCCATGAAGCCATAGCGCCGACCGTAGCGAACGATCGACCCGCCGCCGACGAACTCCGGTCCGGCGCCACAATCGATCTCAGCCGCGACGAACCCCTCCGGATCCGTCGCCCAGAAAGCATCGGCGTCGTCGAGGCCGGGATTCCAGCCCTCGGCCGCAGCCCACTCGATGAGCGTGTCGAGTTCAGGCCGGCGAAGCGGACGCAACAGCGGCGGCGGAACGGTCATTGCTTCTTCCATTGTCACCAGAGCGTATCCCACCATTCCGCCCTTTCGCAACGCGGACGGCTCTGCCAGACTTCGACCGCCGTCTTCAAGCGTATCTCGTTGAGCCGTAGCGACAGGCTGGCAGGCTGGGACGATAGGCGAGTGGGGCGGCGCACGCTCGCGGAGCATGGGGGCGTATCCTCGCCCGCGACGCGACGTTGGCCGCCCCCGAGCCGATGCCCCACGGAACCCGAGTGCGCTCGAGCAGATCCGCCATGCCCTCCACCCCCGCCTCCACCTCCCACCTCGCCGACCCGGTCACCCGCCACATGCGGGCCGACTTCGCCCGACTCGCGGCTGATCAAACCGTGGGGCAGGCGATCGCCGCCGCCCGGACCGCGCCGCCCGAGGGCCGGATCATCTACTTCTATGTGCTCGATGCCGAGGGCCGGCTGGCGGGCGTCGTGCCCACCCGCCGGCTCCTGCTTTCACCCGACACGACCCCGATTCGTGACGTGATGGTGGCTCGGGTGGTCACGATCCCCGCGGCGGCCACCGTGCTCGATGCCTGCGAGTTCTTTCTGCTGCACAAACTGCTCGCCTTCCCCGTGGTCGACGAGGAGCGGCGGATGCTCGGCATCGTCGACGTCGATCTCTACACCGAGGAACTCGCCGACGTCGATCGCCGCGAGGAACTCGACGACCTGTTCCAACTGATCGGCGTCCATTTCGAAGACTCCCAGGCCCGCTCCCCGGTCGCCGCATTCAAGAGCCGGTTTCCCTGGCTCCTCGCCAACATCGGCGGCGGGATCGTGGCGGCCTTTCTCTCGGGGCTGTTTCAGGCGGAGCTCGAAAAGGCGGTGGCCCTCGCCCTATTCGTCCCGGTCGTGCTCGCCCTGGCGGAGAGCGTGGCGATCCAGTCGGTGAGCATCGCGCTGCAGCGGCTCCACGGCCGTCGGCCGTCCGTGGCCGCGCTCGCGGCGGCGATCCGCCACGAATCCGCCACGGGCCTGATGCTCGGACTCGCCAGTGCCGCCACGGTCGCCCTCGTCGCCTTGGTCTGGCTCGGGCAGGCGACGGTGGCCGTGGCCCTGCTCGGCGGCATCACGGGCGGCGTCATCGCCGCAGCGGTGATCGGCTCGGCGATGCCAAACCTGCTGCGGCTCTTCGCCCGCGAGCCCCAGGTGGCGGCGGGCCCCGTGTCACTGGCCGCGACCGACATGGTCACCCTCGTGATCTACTTCTCGCTGGCCCGCTGGCTGCTCGCCTGACGCCAAGGCCAGACTGTCCCGCCACGGGATCTCGGACAAGGCGATGTGACTGATGAGGATCGTCGAAAGTGAACCAGCCCGACTCGTGCTCGCGGGTGTTCCCGGCGGGTGGCAGTGGATGGCTGTGCTGACCGTCGCCGGCCTTGCTGCCACGGTCGGCTGCGGCATGTTCATCGCGCGGCTGCTCACCGCCGGGCAGTTCTGGCCGCTCGTGCCGGCCGGCGTGGGCCTGCTCCTGGGACAGGTCTTCTTCTGGTCGGGAGCGGTCACGCTCGCTGTCGGCCGTGAACGGCTCGAACTGGATCGGACCACGGGCCGAGGCCGGTACCTCGTCCGCTCCCCGATCATCGAGACCGGCTGCGCGAACTGCGAATTCGATCTGAACGACGTGGACGGCGTCGAGGTCGGTACGCAGATCGAAGTCAGCCCGACCGGTGGCGTCTCGGGACATCACGGGCCACGGCGGTATGAGGTCTGCCGGGCCCGCCTGAGGATCCGGGAGCCACGCTGTGCCGTTCCCCTCATCGAGCGGCCTGATTCGGCCCGCAGCGAGGTCTGGCGGGTCGCGGAGGCGGTCGCCGCCTTCACGGGGCTCGATCTGATCGACACGACCGCGACAGATCAGCCCGAACGTCGACGCAGCCGCGGCGGATCGACTCAGCCACGTCTCGCGAGGGCGGCGACCATGCCCGAAATACCGGCCCAGCCCGAACCGCGGGAATGGAGCGTCGACCATGATGAGGCTTCCGGCAGGTTTCGGATTGCTCGAGTCCGGCGGGGTGGGCCGCCCGCCTTGGGCTGCTTTCTGGTGCTGACGAGCCTCCTGAGCCTGATCGGCCTCGCCATGGCAGTCGGCGTTTGGCTCCCTGGTCAGACCTTCAATGGCCGCCCCATCAGACTCCGGGAGCAACTCCTGATCAGCCTGCCTGGTGGCGGCTTCGGCCTCGCGGTGGCCTGGGCCTGGTGGATGCTTCTGACGGGCAGGCGGTGCATCACGGTCGATCGCGAGACCATGCAGTCGGCATGGGAGTATCCCGGGGCTTGGTGTGTTGCCTGGATTCCCGGGCTTGGTCGGCTCTTGGCTCCCGTCGAGACGGTGGCGACGTCCGAGCTCGATTCCATCGCCACAGTCGATTCGCCCGGCGGCCGCGTCGTCGAAGTGCGGTCGCCGGCGGCCCGCTGGCGGGTCGGCAGCGTTCATGCAGACGATGCCACCGAGGCCGCTTCACTCCGCTGGCTCGCCAAGACCCTCACGACCGTTCGACCGTGAGCGAGAGGAAATGCGTCGCGCAGCTGATGCAGGGGTCGTAGTTGCGGATCATGTGCTCGCATCGCTGCGTCAGCGCTGCGTCGTCGAGGCCCGCGATTCCCGGCAGCATGTCGCGGAGATCGGCCTCGATCTGCCCCTGGTTCTGCGAGGTGGGCGGCACGATCGTGCCGAAGGCGACGAGTCCGTCGGCGCCGATCTGGTAGCGATGGTAGATGAGCCCCCGCGGCGCTTCGGTGGCATGAGAGCCCTCGGCCTCACGAGGCTCGAACGGAATCCGGCAGGGCGAGATCGCCGCGCGGGCCGCCCGCACGATCCGAATCGCCTCCTCGCACGCCGCCACGATCTCGATCGCGCGGGCGATGATGCTCTGGAACGGATTGGTCATCGGCCAGGCTATCCGGGCAGCCTCGGCCGCCGCCCGGGCCCGCGGCGGCAGTTGGTCGAAGCAGAGGTTGAACCGGGCGAGCGGGCCGACGAGATAGGGCTTCGCCTCCGGCAGCATCACGCTCTGCAGCGCCGTGCTCCAGGCAACCTGCCGCTCCACGAAGTGCGTTTCGTAGTCGGTCGCGTCGATGTCGAGCCCGCCGGAGGAGACGATCCGCCCCTGGTTCATCGGATATTCATCCGGGTGACGCAGGCTGACGCTCTCGTAGCCGCGGGCGAAGTCGGGGAAGTCGAACCGGCTGACCTCCCGCACCACCTCCTCGGCCGCGGCAGCCGCCCACTCCAGGTCGGGCAGCAACCCCTGGAGATCGGCCACGGCCGGGGCCTTATGGAAGCCGCCGACCGCGACATTGATCGGATGCACCGCCCGGCCGCCGACCACCTCCATGATCCGGTTGCCGATCGCCTTGAGCCGCAGCCCCCGCTCGACGAGTTCCGGCGCCACCTTGGCGAGCGTGATACCGCTCTCGTGCCCAAGAAAGTCGGGGGCATGGAGGAGATGGATGTGGAGAGCATGGCTCTGGATCCACTCGCCGCAGTAGAGCAGCCGTCGCAGTAACTCGATCCCGGCGGTGGTCGCGATGCCCAGGGCCCGTTCCAAGGCCAGGCAGCCGGTCATTTGGTAGGCCACGGGACAGATACCGCAGATCCGGGCGACGAGGTCGGGCACCTCCCGCACCTCGCGGCCGCGGATGAACTTCTCGAAGAATCGGGGGGGCTCGAAGATCGAGAACTCGGCGATCTCCACCCGACCCCCGGAGAGCCGCACGTGGAGCGAACCCTCCCCTTCCACCCGGGCCAGGGCATTGACCGAGATCTTCCGGATGCCGTCGCCGCTCATGGCTCACCCCGCCCTGCCGCTTCCAGCTCGTCTCCGGCCGCCCGAAACGCCGGTGCGTAGCCGTTGATCCCGCGAACGAGTCGCAGGAGCGAGTCGGCAGGCGTGCCCCGCCGCTCGTAGAAGCCCGTCAGACTCACGAGATTCGGCGCCTCGGCCGGCCCGAAGCAGCCGAAGCACTCCCGGTCGTGAGCCGGGCAGATCGCGTGACAGCCCGCCTGCGTCACCGGCCCGAGGCAGGGCACGCCCTTGGCCACCGCCACACAGACCGTGCCCCGGGACTTGCACTCCATGCACACGCTGTGGGCAGGCACCCGCGGCTTCCTTCCGAGCAGGATCGCCGTGATCAGCTCCACGAGCTGGCCGGTATCGATCGGACAGCCTCGCAGCTCGAAATCCACCGGCACATGGTCGGCGATCGCGGTGCTCGTCGCGAGCGAGTCGACGTAGGGCTTGCTGGCGTAGACCGCGCCGATGAACTCGTCGAGCCGGCCCCAGTTGCGTAGGGCCTGGATCCCGCCTGAGGTGGCACAGGCCCCGATCGTGATCAGAAAGCGGCACTGCCTCCGAACCTCGCGAATGCGCTCGGCATCGTGAGGCGTGGAGATCGAACCCTCGACCAGCCCGATGTCGTAGGGCCCGGGCTCGATCCGCGACGTCGCCTCGAGAAAATGGACGATCTGCACTCGCTCGGCGATCTCGAGCAGCGCGGTAGCGTCGAGCAACTGGAGTTGGCAACCGTCGCAGGAGGCGAACTTGAAGACGGCGAGCCGCGGCGGGGCGGAGGTGGCGGGCATGGCACGATCTCCCACGGGGCGGGTCTGGCCTACAGGTGAGGCACGGCGATGAATCGGGCGATTCGATCGTAGGGAAAGACGGGGCCGTCTTGGCAGACAAACGTCGGACCGAATTGACAGAGGCCACAGTGCCGTACGGCACAGGCCATGTTTCGCTCCAGGGACACAAAGACGTCGGCCGGACCGATGCCCACGCTCGCAGCGGCCCGGGCCACGGCGTTCATCATCGGGTCGGGGCCGCAGCAGAGCACGCCCGCCCGCTCAGGCTCGATCGCAAGTTCCGCAAACAGCGAGGTGACGAGTCCCACCCGGCCCGTCCAGGCTTCGTCGGGTGTGTCGACGGTGGGCCGGACATCGACGCCGGCCGCCTGCCAGGCCGGATACTCGCCCGTGAAAAAGAGATCGGCCGGTGTCTTCGCCCCATGGAGGATCGTCACGCTCCGGTAGCGGTCCCGGTGTCTGGCGAACTGATCGATCGCCGTCCGTTGGGAGGCCAGCCCGAGCCCGCCCCCCACGATCACCACATGCCTTCCCTCCAATTCGGCCACCGGCCAGGGGCGGCCGTAGGGCCCGCGGATGAGCACCTCATCGCCCACCGCCAGCCGCTCCAGGGCGGTGGTCACGTTGCCGACGGCCCGGACCGTGTGGGAGAGAACCTCTGGCCGGGAGACAGCGGACGAAATCGAGATCGCGGCCTCGCCGATTCCCGGTAGGTAGAGCATGTTGAATTGACCGGCGGCGAACCGGTAGGCCGCACGGATCTCCGGGTCGCGAAACTCGAGTTCGTAGGTCTGGACGCCCGGCACTTCGGCCATGATCCGCAGGATGCGGGCCGGATGCGACCGCCAGGGATCCACGTCGACCGGCTGGCACAATGGAGCGGAGCGAATCATGGATGCTGCTCCCCGCCGCCATCCTTGGGCGACGCGCGGATGGCGGCCACCTCCTCGGTGATGTCGATGCCCACCGGACACCAGGTGATGCACCGGCCGCAGCCCGTGCAGCCCGAGGAGTCGAATTGGTCGATCCAGCCGGCGAGTTTGTGGGTGAGCCACTGCCGATACCGCGAGGCCGTGGAACTGCGGACACTCTGGCCGTGCATCCGGGCGTGGTCGAGGGTGAAGCAGCTCTGCCACTGTCGCTCGCGCGAGACATGGTCGCCCGAGAGATCGGCCACCTCCGTGACGCTCCCGCAGAAGCAGGTCGGGCAGACGAGCGTGCAGTTGGTGCAGGAGAGGCAGCGGGTGGCGACCTCCTCCCATCGTGGATGCTCGAGATTGTCGAACAAGAGATCGCGGATGCCGTGGGTGTCGAGGCTCCGCGGGCGAGGCTGGCCGGCCTCGGCCCGCCGCTCGTGCATCCGGCGACACAGATCCTGCGGCACGCCGCGGGCGGCGTCGATCTCTTCGGCCGAGCACGCGACCAGACCGTCGATCGCCGCGGCGGCCAGGATCGCCGCCCCACGCTGCGACGCCACCTCGCAGGCAAACCTGGGCTCGCCGCCGGCGGCGGTGCACTCGGTCAGCGACAGATCGGCCGAATGGGTCACGGCCGGCCCGCAGCCCATCGAATGGCAAAAGCACGTGGCGACCGCCCGCCGGCAATTCACGGCGACGAGAAACAGCCGCTCGCGGCGGGCGGCGTAGCCAGGGTCGACATAGTCGCCACCCATGAACACGCGATCTTGGATCCGCAGGGCCTCGAGGTCGCAGGCCCGAACGCCGATCACCGCCAGCGGCGGCCCAGTGTCGTCACTCGGCTGCTGCGTCCAGGATCCGTCCGTGCGGGTGAAGCGGGCGATCGTCTCCCGTGGCGGAAACAGAAAATTCTTGAGTGAATGAGGCCCGACCACGTGGTCGAAGACCCCGGCAGTCTCGTCCTGCCGCAGCCGGTAGTGGCCGCCATCCTGATCGTCGAGCCAGCCCTGGGGGAGATCCCGGGCGGTCGCAAGATCGCGAAGCACCACGGCCCCGTCGGCCACCTGAGGACCGACCACGCGATGCCCGGCTCTCGTCAGCGCAGCCACGATCGCATCGAGCCCGGCGACGTCGAGCCACCACCACGACTCGGACCTGATTTCAGCGTCGCCCATAGATGCCTCGCTCGCGGCGGAAAACCTGTCACCCGGCCGCTTGCTTGCGAAACCGACATCGTACCCGAGCAATCAATCCGTGACCCTTCATACCAGGGAGCCAAGAAGAGAGCGGGTCTGAGATCCTTGGAGCGGCTCGTGGGACCCTAAACGGGGTAGGCTCGGGGGTCGGCGAACGCTCGCGGAGCAATTGGGGCGTATCCTCGCCCGCGACGCGA